>NZ_LDUL01000034.1:0-102881 GCF_001043615.1 Burkholderia sp. LK4
ACGCAGATGGCCTGCCGCGATCGCGGTTCTGAATCGCTCGCAGATCTGCAGGTAGATCGGCAACTGATGGTGCCGGTCGATTTCGATGGTCAGGGCGGGCGTTGGGGCGGGCATCGCGGTCTCGTGGGCGACGGGAGCGAACGGCATGGACCAGTCCGATCGACGATTCTTGGCACTGATGGATAGGACATGATTCTTCCACAATTGCGCCATGCGATGCGACGGTCATGACCGTTTTCATCGGAGGCGGCGCGCGTCACGTGCCGCACGCGTCCAGGAAAACCCTTTCGTCAGGAGATTTTGCGATGAAGATCGTTGTCATCGGTGGTTCGGGCCTGATCGGCTCACGCGTCGTCACGTTGCTCGGCGAGGCAGGGCACCAGGCGCTCGCGGCGTCGCCGCGCACCGGCGTCAATTCCATCACGGGCGAAGGCCTGACCGACGCATTGACGGACGCCGACGTCGTCGTGGACGTCGCGAACGCGCCGTCATGGGAACCGCAGGCGGTGCTGGATTTCTTCCGCACGTCGGCCCGCAATCTCGGCAAGGCCGAAGTGGCCGCAGGCGTGCGCCATCACGTCGCGCTGTCGATCGTCGGCTGCGACCGGATGCCGGAGAACGGCTATTTCGCGGCCAAGGTCGCGCAGGAACAGGCGATCGAGGCGGCCGGCGTGCCGTACACGATCGTGCGTGCCACGCAATTCATGGAGTTCATCGGCGGTATTGCGGATTTCGGCACGGAAGACGGGACCGTGCGCATCGGCGACGGACTGTTTCAGCCGATTGCCGCGGAAGACGTCGCGGCGCTGCTCGCGCAGATCGCGCTGGCCGGGCCGCTGAACGGCACGGTCGAGATCGCGGGCCCGGATCGCGCGCCGTTCGCGGAGATCGTCGCGCGTTATCTGAAGTCGATCGGCGACACGCGTGCGGTGGTGACCGATCGCGATGCCCGTTATTACGGCGGCCGTGTCGAGGAACGATCGCTCGTGCCGCTCGGGGCAGCGCGACTCGGCAGCATCGGCCTGGACCGGTGGCTCGCGAGAAGCTGATTCGCGTGTCGAAGGTGGGGGGCAGGCGTACGCCTGCGACGGGCAGTCGGGATGGGCGGGATGTCTGGGGGCAGCGGAAATGAATCGATCGGATACGTCGGAGCACGGCGTTCGTCGCGACTTGCCAGGGCGCGCCGACGCATTGTCGGCCAGCTTCGGTGCAAGCTACGCGGGCATCCTCGCGTTCGTCGCGGTGGCGAGCGAGGGGAGCTTCACCAAGGCCGCCGAACGTCTCGGCGTCGGCCGGCCGGCCGTGAGCCGCAACGTCCAGAAGCTGGAGGCGCAGTTGAGCACGCGGCTGTTCCAGCGGACCACGCGCATGACGGAACTGACCTGCGAAGGCCAGCGATTCTTCGAGAACTGCCGCCAGGGCGTGGCGCAGATCGTCGAAGCGATGAACGACATGCTGGAACTGCGGGAGGGGCCGCCGCGCGGCCTCATCCGGATCAGCTCGGCGGTGGGCTTCGGCCGGAAGATCGTTGCGCCGCTGCTGGAAACGTTTGCGAAAGCCTACCCCGACATCGTCATCGATCTGCTGCTCGACGACCGGCCGGTCGATCTGGTGTCCGAACGAATCGACGTGTCGTTCCGCAATGGACGCATCGAGGATTCGAGCATCATCGCCCGGCAACTGATTCCGATGCAGATGGCGCTCTGCGCGTCGCCGTCGTATGTGGCCAGGCACGGCCTTCCGCAGAGTCTGGAGGATCTGGGACGGCACGAGTGCATCAACTTTCGTTTCGCCAGCGGCCGCATCTTCGAATGGGAGTTCAACGTCGACGGCCGCGTGCAGAAATACCTGCCGAAGTCGCGGCTGACGTTCAACGACGCGGACCTGGTGCTGCGTGCGGTCCTGAACGGTTCGGGCATCGCGCAGATGGCGGGTTACCAGATCCGCGACCATATCGCTTCGAGCGAACTCGTCGTCGCGCTGGCGAAGCATGTGCCGGAAGATCGCGGCCACTATATCTGCTATCTCAGCCGGCAACATCTTCCGACGCGCATTCGTATCTTCGTCGACTTCATAACCGAGCAGATACGCGCACTCGACCTGAACTGCATGACCCGGTTCAATCCGGATGTCGCGGTTGCGTCGCCGGCCGGGCTCGCAGCGTGACGAGCCGGTGAAGCGCGTCCACCACGGGCCGGGGCCGGTTCGTCAGGCATCGGCTGCGGTGAGCGGACGGCACGCGAGAAGCGTTCATGTCACGAACGGGACGATTGCGACGTCGCGGTTGTCGCGCAGGAAAACGAGGAATCGGGCGCGCGACCGGCGCGAAACCCGCGCGCGGCCGCTTACCCGCGCCCCTGCCGCAGCGCGCGGCCCATCTCCGCGATCGGCATCGAGACGATCGAGTTCAGCAGGCGCATTTCCCCGGCGTCGGGGCGCGCGACCTCGCGCACTTCGTCGAGCGTCTGCGCGACGCTGCGATCGAGCGGTTCGAGAAAGCGCAGCAGCTCGTTTTCGGCTGCCTTATCCCTGAGCCCGAGTGCGTTGCCGAACGCGATCAGCGCGCCCAGGTCGACGTCGGCGAAGCGCGTCGCCGCGCCGAGCGGCATCGTCAGTTCGCAGTGCGGCCAATGATCGCCGCGATGATCGGGCCGGTGCGTGGGCGTGTGATAGACGACCGTGCTGACGATGTCGTAGAACGGCGCGAGCCGGTAGCCGCGCGCGTCGACGAAGAACGACAGGTTCTTCAGGTGCGCGTCGCCGTTGCCGACCACCACGTTGAAGATCGTCCAGCGGAACACCGACAGGCGCGCCAGCGCACGCGTGCTGGTCTGCCCGATCGCGCGGCCGAGTTCTTCCGCGTTCGCGCGCTGGTACTTGAAGCCGCGATCGTAGTTCAGCAACTGCATCGCATCGATCGTATGCAGGCGGGCGGCCGGCTCCGATGCGGTATCGCGGTCGAAACGGTCGATCACGTAGCACGCGGACGGCGCGCGCAGAAAGTGCACGTCGGGCACGTCGAGGCCCATCCGCTTCGCGAGCTTCATGCAGAAGAACTCGTTGATCGCCGAATGCGGATAGCCGGCGGCGCGCATGTCCGGTTTCAGCAGATGCATCGACGGTTCGCTGCCGACCGGCTCGAACAGCGTGTAGTCGGGCGCGTCGCCGCGCAGGATCAGCAGCAGCTTCTGCTGCGCGCCGGCCGCCGACATGCGCTTGGGCGCGGTGGCCGTCAGCGCGCGCTCGGGCATCGCCTGGATGCGGCGTTCGAGTTCGTCGAGCGGGAGCGGCTGCATGCTGCCGGCCGCTTCCTGCTCGCCTTGCGCGAGCAGCGTGAGCGCGCCGGCCGATTCGCGCCCGAAGTACGCGAGCAGGCCCCACGCGTCGGCGGCGTCGACCCTGGCCTCGCGCGCAAGCGACGTGCGCATGCCTTCTTCCGGCAGCAGGTTGTCGAAGAACCACTGGACCGGGCGATCGGTCGAGGTGTCGGTGAAGGTGCCGGCGCGCAGCGGGAAAGCGGGGGACAGCGGGTACGCGCGTGGCGATGCCAGCCACTGCGCGTCGTAGGTGAACGACCAGACGCCTTTGTCGTCGGTCAGCGCGCCCATGCGCAACCCGTTCGCGGAGGCGATCAGCGTTCTACTCGCCATGGCGGCTCCTGCGGCGTTGCGCGGCCTTCAGCACGTTTGCCGCCGAAATCTCGATGGACGACTGCGCGAGCAGGGTGATGCCCAGTTCGCCGAGCAGCAGCAGGATCTTGCCGACCTGCGCGGTGGGTTTCCCGGCCTCCACCTGGCTGATGAATTTCGGCGAAAGCCCCGTGGCGTTCGCGAGTTCGTCCCGCGTGAATCCCTGCTGGAGCCGGGCCGCGCGGATGAGGTTGGCGAGTGCGCCGATCGTGCCGACGGGCAGGATCTCGTGCATGACGTCCTCCGTGCTTCGTATCTGATCGGGAACAGTATTGCACAACTCGTTGGCGCAGGCATCCATTCGTATCCGAACGGAAACGAATTGGTCGTGCCGGCAACGGAATATCCATTTCGTTCCCAATCGGGAACCAGATGCGCTGAAATGACGATCGTCGACATGTTCGTATCCGGGCGGATACGCGATGGATCGACGGAATGTCCCGAAGAAGGCCGGGGCAGCGCACGTCGCCATGGTTAGAATGACCGCCGCACGTCCGTTCATTCCGTGGCCCGTCACCGGGTCGACACGCGCCCATGACCTTGCAAGAACTCGAAAAACTGATGCGAAGCCTGTTCGAGGATGAGAGCCTCGACATCGTCGCCGACACCGGCTACAGCCTTTCCTTCGTCGTGCCCGGCAAGGTCCGGGACGTCAAGGCCGCGCTGCTCGCGCGCACCGACCCGGCCGGATGGGACGGCGAGGCGATCCACTGGTTCTACCGGTGCGACGACGAGGACTGGGCGCTGTACCTGCGCTCGGTTCCGCATTCGGTGTACTGCATCGCGACCGTGCAGTCGCTGCATGCGCGCCACATGCAGAAGTACGAGGATGCGGCGCGGGTCACGCCGGAGCAGCAAGCCATGTACGACGCCGAGGACGCGCAGCGCCGTGAGGAGGCGGAAGCGCGGCGGCGGCGCGACACGCGCAACGAGCCGCTTGCCCCGCTCGGCGGGCCGTTCCACAGCGATGGCGAACGCGTCTGGGCCCGCACCGGCAGCGGGCATCAGTATCGCGCGCTCAACAACTTCGATCTGGGCAGCTTCCGGCACCTGGTCGATCACTTTGCCGTCGATGCGTCGGGGTTGCGCTACTACGCGGGCGGCGCCGCGTTCAGCTACGACGATGCAGGCGAAGGGCTCGTTGCCGACGGCGATGCCGCCACGCTGGAATCCCTGGGCGGCGGCTGGTATCGCGATGCACGGCAGGCTTACTACTTCGAGCGTGACATCTACGATTCCGGCCACCTGACCGTCGTCAAGGCCGACGTGGCCAGCCTGACGCATATCGGCGGCGCGTACGCGCGGGATGCGAAACACCTGTTCTGCGCCGGCGTGCGCAAGCGCGGCATCGACGATCCGGCCGGCGTGGTGAGCCTCGGCTACCGGTATGCACGGCTCGGCGCGCAGATCCTTTACGACGGCAAGATCGTGACGAAGCCGGGGCGCGTCGACGTCGAGACCGCGCGCGGCGTCTTTCACGACATGCTGATCGACGCCGACGGTCACGTGCTGTGGGGGAAGAACTACCGCAAGCCGTTGCCGGGGATCGACGCACGAAGCCTGCGCTTTCTGAACTGGGCCTTTGCGGTCGACGACCAGCGCGTGTACTACCGCACCAATACGAACCTGGCCGTGTGCGAGGGCGTCGACCGTGCGAGCGTGGAGGTGGTGCCGCCGATCCGCATCCGCGACAAGCACGGGCTGATCGACATCCGGTATCCGGAGGGCATCGTGCGCGTACCCGACCCGTCGACGGAATCGTGACGGTCGCGATCGGCCGGGTTCGGGGGGCGCCACGCGCGACCGCCGCCGCGCCGGGGTATCGCGCAATGGTGCGATGGTGCATTGGTGCATTGGTGCATTGGTGCAATGGCGCGCGACCATTCCCTGCACACGCATAACAAAAGCTGAAATCGGCTTTTCACGCACACCGGGGGCGTCCCTATACTTTGCGGTGCCGTACGTGCGCCGGTTCGCGGATGTCGCGATCGCGCCGCGCAGCGGCATTCCCGAATCTCTCGTACAAGGAACCGCAGAATGACCGCCCGTGATGCCGTCGATCCGCGCGACGCGTTGCGCGACGCGCTCGCCGCATTGCCCGATCTCGCGAACGCGATCGGGCAGGATGCCGCGCAACGCGAGGCGCGTCGCGAATTGCCGTTCGACGGCTTCGCACTTTTCCGGCGCTCGGCGCTGGGCGTGCTGCGGATTCCGGTCGCGCGTGGCGGCCTCGGCGGCACGCTGGTCGATCTGTTCGACACGATCGCGACACTGGCCGCCGCCGATTCGAACCTCGCGCACGCGCTGCGGATCCACTACGACCAGACCGAGACGCTGCGGCTGTCGCCGCGCACGCCGTTCAACGACGTGCAACTCGAGCGGGCACTGGCCGGCGCGATCTTCGGCGGTGCGTCGACCGAGCGCGGCACGTCGCGGCCGGGCGAGAACACCACCGTGCTGCGCCGGGACGGCGAGCACTATCGCGTGACGGGGCGCAAATACTATTCGACCGGCACGGCGTTCGCCGATTTCGCGCGCATCAACGTGGAGAACGAGCAGGGCGACGCGGTCGCCGTGATCATTCCCGTCGCGCGCGACGGCGTGCAGGTGCTCGACGACTGGGACGGCATGGGCCAGCGCATGACCGCGAGCGGCAGCCTGCTGCTCGACGACGTGCAGGTGTTCGCGGACGAAGTGGCCCCGCGCGACGGCTCGACGCTCGTCGGCCGCCATTGCGGCGCGCTGCGCCAGCTGCATCTCGTCGCGACGGGCGCGGGCATCGTGCGCAACGTGGTTGCCGATGCGCGTCGTTATGTGCTCGCGCACGGCCGCCCGGTGCTGCACAGCCCGGCGCCGACCGCGCGCGACGATCACTTCATCCAGCAGGTCGTCGGCGAGCTGTCCGCGCACAGTCACGCGATCGACGCGCTCGTGCGCGAAAACGCGCGGGCGCTCGACCGTTCCGCCGACGCGATCGAGGCCGGCGATGCCGATGCGGATGCACGCGTGCTCGACAGCGCGCTCGCAACCGCGCGTACGCAGCTCGTCGTCAGCAAGCTCGCGCTGCACGCGGCCGAGCGGCTGTTCGAAGTCGGCGGGGCATCGGCGACGGCGCGCGAACACAATCTCGACCGGCACTGGCGCAACCTGCGCACGATCTTCAGCCACAACCCGCTGCTGCACAAGGCGCGCGTGATCGGCGACTACGACCTGAACGGCGTGACGACGCACCTCACCGAAGGCCGCGTGTTCTGACCTGGCCGTGTCGAAACCGTGAGTGCCGCGGCGGGCGATGCGTCCGCCGCCCGCGTCAGTGCCGCAAGCCGGCGGCGCGCAGCAGCGGCAGCACGCGCTCGCCGAAGAAGTCGAGATCGGGCTTGAAATCGTAGAAGCTCAACTGGATGCCGTCGATGCCCGCGCGGTGCAGCCGCACGATGGTGTCCGCGACTTCCTCCGGCGAACCCGTGATCGAGATGTTGCCGCCGATCGCGCGCGCGTCGGCCTGCGCGCGCTGTTCGAAGCCGCCTCGCCACGCATGCGCGTCGCTGTCGAAACGGTGGAAGCTGCCTTCGTCCGCATGCGCGACGATCGCGTCGCGATACGCGCGCGCTTCGGCTGACGTTTCGCGGCAGATCACGAGCGGGTTGAGCAGCGTGCGGATCGTCCGGCCGCGCGCGGCGGCGGCCGCCTTCACGCGCGCGGTATGCGCGGGCAGGGCGTCGATCGCGCGTTCGGCGTCGGGGCCGGCCGGGCTCGTGACGAACACGATGTCCGAATAGCGCGCCGCGAACTCGATCCCCGCGTCGGAGCCGGTCGCGTTGATCAGCAACGGGCGGCCGTAGCGTGGTTTCGGCGTGACGAACGCGCCGCCCAGCCGCCAGCCCGACAGCGCGGGCGTGTAGCTGAAATTGTCCGGTTGCGCCCACAACTGCTGCACCGCGTCGACGAACTCGGCGGCCATCTCGTAACGCCGGTCGTGCTCGATCCTGTTCCAGCCGAACATCTCGTGCTCGATGGCGCGATGACCGGTCACGACGTTGATGCCCCAGCGCCCGCGCGAGATGTGATCGAGTGTCGCGGTGAACTTCGCGAAATGCAGCGGATGCCACGGCCCGTACAGCACATGGCTCGTCGCGACCAGGATGATCCGCTCGGTGCGTGCGGTCAGCGCGGCCAGCGTCATGAACGAGTCGAGCGCGTGGCCGTCGAACACGCCGCCGTAACCGCCTTTCGGCAGCCATTGCGACAGCGCGAACACGAGATCGAAGCCGAGCGCTTCCGCGCGCGCGACCAGCTCGGCGTTGTAGTCGAACGTCCAGTCGGTCGTGCGCGGCAGTGTCGACGCGCTCCAGCCGCCGGCCTGGATCGGCAGGAACAGCCCGAGCATCAGCGGCTGCGCGAGCACGCGCGACACGGGGCTGTCGGGGAAATCCGCCGGCGAGCGGACGTCGACGAACGGTGACGTCGCGACCGGCGCGGCGACGGAGGGGGCGTTCATGATGGTTTCCTTGCGGGTTGGGCACGCACCGCACGGCAACGGCGGGTACGCGCGGCGGTGAATCGCCCGGGTGCGATGCCCGACGTGCCGACGCGCCGACGCAGTGCCGCGCACCGGCTGCTGCGCGGCGCGCGGGGAGGGAGTCGGTCATCGTCGAACGCGTATCGCGCCTGCGGGCAGCACGCGGGAAACACACGGGAAACGCCCATTCTCGGCAACCGGGCACGGCGCGGCAAACAACGATTCCCGCTTTGCTTATCGCGCCGCACCGCACCGCACCCGCTGCGCATGCCGTCAGAACTTCACGCGCAGCCCGCTGACGAGCGCGACCTGGCGGTTCGTCGACGACGCGCTGCCGATGTTCGAGATTGCCGCGATCCTGCGATAACCGCCCGCCGTCGCCGTGCTCGCATCGCCGGCCGCGAGCTGGTAGATGCCCGACACGTAGATATCGGTGCGCTTCGACAGCGCATAGTCGAACCCGAGCGTGAACTGGTGCCAGCGCGGCTTCAGCGTCTGGCCGCCGGTGCCCGGCAGGCCGCTCGCGCGCCCGTCGGTGAACGTATAGACGCCGATCAGCGTAGCCGCCGGCGTGATCTGGTAACGCGCGTTCACGTCGTAGTTGTTGAACTTGCGCGACGAGCCGTCGAGATAGTTGAGCTGCGTGTGGCTCCACGCGAAGCCGAGCGTCGCGCGGCCGAGCGCGTAGTTCGCGCCCGCCACGCCGATCTGCTGCTTGAGCACGCCGCCGTTCAGCCCGTAGAAGAACGCGCCGCTGTAGTCGTTGCCGGTGGTCGAGGTCGCGCCGCCCACCGCGCCGGTCGTATTCGACGTCGCATTCGGGTGATTGAGTCGCACGTAACCGCCGCCGACCGACAGCGGCCCGTTCACGTAGTTCGCCGACACGCCCCACGCATTGTTGTTCGAGAAGCCGGTGCCGGCGCCGCCGTTCGCCTGGTTGCTGAACGCATAGAGCAGGTCGGCCGTGAAGCCGGCGATCGTGTCGCTGCGGAACTTCACCGCGTTGTTCAGGCGGAAGCTCTGGTTCATGTTGTCGTTGTCGCCCACGTGCGTGGCCGGCGACCAGAAGCCGGACCCCGAGTACTGCGCGACGAGATCGGTGATCGGCTCGTACTGGCGGCCGAAGGTCAGCGTGCCGATGCCGGACTTGGCCAGGCCGACGTACGCGGAACGGCCGAACAGCCGGCCGCCCTGGCCGAGCCCGCCGTCGCTCGGCCGGAACCCGCTTTCGAGCGTGAAGACCGCCTGCAGGCCGCCACCGAGATCGTCGACGCCTTTCAGGCCCCAGCGGCTGCCGCTCAGCTTGCCGCTCGTCTGCTGGATGTTGCTCGCGCCGCCCTGGTTGTTCGTATAGGCGAAACCGGCATCGACGACGCCGTACAACGTGACCGAACTCTGCGCATGCGCGCTGACCGAACCGATCGAAACCAAACCCAGGACTACCGTTTTTTTGATCATGACTTTCCTCTGTTTTTATGAGTACGACAGTGAGGAGCACGATGCTATTGACGCGGGTCGAACCGGCGAACGGCCGATCCGTGGTTTGTAAATCGCTGCGCGGCCGATTTGTAATGTGCGTTGCTGCAAATCCGGCATGTGCGTCGCGATCGCGTCCGGCACCCCTGCTGCGGCGAACGCATCGCTCGAACGGCGAACGTCGGGCGCCGGCTACCCGCGGCCGCCGTCATATCGATCGATGAAATGGTTCGATATCCGCAATGTCCGCGATGCAACGGGCGATGCATTTACGCAACGGCCGTCTGTGCGGCGCACGATCGATGCGCTACGCGCGCCGGCATATCGATTTCGCAAAACGTTGGTAGGGCGGTGCGACGCGCAACGGTAGAGTCGGGCATCCGGCCAGGGGCCGGCCTGCTCCGGGATCACGACGGCGCCGACGTGCGCATGCGTCCCGGCTGAACAACGAACACGGGAGCCGTCTGACATGAGTCGCGATGTACTGTTTTTGCTGGAACCGGGCTTTGCCGATCCGAAGCATCCGGGCCAGCGTTTCGTCTGTCCGCACGGACTGTCGATCGAGGGGCTGCTGGCGAGTGCGCCCGAGCAGGCCGGCCGCATCGACGTGAAGCGCGTCGGCTTCGAGCGGCCGCGCCACGCGGTGATCGAGGCGCTCGACGATGCGCACCAGGGCTTGCCGGTCCTCGTGCTCGGTCGCGACCAGCCGGCGCCGGACGACGCGCAGACGCTCGGCGACGTGCGGTTCGTCACCGACGCGCGCCGCATCCTCGAACTGCTGGCCGAGCGCCACGGGTTCCCGGTGCTGCATTGATGCAGCCGCGCGGGCTTCCGCTCAATTCGCAACCGATCGACAGGAGGATTCGATGGCGTCAACGTCGGCGGCACGCCGCCGCCTGATTCTTGCCGGCGCCGCGGCCGTGGCGGCGCCGTTCGCCGCGAAGGCCGCGTTCGCCACGCCGGCCGTCAACGCCGATCTCGCCGGCACGACGTTGCGCGTCGCGACCTACAAGGGCGGCTGGCGCGCGCTGCTGCAGGCGGCCGGCCTCGGCGACACACCGTACCGGATCGACTGGCGCGAACTGAACAACGGCGTGCTGCACATCGAGGCGCTCAATGCGGACGCGCTCGATATCGGTTCGGGCAGCGAAATTCCGGCCGTGTTCGCCGCGCGCCAGAAGGCCAGCGTCCGGCTCATCACCCGCGTGCGCGAAGACCTGAACAACCAGGTCACGCTCGCACGCAAGGACACGCCGATCCGCAGTATCGCGGACCTGAAGGGCAAGCGCGTCGGCTACGTGCGCGCGACGACGTCGCACTACTTCCTGTATCGCCAGCTCACGGAAGCGGGCCTCGGCTTCGACGACATCCAGCCGATCAACCTGTCGCCGGCCGACGGGTTGTCGGCCTACGATCGCGGCGACATCGACGCGTGGGCGATCTACGGCTACAACGGCCAGCTCGCGCGCAATCGCTACGGCGCGCGCGTGCTGAAGACGGGGAAGGGTTATCTGTCGGGCAATTTCCCGGTGTACGCGAACCCGCGCACGCTCGACGATGCGCGCCGTCGTGCGGCGACGGGCGATCTGCTGCTGCGGTTCCGGCGCGCGTATGCGTGGGCGAACGGGCATTTCGGCGACTACGCGCGGGTGCAGAACCAGGAGACGCGCGTGCCGGTGGCCGATCTCGTCGCGATGTTCGACCAGCGCAGCGAAGACTATGCGCTGCTGCCGGTGACGCCCGACGTGGTGGCGCAGCATCAGCAGGTCGCGGATGTGTTCGCGCGGATCGGCGTGCTGGATGGGCCGGCGAATGTCGCGCCGTTGTGGGATACGTCGTTCAACACGCTGGTGGCATCGGCGTGACGCGATGCGCCGGGAAGACTTGCGCGTGAGCCGGCGGCTTCAGGCCCGACGCAGGTTTGGTCGGGCGCGCCGGTCCGGCGGGATCAGGCGAACGTCGTCGCGACCATGATGCCGAACACGAGCCCGAGCGCGATCCCGCAGAGCCGGCCGTAGATCGACGCGCGCACGTTGTCGTCGAGCACGAACGGCGAGCGCTTGTGCTTCCACACCGTGCTGAATGCGACCGGGCGGCTCAGCAGCGCAATGCAGGCGAGCAGCACCGGCGTGGCGATCAGCATCGCGATGCGCTGCCCGTTCCAGTCGACGCCGTGCATGGCGAGCGACACCAGCGCGGCGAGCGGCACCTCGACGCACAGGCCCAGCAACGAGCCGTTGACGAATGAATCTCCCGGGGTCTGGAACATGGTCGGTCGTCGCGTCCGGATGAAATCGGCGCCCCGTTCAGGCACCTGGAAAATGAAAGCCACGGCCGGAGTCCAGGGTCGGTCAACCGTGATCGGCGTCAGTCGAGATGACGGCCGGATGTTAAGGCAAATTGCCGGCCGGTTGTCGGTCATTCAAGCTATTTAACAAATGTTCGGAATCGCGACGCATTTTCAGGTCGCGCGGGAATATCGCGTCGTGGTAAAAATCGAGCATCCATTTTCTGGCGAACGGCCCCGGAGAACGGGGCCGCCGCCGAATGGATATCGCTCGCAATCGTATGACGATAACGGGTATTCGACTGCCTTCCGATAATCGGCGTCGCGCGTAAAGGCACACCGGCAGCCGGACCGATCGGAACGACGGACTGACCACTCTCACCACACGCATGAACACGTCCGACCACAACGAGGCCGACCGCCATCAACTCGTCGCGTTCGCGATCGACGACAACACGCAGGCCTGGTACGAAATGGTCATCCCGTTCATCGTCTCGCTGCGCGCGACGGACTACCGGGGGCGCATCGGCGTCATCGGCTACGGGTTGTCCGACGAGAAGCAGCAGCGGCTGCGCGCGAACGGGATCGAGGTGTACGCGGCGGCGGGCGTCGGCGACCTTGCCTGGGACCGCTACATCTCCGCGGCCGCGATCTTCGACGCCGATCCGGCGTTGCAGACGCTCGCGCTCTACGATGCCGACATCTGGTTCCCGGGGCCGCGGTTCGACATCTTCGACGTCGTGCCGCACGACGAGGCCCTTCACGTCGCACCGGATGCGCACTTCTGCGCGTTCGTGATGACGCCGCTCATCGGCGAACGGCGCGACGCGCTGATCCACCAGTGCGTGCAGGACGTGCTCGAGCGGCTGGGGCAGCCGCTGCAGGCGGGGCTCGTGGTCGGCGGCCGCGAGCCCTGGGCGCGATTCGCGCGGTTCGTCCGCGAACAGGCCGGCAGGATCGGCCAGGATTTCGTGGCGATCTACGGGCTGGACACGACCTTCCTGCATCTGTGGGGCGGCCTCGGCCACGTGCGGCTCGTGGGCTGCGAGCAGAATTTCGTCACGAAATGGGGCCTGCACGAGCGGCACGATTTCGACGCGGTCCGCATCGTGCTCGAGCATCAGGGCAAACCGATCCGTGGCCTGCACATGACGGGCGACGTGCGCTTCCTGAACCACTGGCGCTACCTGGCGCGTCATGCCGAGCATGCGATCGCGCTCGGGCAGGCGTTCGCGCTGGCGCCCGAGGCCGGCAAGCGGGCGCAGCCGGCCGATCCCGGCCTGCTTCAGCCCGAACGCTTCGTCGCGAGCGGGTTGTCGGTGCTGGCTGCGCACGAGGACGTGCTGGCGAACGTGCCGCGCCTGGCCGCGGGGCCGTCGTTCCGCAACCCGCAGGGCCATGCACTGAATGCGTGGGCGGCGCACACGGTCGAATTCGCGGTGACGCGCGACCGGTTGGTGCTGGACATCTGGCTGTCGCATCTGAGCGGCCAGCCTGCGGCGCCGGGCTTGCAACTGGAGCACAACGGCGCGACGGTCGCGCTGCTGGCGCCGCACAAGTTCAGCGTCGCGACGCAGCAGGGCGATCGGGTGGTGCTGCGCGCGCTGACGCTGCCGGGGCAGGCGTGTCATACCGCGTGGGATATCGTCGTGCGCCACGCGTGACGGCCCGGCCCGCACGCGCGATCGACCGAAGCGGCGCGCACCGCCGGACGGTCACGCGCGCCCCATGATCCGCGTGCCGAGCGAGATGCCGAGGTTGGACAGCGACGCGTTGGTCGCGAGTTGACGCTTTTCCCAGCCCGCCAGCGCGGCGTCGAACGCGGGGCCGTGCACGACGCCGCGCAGTGCCTCGGCGAGCCCGACCGCATTCTCCGCCGCTTTCGCGACGCCCGCGGCCGTATGCGGCCGCACGAGGCAGGCCGCGTCGCCGAGCAGCACCGCGCGGCCGAACGCCATGCGCTCGACCGAGAGATCGAGGATCGCCTGCGCGAACGGCGCCTGCGTCGCGTCGACGAGCGCGGCGAGCGTGGGCGCCAGCATCCGGCGGCCCGCGTCCACGAGTTCGAGACGGTTGTCGTCGCGCATCGCGCCGGGCGGCAGCGAACCGTCGCGCTGCGTGCCGTCCTGCGCGAGAAACAGCGACGGCAGGCTCGCCGGTGCGAGCCGCCGGTACCAGACCCAGTTCACGCGCCGCTTGCCCGGTTCGATCGCGCCGTCGCGGCCGGGGACCAGATAGGTGAGGAACAGGTGCGCGTCGCCTTGCTGGAACGTGAAGCGGTCGCGCAGCACGTCGAGCACCGGGGCCGGCAGCAGGTGCTCGTCGACGAGCCCGCGCCACGCGACATAACCCGCATACGCGGGCCGCGCATCGGGCAGCAGTTGCGCGCGCACGTTCGAGCGGCCGCCGTCGGCACCGACCAGCAGGTCGGCCGGCTCGACGCGGCCGTCCGCGAAGTGCGCGATCACGCGTTCGCCGTCCTGCTCGAAGCGCTCGAACGACACGCCGCCATGCACGACGCCGGCGGGCAGCGCGCGCTTCAGCGCCGTATAGATCACGTTCCACGCGGTCTGCGTCTGCGGCATGTTCATGCGTTGCACGATCCGGTCGTGCGCGTCGAGATAGATCCGGTCGCCGGAATCGACACCCGCGTCGTGCGGCACGGGCACGCCGCCGAACGCGAACGCGCGTTCGATCGGCGTTTGCAGCACGATGCCGCCGCCGCGGCTGTCGAGCTCGTTCGGCGATTGCTCGAAGACCTTGACGCGCCAGCCGGCCGCCCGCAGTGAAGTGGCGGTGAACAGCCCGCCCACCGATCCGCCGATCACGACCGCCAGCGGGCCCGAAATGTCGCTCATGCTGCCAGCCTCCCGATGGTTCGTTGCGCGCGCATCGAATCAGCCTTCCCAGTGCTGCAGGAAGTCGAGCAGCAGCGCGTTCACGCGCTCCGGCTGCTCCTCCTGCGGCAGGTGCCCGCACTGTGCGATCGGCTCGGCGCGCAGGTCCGTCGCCATGCTTTCCCACACGGATTTCATGTCGAACATCTTGCCGACCGCGTAGAAATCCTCGCCCCAGAGCGCCATCGTCGGGCACGCGATCTTGACGTCCGCGTCGACGAGATCCTGCTGCACGTCCTCGGCGTTCGCGCGATAGTCGGCCAGCGCGCCGCGCACGGCGCCCGGGCGCCGGTACGCGCGCACGTAGGTGTCGAACGCGTCGCCGGAGATCGCGTGCGGGTTGTAGCACCAGTCGGAGAAGAAGTGGCTGAGCCACTCGGCTTCCTTGCCGGCGATCAGCGCCTCGGGCAGATCCGGCACCTGATGGAACAGGAAGAACCAGTACGCGCGCGCCGTTTGCGCGGTCATGTTCTGCGCGACGATGCGCGTCGGCACGTTGTCCATCACGACGAGCCGGTCGACGCGCTCGGGGAAGTCCTTCGCGAAACGCGTCGCGACGCGCGCACCGCGGTCGTGCCCGACGAGCGCGATGCGGCCGATGCCGAGCGCGTCGAGCAGCCCGGCGACGTCGCGCGCCATGTTGCGCTTGTCGTAACCGGCGGCCGGCTTGTCGGTTTCGCCGTAACCGCGCAGGTCGGGCGCGATCACGCGGTAGCGCTGCGCGAGCGCGGGAATCTGGAAGCGCCACGCGAAGCTGGTCTCGGGGAAGCCGTGCAGCAGCACGACGGCGGGCCCGCTGCCGGCGTCGATGTAGTGCTGGCGGATGCCGTTCGCGGTGACGGTGTGATGGGTGATCGAAGGCATGGAGTGGGTCATGGGGCGGTCGCTGTTCGGTTCGGCCCGCGCGAAACCGGCGCGGCCGCAAATGCCTTTCGAGGATAGGCGAATCGTGCGGCGCGCCGGATAAATTGTTCTGAATTCGCGTGATTGCGCGCACGGCCGGAACCGGGCCGCCGGGTCACGGGCCGGCCGTGGCGGGCGGTTCCCGATCCCCGTGTGATTCGCCCGGCCGGTGGCGTCCCGTCGCGTGCGGGCCTGACGAAGACGCACGAGCGTGAACATGCCGGGCGACGATTCGACCGTCGTCGTCCGGCATGCCTGCCACCGGTGTCAGCCGCGCCGGCGCCGCCGCGCGGGTGCGTCCGACGTGAGCTGCTTCAGCGCGGCGGGCGTGCCGTGCAGGAACGCGTCGATCAGCCGTTCGATCTCGGTGTCGAGATCGTCGGGCACCGGCAGGCCGTAGACCCACTTGCGCACGCCGAAATAGAAGATGCTCGCGTGCAGGCTCCAGACCAGCTCGACTTCCGCATTGCGCTGGGCCTCGGTGGTGGGCGTCGCGAGGTCGTATTCGTGCCGCAGCTCGCGCAGCACCGGCAGGAACACGCGTTCGCGCAGCCGCGACAGGTAACGCGTGTTGAACCCCTCGCGGCTGAGCCCCGCGAAGATGAACGTGCGGATCCATTCGCGCCGCAGGATGGTTTGCGCATAGTCGCGATAGAACGCGACGAGCCGCTCCTGCAGCGACACCGTGCGGTCGGCGATCAGTTTTTCCCAGTCGGGGTTCCACGTGTAGATCTCGTCGTACACGCGGTCGATCAGCGCTTCCTTGCTCGGGAAGTACCGGTACAGCAGCGGCTGGGTGACGCCGATCTGCCGCGCGAGCTCGCGCGTGCTGCCGGAAAAGCCGTGCGTCGCGAAGTGCTCGATCGCCTTCTCGACGATCTGCCGCTCGCGCGCTTCCGGCGCGAGCCGGCGGCCCGGCGTGACGGCGTTGCCGTCGGCGTCCGTCCCGCGCTCGCGGGCCGGCGTGCTGCGTTTTCTTTCGGTCATGCATCGGCTCCCGATGGTGCGCCTGCGTTAACTATCGATCGAAAAATAGCACGATTGACAGGCCGCATGCCGTGCGCGGCGCGGCTTTCGGCGCGCTGCGGGGCCGGTGCGGGGCGCAATCCGCGTCGTGCCGGCCCGGCCCCCCGGCCACGCGAGCCCGCCGCCGATTCAGAAAAATTCAGGCGGGCGCCATGACATTAAGGTCGGCCTTCACTAGTCTGGCTTCCGAACCGCCGCACGGGCCGGATGCCAGTCGGCAGGCCGGGCCGGTCGGCGCAACCGGAGCGGAACATGCGTCATCAGATCTCGCCGGGCGCCGGCGCCACCATCCAGGAAACCGGGTCATGCCGTCGCAGCCGGTAACCGCGGGCGCCGTGCCCGACCGCGTGCGCGGCGAGGACGTGTTTCTCGCGTCGATCGCGGGTTATGTGGACACGCTCGGCTTCGTCGCGCTGTTCGGCCTGTTCACCGCGCACGTCACCGGCAACTTCATCCTGATCGGCTCGGGCCTGGCCGGCGTCGGGCAAGGGCTCGCGATCAAGTGGCTCGCGTTTCCGGCCTTCATCGCGGGGATCGTCGTCGCGCGCGTGCTCGACCACCGGATGCGCCAGCTGGGCCACGGCGTGCGCGCGCGTTCGCTGTATGCGCTGCAGGCCGTGCTGCTGGCCGGGTTCATGCTGGCCGGCGTGATGGCCTCGCCGATCGCCGATGCCGACGCGCCGAGGACGATCCTGTGCGGCCTCCTCGGCGCCGCGGCGATGGGCGTCCAGAACGCGCACGCGCGGCTGACGGCCCGTTCGGTCGTCGCCAACACGGTGATGACGGGCAACGTCACGCAGGCGGTGATCGATGCATTCGACTGGCTGGTGCCGCTCGCCGCGCCGGCCGAACGCGCAGCCGCGCGCGTGCGGCTGCGGCGCACGCTGCCGCCGGTCGCGGGCTTCGCGCTCGGCGCCGGCGCGGGCGCGATGGCTTATCTGTTCGCGGCGTTCTGGGCGCTCGCGCTGCCGCTCGCGGTGCTGTGCTTCCTCGCCTATCAATCCGGTCGGCCCGACGAGCGGCCGACGTCACGCTGAATGCGCGCGCGGCATGTGGCCGCGCGTGCCACTTTCAAGGAGAACCCGATGATCGCACTGAAATTGCAACAGGCATGGCGGCTGACGGCCGCGTCGGCGGCCGTGCTCGGCGCATTGCTGGCAACCGCGCCGGCCCATGCCGACGAGACGCGCCTGCTCGACACGTCGTCCGCGAAGGTGCCGGCCGTCGCGGTCGGCCCGCAGTACGACACGACGCACGTGTGCGTCGCGCCGGAAGATTTCGACCGTTTCACCGACAGCTTCGTCGCGACGTTCGGCGGCAAGAAATCGCAGCAGGGCGTGTTCCAGGTCACGCCGACGCCGAGCCAGACGATGTCGCAGCTCGTGTTCACGCCGGCCGGCACGATCTCGGTGTTCGGCTTCAAGACGCCGATCCCTTATCCGTTCTGCCAGGAGCGCACCGGTTACCTCGTCACCGACATGGACGTCGCGATGAAATCGGCGCGTGCGCACGGCGCGGACGTGGTCGTCGACACGTTCCCCGACCCGATCGGCCGCGACGCGATCATCCGCTGGCCGGGCGGCGTGAACATGCAGCTCTACTGGCACACGCAGGCGCCGAAATACGACCCGCTGCAGACGGTGCCGGAAAACCGCGTGTACGTGTCGCCGGAAAGCGCGAGCAAGCTGGTGCACGACTTCGTCGCGTTCTCGCGCGGCAAGGTGGTGTCCGACGTGCGCAAGGCGCCGGGCATCGAGATTGGCCGGCCGAACGATACGTATCGCCGCATCCGCATCGAATCGGGTTTCGGCAAGATGACCGTGCTCGCCACCGACGGCCATCTGCCTTACCCGTTCGGCCGCGAGATGACGGGCTACGAAGTGCCGGACCTGGCCGCGACGCTGAAGCAGGCGCAGGCCGCGGGCGTGACCGTGCTGGTGCCGACGTTCACGTCGGACGGGCGCGATGCGGCGCTCGTGCAGTTCCCGGGCGGCTACGTCGCCGAAATCCACGCGCGGTCGAAGTGATGGAACGCGGGTCGATGGGGCGGGCATGGCGGCGCGTGCTGCCGGCCGCCGTGCTGGCCGGCGGCGTCGCGGGTTATGCGGGTACGGCGGCCGGGGCCGAGGATGCCGCTTCGGCGGCTTCGACAGCTTCGACAGCTTCGACAGCTTCGGCGGCCCCGGCCGCCGGCACGACGTGTACCGCGAAGCGGCCCACGGTGCTGTTCAACCGCTGGCAGGAAGACTGGTCGGTGCTCGCGAACCCGTGCGTGCCGCGCCAGCCGGGCGATGCGCTGAAGTACATCCCGCTCGGCGGCGACCCGTCGACCTACCTGTCGCTCGGCGCGAACCTGCGCGAGCGCTTCGAGCTGAACAACGCGCCGCTGTTCGGGCTCGGCGCCGCGCACGACGACAACTACGTGATCCAGCGAGCGACGGTGCATGCGGACCTGCGTTACGCCGGGCATGTCCAGGCGTTCGTCCAGTTCGTCGATGCGCGGCCGTTCGGCAAGGACACGGTGTCGCCCGTCGACAAGGATCAGCTCGATATCGAGCAGGCGTTCGTCGCGTATGTCGACCAGATCGGCGGCGGCACGTTCAAGGCGCGGATCGGCCGGCAGGAGATGGCGTACGACCTGCAGCGGTTCGTGTCGGTGCGCGACGGCCCGAACGTGCGCCAGGCGTTCGACGCGCTGTGGGCGGATTACGAAATCGGCAAGTGGCGGCTGATCGGCTATGTGACGCGCCCGGTGCAGTATCGCAACGACGCGTCGTTCGACGACGTGTCGAACCGGCACCTGCGGTTCGACGGCGTGCGTGTCGAGCGCACCAACACGGGCCCCGGCGACCTGTCGGCGTACTGGTCGCGTTATACGCGCGACAACGCGCGCTACATCGCGGGGGCCGGCACCGAGCGGCGCGACGTGTTCGACATGCGCTACGCGGGCAAGTCCAGCGGGTTCGACTGGGACGTCGAGGCGATGCTCCAGACCGGGCACATCGGCCAGGACACGATCGGCGCGTGGGCATTCGGCGCGCTGGGCGGCTACACGTTCGCGAAGACGCCGGGCACGCCGCGCGTCGGCATCCAGGTCGACGGCGCATCGGGCGACAAGCATCCCGGCGACGGACGCATGGGCACCTTCAACCCGCTGTTCCCGAACGGCTATTACTTCACGCTCGCGGGCTACACCGGCTACAGCAACCTGATCCACGTGAAGCCGTCGCTGACGTTCAAGCCGTCGAGCAGCGTGACGGTGCTGACCGCGGTCGGTTTCCAGTGGCGCGAGACGACGGCCGACGCGATCTACGGGCAGGGGATGTCGGCGGTGCCCGGCACCGCAGGCAAGGGCGGTTCGTACACGGGGATGTATGCGCAGGCCCGCGTGGACTGGCTCGTCAATCCGAACATGGCGCTGGCCGTCGAGGCCGTGCACTTCCAGATCGCCGATTCGATCCGCGCGCTCGGCGCGCGCAATGCCGACTACGTAGGCGTCGAAGCGAAGTTCGGCTGGTAGCGTCGCGCGGCATGCCGCCGGACGGCTCAGTGCGGCGCGCGCACCAGCGTTTCGACGAAATCGATGAACGCGGTCACGCGTTTCGAGCCGCGCTGGGTCGGCAGGTAGAGCGCGGTGACGACCGAGCGGGCCGTGCCGGGCGTCACGTCGTATTGCTCGAAGAGGCGGCGCAGGCGGCCCGACTGGACGTCGGCCTCGACCAGCCAGTCGGGCAGCAGCGCGATGCCGGCGCCGTCGAGCGCAGCATCGCGAAGCACTTCGCTGTGGTTCGATTTCAGGCGCCCGGCAACGCGCACCTGCGCCGTGCCGTGCGCGTCGACGAACGACCACGCCTGCTGGTCGCCGCCGAAGTGAAAGCGCAGGCACGCGTGATCGACGAGCTCGCCCGGCGCGGCCGGCGTGCCGTGCGCGGCGAGGTAGTCGTGGCTCGCGACGACGTAGCGCTGGAACGTGCCGAGCGTTCGCGCGACGACTTCGGCGGACGGCGCCGCTTCGCCGAGCCGGATCGCGACGTCGATGCGGCTCGCGACGAGATCGACGCGTTCGTCGGTGAGCTGCAGGTCGAGGTCGAGCTTCGGATGGCGCGCGAGGAACGCCGCGACGTGCGGCGCGATGCGGCGCACGCCGTACGCGACCGGCACCGACACGCGCAGCGGCCCGGACGGCTCGTCGCCGCGATCGGACACCAGCGCGTCGGCTTCCGCGAGTTCCTCGAGCAGCTGCTTCGCGCGGGCGTAGTACATGGCGCCGGCATCGGAGAGCGTGACCTGGCGCGTCGTGCGATTCAGCAGCACGGTGCCGAGCGACGCCTCGAGCGCATCCACCGCGCGTACCACCGACGATGCCGCGAGGTCGAGGCGGCGCCCCGCGCTCGAGAAACCGCCGGCTTCCGCTACTTCGACGAACGCGCGCAGCGCGGAGAATTTGTCCATGTCGTGCTCTTCGAGTCTTCGTGCCTTTGTGCAGGCCGCAACGATGCATTGCGTGCCGTTCGCATTCTAACGTCGCCGCGCAAGCGTTATCTTCCGGACTGCAATGTACAGGAGATGACGATGAAACCCGTCGAAGTAACCGTGACCTACGACCTGATCTGCCCGTGGTGCTGGATCGCGGAGCACCGGCTCGCGGAGGCGATCGAGGCAGCCGGCCTGGCCGGCGCCGTGAACGTGCGGTTCGTGCCGTTCGAGCTGAACCCGACGATGCCGGCCGGCGGCATCGACCGCAAGGCGTACCGGAGCGCGAAGTTCGGCAGCTGGGCGCGTTCGCAGGCGCTCGATGCGCACGTGGCCGACGCCGGCCGCGCGGCGGGCCTCGTGTTCGACCACGCACGGATCGCGCGCACGCCGAACACGCGGCTCGCGCACCGGCTCGTCTGGTTCGCGCAGCAGCACGGCAGCGCGGTCGCGCTCGTCGATGCGCTGTTTGCCGCGTATTTCCGCGACGGCCGCGATATCGGCGATACGGACGTGCTGGTCGAGGTCGCGGCCGGCGCCGGCCTGTCCGGCGATGGGGTGCGTGCCTTCCTCGCATCCGGCGAAGGGCTCGACGCGGTGGTCGCGCTCGAGGAGGCGGCGGTGCGCGACGGCATCGCGTCGGTGCCGTCGACGCGCATCGGTACGACGGTCGTCAGCGGCGCGCAGCCGGCCGACGTGTTTCGCGCCGCGTTGCTCGACGCGCAGCGCGCGCGGGATCGGGCCGCGTAAGCCGCGCCGGCTTTCAGAACGATTCATGTCGTGCTCAGGATTATTGCGAAACCGGCCGGTAAGCTCGGTGTCGCGCGCCTGACCGGCCGGGCCGGCACCGCGCGCGATATCTCGATACGCAACCGGGGAGCGGACATGAAGAACCTGAACTGGCGTACCGGCGGCATGCTGGTCATCGCGTGGTGCTTCGGCATCCTCGCATCGGCCGCGTGTGCCGCCGAACCGGGCGGCGCCGATCAGGCGCCCGGCTTCTATCGGCAGCAGCTCGGCAGCCTGCGGATCGTCGCGCTGTCCGACGGCACGCATCCGTTTCCGGTCGATACGGTGTTCCGCGACATCTCGAAGGACGACATCCGGCGCGATCTCGACCGCGCGTTTCTCGAACCGCCCGTGCAGGGCTCGATCAACGCGTTCCTGGTCGATACCGGCACGAAGCGGATCCTCGTCGATTCGGGGGCCGGCGTGCTGTACGGCGATTGCTGCGGCAAGCTGCTCGCGAACCTGCGTGCGGCCGGTTATGCGCCGGAGCAGATCGACGAGGTGCTGCTCACCCACCTGCACAAGGATCATGTCGGCGGCATCGTGACGAACGGCAGGATGACCTTCCCGAACGCGGTGGTGCGCGTGAACGAGATCGAAGCGAACTACTGGCTCGATCCGGACAACAAGGCACAGGCGCCGGCGTTCCTCGCGTCGTTCTTCGATGCGGCTGCCGCGTCGGTCGCGCCGTATATCGCGGCGGGCCGCTTCAAGACGTTTCGCGGCGAAGCGACGCTCGCGCCCGGCATTCGCGCGGTGCCGATGCCAGGCCATACGCCGGGCCATACCGCGTACCTGATCGAGAGCGGCGACGCCGGGCTGCTCGCGTGGGGCGACATCGTGCACGTCGCGGCGATCCAGCTGCAGGACCCGGACGCGACGGTCCAGTACGACAGCGATGCGGACGTGGCGCGCCGCACCCGGCGCGATACGCTGAAGCGCGTCGCGAACAAGCGTTACCTCGTCGGCGCCGCGCATATCGCGTTTCCCGGGCTCGGGCATTTGCGCAGGGACGGGGAGCAGTACGACTGGGTGCCGGTCAATTACGACGCGACGCCGCTGCGGTGAGCGACGGGCGATGCGCGCCGTGAGGTGCCGTGATGCGCGCGTAGCGGTGGCACGCGGCGCGCGGCCGCGTCAGCGCGTCAGTTCGCGCCGCCAGGCGCCGGGCGGATGGCCGACGATGCGCGCGAATACGCGGTTCAGGTGGCTCTGGTCAGCGAAGCCGCAGGCGGCCGCGATTTCCGCGAGCGACATGTCGGTCGTCTCGATCAGTTGCCGCGCGCGGATCACACGCTGTTCGAGCAGCCATTGATGCGGCGTGCGCCCCGTCGTGCGCGAGAACGCACGAATGAAATAGCCGCGCGACAGATCGCATTCGCGCGCCACTTCCTCGATCGACACGCCGAGATCGGCCTTCTCCATCAGCAGCTCTTTCGCGAGCGCCGTCTTCGCCGGCGACAGCAGGCCCTTGTGCCGCAGGTCGCGCGCGTCCGCGTTGCCGTACTGGCGCGCGAGATGCGCGCCGATCGCGAGCCCCATCTGCTCGACGAACAGCGCGTTCAGTACGCCGGGCTCGTCGAGGCTGTCGGCCACCGCGTGCGCGAGATGGCCCAGCACCTCGTCCTGTACGTCGGGCGCGCAGGTCAGGCCGCCGATTTCGGTGCCGTCGTGCTCGCGGCCGAGGCCGTCGAGATACGCGTGCGACAGCTCGACCAGCAGGAAGTCGAACTTGCCGTACAGGTCGGCACGAAAATCCCGGGAGAAGTCGCGAATGTAGATCGAGTTGTGCTGGAACCGCCGCTCGGAGCGGGATTGGCCGGTGCCGCCGTAGATCGTGCGCCGGTGCCCGTCGTTGAGCGACACGCCGATCAGGAAGCCGCGATCGCTGGCCGACATCTCGATGCGCTCGAAGTGCTCGTCGCGCATGCATTTGCGATGGAGCGTGAGCCCGCCGACCGAGCGTTCGATGTCCTTGGACAGCAGGCTCGACAGGCAGCCGAGCGTGTCTTTCGGCCGTGCGGCCGGGGGCGCGGCGAGGGAATCTGGCATGGCGGAACAATCCTTCGTTGGGGGGCGGCGCGCGAACATATTTACGCGAAGTTTAAACGGTGCACTCACCCGGCCCAAGTTAACTTGAATAAATGTCCACTTGCTGACGAAATGCTTGCCAGCGGCCCGACCCGCACCGCGCGGGCTTCGACGGGCACGCGAGCGCGCTGCCATGGCCAACGCGGGGCCGATGTCGCCCCATTTTCATTCGGCGCGGCACCCGCCCGCGGGCGCGCCGGTGGGCGGGAGGCCAGCGCATTTTCCTTCAAGATTTTTGTTAATTCGGTGTTTACACTCAGTCCACATTTTGAGACTTTGCGCCCGGCCGGCAGCGCTGCACGGGTGTGCATTCCCGCCCTGGTGAACGGCCGTGTTCACACGGCGGTCATCGTGGGGAACCTGGAGGCGGCCATGATCCAGATCGGGACGTTGTCGGTGGATTTCGAGCAGCGGGACATTCGCCACCACGGCGCGTCGCTGCGTATCGGCGCACGCGCGCTTGACATACTTGAAGTGCTGCATCGTGCCAACGGTTCCGTCGTGTCGAAGGACGACATCATGGATGCCGTGTGGCCGGGCCTGATCGTCGAGGAAAACCGGCTGCAGGTTCACGTCGCGACGCTGCGCAAGGCGCTGGGCGCGGACCGCGACCTGATCAAGACGGTGCCGGGCCGCGGTTACCTGCTGGTCGCGCCGCCCGCCGTCGCGCACGAGCCCGCGCCGCGCGCGGCCGCGTTGCCGGCCGCCCCCGTCGCGGCGGCCCGCCCGGTTTCGCTCGTCGGGCGCCAGGCGGAGATCGGGCAGATCGTCGACAGGATCGAGCGCGCACCGGTCGTCACGCTCGTCGGGGCGGGCGGCATCGGCAAGACGAGCCTGGCCGGCCGCGTCGCCCACGAGCTGCGCGAGCGGTCCGGCGAACGCGTGCTGTTCGTCGCGCTCGCGAGCGCCGCGACGCGCGACGACGTGCTGCTCGCGATCGCCGCGGAACTCGGCCTCGAGACCGTCGGCGTGCCGGGCATCGCCCCGATCGCCGGCGCGTTCGCCGCGTCGCCGGCCCTGCTCGTGCTCGACAACGCGGAACACGTCGTCGATCTGGTGGCCGATCTCGTCGATACGCTGACGTCGCGTGCGCCGTCGCTGCGCGTGCTCGCGACGAGCCGCGAACCCCTGCATATCTCGGCCGAAGCCGTGTTTCGCGTGAGCCCGCTGGCGGTGCCGCACAGCGACGCGCCGCTCGACGAGATCGTGCGCCATTCGGCCGTCGAGCTGTTCCTCGCGCGGATCCGCGCCGCCACGCCCGACTGCGCGGTCGATGCGGCCGGCATCCGGCTGATCGGCGACATCTGCCGGCGCCTGGACGGGCTGCCGCTCGCGATCGAGCTGGCTGCCGCGCGCGTCGCGACGCTCGGGCTCGAGGCCGTCGCCGCGCGTCTGGACGACCGGCTGAACCTGCTGACCGGCGGGCTGCGCTCGGCGCTGCCGCGCCACCAGACGTTGCGGGCGACGTTCGACTGGAGCTACGTGCTGCTGGATGCGGCCGAGCGCGCGCTGTTTCGCCGCATGGCGTGCTTCATCGGGCCGTTCACGTTCGATGCCGCGCGCGAGGTCGCGATGGATCCCGGGATGTCGGCCGCCGAGACGATCGCGGTGCTCGGCGAACTGGTCGCGAAGTCGCTGGTGACCGTCGAGTTCCACGGCGCGCACGCGCGTTACCGGTTGACGGAATCGACGCGCGCGTACGCGCTCGAAAAACTGCGCAACGAAGGCGAATTCGACCTCGTCGCCGAGCGTCATGCGTGTTACGAACGCGAGCACGGGGAGGCGCGGATGCAGGCGCTGACGCCGGCCGCGGATCTCGCGAGTCCGCGTGTCGCCACGGACGCGCCGGCGCCGGCGCCGCACGAGCCCGTCGCGGTCGAGCCGCGCGGGCACGAAGCGGACGCACTGGCGCTCGCGTTGCTGGAGCCGGCGCGGATGCGCGAATGCGCGCAACCGGCGCGGCGGGCGCTCGACGCGATCGAGGCCGGCGGAACCGGCGATGCCGGCAGCATCGACGCGGCACGCGAGCTGCGCTTGCGCGCGGCCTACGCGACGGCGCTGCTGCATACCGACGGCGATACGCACGCGGCGGCCGCGATGTGGGACCGGACGCTCGTGCTCGCGGGCCGGATCGGCGACGAGGCGTTCGACGCGTGCGCGCTGGTCGGGCTGTGGAACACGATGCTGACGCGCTCCGACATCCACGAATCGCTGCGCTACGCGACGCGTTTCGAGCGCGCGGCCGAACGGCGCGGCGACCGGCCGCAGCGGCTGCTGGCGAACGCGATGGTCGCGACGTCGCTGCATTACTTCGGCGAACACGCGCAGGCCCGCGAGCGGCTGGAGGCCGCGACCGCCGGGCTGGACGTGGCCGGCGAGCCGTCCTGCGCGGAAGCCGCGCTCGGGGTCGACGTCGCGACGCTCGGCCGCACGATGCTGATGCGGCTCGTCTGGATGCAGGGCGATCCGGAATACGCGATGCGGCTGGCCGCGCAGGCGGTCGAATCCGCGCGTCGCACCGGGTCGGGGCTGGCGCTGTGCGTCGTGCTCGGCGCCGCGGCCGTGCCGATCGCGCTGCGCTACGGCGATCACGACGTGATTTCCGACTATCTCGGCACGCTGCGCTCGACCGCGGAGGCGAACGGGTTCGACATCTGGCTCAGCCATGCGGAAGGCCTCGCCGGGCAGTTCGACATGCAGGCCGGGCATCCCGGCGCCGGTCTCGCGCGGCTGGAACCCGCGCTGCGGCGCATCGAGGCGAGCGGGTTCCGGCGCCTGCTCGCGCCGCTGGTCGTCGCGTACGCGGAAGGGCTGACGCGCACCGGCCGCGCGGCCGAGGCATGCGCGAAACTCGACGCGACGCTCGCGCGCTGCCGCGCGCACGGCGAGCATCTGTTCGTGCCGGAACTGCTGCGCGTCCGGGGGCTCGCGATGCTCGAGCAGGCCCGCACCGCGGAGCCCGATGCCGCGCTCGCGTACGAAGTCGAAGGGCACCGGCATCTGCTGACCGGGATCCATACCGCGAACGGGCAGGGCGCCGCGATGTGGGCGCTGCGCGGCACGCTCGATCTCGCCGATCACCTGATCGAGCGCGGGCGGACCGGCCAGGCGTCGTCGCTGGTGGCGAACCTGTCGGGGCATTTCGATCCGCAATCGCGCGCATTCGACGTGCGCCGGCTCGCGCGCCTGCAGAACTTCGTGCGCCCGGAGCCGGCACTGCCGGCGGGCCGGCCGCGCATGCGGCACGAGGCGGCGGATGCGATGCAGCAGGTGGCGTAACGGCATGCCCGGTTCGCGCAGGACGACACCGCGCCATCGCGCCGCGGCCCGTCAGTCCGATCGTTCAATGTTCAAGGGGGAGTGGATGGTCCGTGTATCGTCGAACCGGAGGCAGGCGGCATGCGGCCGCGTGCCGGCTCACGGCGCAAGCGGAGGGCCTGACGGTGCTTAGGGCGACGGCATCCGCCGCGGCGGCGGACCTCATCGTATGCAATGGCAAGATCGCGACGCAGGACGACCGGCAGTCGTTCGTGACCGCGCTCGCCGTGAAGGACGGCCGGATTCTCGCAACGGGCAGCGGGCACGACGTGATGTGCCATGCGCATGCCGGCACGCAGTGCATCGACCTGAACGGCCGCACCGTGATCCCGGGGCTGAACGATTCGCACCTGCACATGATCCGCGGCGGCCTGAACTTCAACCTGGAACTGCGCTGGGACGGCGTGCAGACGCTGGCCGACGCGCTCGCGATGCTGCGTCGCCAGGTGCTGCGCACGCCCGCGCCGCACTGGGTGCGCGTGGTCGGCGGCTGGACCGAATTCCAGTTCGCCGAAAAGCGCGGGCCGACGGCGGCCGAACTGAACGCGATCGCGCCCGACACGCCGGTCTTCATCATGCACCTGGGCGACAGCGCGCTGCTGAACGCGGCCGCGCTGCGCGCGATCGGCTACGGCCGCGACACGTCGAACCCGCCCGGCGGCGAGATCCAGCGCGACCGCCTCGGCCGGCCGACCGGCCTGCTGATCGCGCGCCCGGACATGGCCGTGCTGCACGAGGCGCTCGAACGCGCCCCGAAGCTCGGCCACGACGACCAGATGAATTCGATGCGGCATTTCATGCGCGAGCTGAACCGGCTCGGCGTGACGAGCGCGATCGACGCGGGCGGCGATTTCCAGTCCTTTCCGGACGACTACGGCGCGATCCTGGCCCTCGCGCGGCGCGGCGAAATGACCGTGCGCGTCGCGTACAGCCTGTTCGTGCAGCATGCGGGGCGGGAGCTCGACGACTACGCGCGCTGGGTGACGCTCGCGAAACCCGGCGACGGCGACGCGTTCCTGCGGATGAACGGCGCCGGCGAGCTGCTGGTGTATTCGGCCGCCGATTTCGGCAATTTTCTCGAACCGCGCCCCGATCTGCCGGCGGCGCTGGAGGCCGAGCTGGCCGCGGTGGTGCGGCTGCTGGTGCGGCACCGCTGGCCGTTCCGGCTGCATGCGACCTACGACGAATCGATCGGCCGCTTCCTGAACGTGCTCGAAGCTGTGAACCGCGAGACGCCGTTCGACGGCCTGCGCTGGTTCTTCGATCACTGCGAGACGATCACGGATGCGAACATCGCGCGCATCGCCGCGCTCGGCGGCGGCGTGACGGTCCAGCACCGGATGGCGTTCCAGGGCGAGTACTTCATCGCGCGTTACGGCGCGCAAGCCGCGATGCGCACGCCGCCGATCCGCGCGATGCTGGCGGCCGGGCTGCCGGTCGGCGCGGGCACCGATGCAACGCGCATCGCAAGCTACAACCCGTTCGTGTCGCTGTACTGGATGGTGTCGGGGCGCACGGTCGGCGGCACGGCGCTGTATCCGGAACGCAACCGGCTCGGCCGGATGGAAGCGCTGCGCTGCTATACGGTCGGCAGCGCGTGGTTTTCCGGCGAGGACGACTGCAAGGGCGCGCTGGTGCCCGGCCACTACGCCGATTTCGCGGTGCTGACGGACGACTACTTCACGATCGACGAAGCGCGGATCACGTCGCTGTCGTCGGTGCTGACGGTCGTCGGCGGCAGGATCGTGCATGCGGACGACGAGTTCGCGTCGCTCGCACCGCCGCCGCCGGCGGTCAGCCCCGCGTGGTCGCCGGTCGCCGAATTCGGCGGTGCCGGCCGGCGTCGTTCGGCCGAGTCGGCTTCGCTGCGTGCCGCAGCCGGTGCAGCCGGCGCGGGCCCGCTGGCGGCCGGTGCCGCGCGGGGGTTCGGGCGCGCGTTCGTGCAGCGCCTGCATGCGGCCGCGATGGAAACCGCCGAGCAGTGCGAAGCATCGGGCTACCCCGGTTTCGCGTACTAGGCCGACGCCGTACCGGCCGTCAGTGTGCCCGCGCCGGCTGCGTCGGCGCGGGCCGCGCGAGACATGGACAATTTTCCGCCCCCGGCGAGGGGTAGAAGGAGACGAGATGAGTTCTGCGCACACGTGCGCGTCGGCCGACGATGAAGTCGCCGGTGTCCGCATTCCGCGGACGCCGATGGCGATCGAAGCGGCCGAAGCAGCCCGCGCGTCGCTGCCGCGGGCGATCACCGGGCATGCGAGCCGGGTGTTCGTGCTCGCGTCGCTGGCCGCGCAGCGTGCCGGCGAGACCTGCGATGCCGATGCGCTGTATGTGGCCGCGATGTACGCGAACATGGGACTGAGCACCGCGTATGGCCGCTCGGCCGCGCGCTACGAGCTCGACAGCGCCGATGCCGCCGATACGTTCCTGCTGCGCCACCAGACGTCGCAGCGCCTGCGCGACGACGTGTGGCACGCGATCGCGCTGCATACGACGCCCGGCGTTGCCGCGCGCGTGTCGCCGCTCGCTCGCGTGCTGGCGGCCGCCGTCTCGACCGACCTGATGGCCACCGATTTCGACGCGTATTCGGCCGACGAGCGGCGCGCGCTGCTCGCCGCCTACCCGCGCGGCGAAGGCTTCGGCGACGCGTTCCTCGATGCGGTCGCGCGCGGTGTCGCGCACCGGCCGGCGTCGACGTTCGGCACGTGGAGCGCCGACGTGCTCGAACGCGCCGATCCGGATTTCCACCGGCTGAATTTCTGCGGGCGCGTGCTCGGCGCACGCTGGCAGGACGCCTGACGGCGTCCCGCAGGTTCCGGCTGGTTCCGGCGGCGTGAGCCGGGTGCACAGGTGCTCGCGCGCCTGCGCACCTCGGCGCTTACGCACTCACGCCCGCCGCATCGTGACGCGCATAGTCGACGTAGCCCGCGCGGTCGCCGCCGTACCAGCCGACCGCCTTCGGCGCGGCGAGCGGTGCGTTCGCCGCGAGGCGTTCGACCAGATCGGGGTTCGCGATGTACGCCCGCGCGAACGCGACGAGATCTGCGTCGCCCGCGTCGATCAGCGCATTCGCGGCGTCCGGCGCGATGCCGCCGTTGACGATCAGCGTGCCGCCGAAATGCTGGCGCGTGTTCGCGACGATGCGCGGCAGGTCGGGTTCACCGCTCCAGCCGTTGGTGTCCGCCGCGTGCACATAGGCGACGCCGGCTTCGTCGAGCATGCGGCCGACGTACGCGTACGTTGCATCCGGATCCGCGTCACGCACGTTGTTGTATTTCGCGTACGGCGAGATGCGCACGCCCACGCGGCTGAGCGGCATCACGGCGCCGACCGCGTCGACGATCTCCTCGAGGAAGCGCGCGCGGTTCGCGACCGAGCCGCCGTATCGGTCGTCGCGGCGGTTCAGCGTCGACGACAGGAACTGGTGCGGCAGGTAGCCGTTGGCCGCGTGGATCTCGACGCCGTCGAAGCCGGCCGCCATCGCGCGAACGGCCGCGTCGCGGAATTCGTCGACCGTGTCGGCCACCTCGTCCGTCGTCATCGCGCGCGACGGCGTCGCGTGGATCTTCGTGTAATAGCCGTTCTGCAACTGCGCCCACACCTGCAACTGCTCGAGATCGTCGTTCACGCCGGACGGCGACAGCGGCGCGGCGCCGCCGAGCAGCGTCAGCGAGCTCACGCGGCCGCCGTGCCACAGCTGCGCGAAGATCCGGCCGCCGTTCGCATGCACGGCGTCCGTGACCTGCTTCCAGCCGGCCGCCTGCTCGTCGGTGACGAGCCCCGGCGTCAGTTCGAACGAAGCGGACGCCGGGCTGACGTTGGTCGCCTCGGTCACGATCAGGCCGGCGGACGCGCGCTGCGCGTAGTACTCGGCCATCAGTTCGGTCGGCTGGCCGCGCGACGGCGCGCGCGAGCGCGTCATCGGCCCCATCACGACACGGTTGGGAAGCGGCAGGCCGCGCAGGTCGTAGTGGCTGAGCAGGGAAGACATGATGGATTCCTTTTTGCGTGAGGCAGGGCGGCGCCGCGTGTCGCGTGGTGGCGACCGGTCAGGCGGCGGGCCCTGCGGAAAGTTCGGGAAAGACGGAGACGTCGTGCCGGCAGCGTTCCGGCGCGCATGCGGCCCGGAGGGCGTCGCGCGTGAACCGGTGCCGGCGCCGGTTCAGGACTGGGCGTGGCGTTGTGCGTGCGGACGCCCGATCACGAGGTAGTGGGCGAGCGCGATGACCGGGAACGCGCCGGCGACTGCAGCGACGAGCGGCCAGCCGCCGTGTTCGTACAGCGGGCTCGCGAGCGCGGAGCCGATCGCGCCGCCGACGAAGATGCTCGTCATGTACAGCGCGTTCAGCCGGTTGCGGCTTGCCGCGTGCAGCGCATAGATCTCGCGCTGGCCGAGCACCATGTTCATCTGCACTGCGAAGTCGAGCACGATGCCGGTGACGACGAGGCCATACAGGCCGGCGCCGTGGATCAGCGCGACCGCGTACGACAGCGCGCCGGCGACCAGCGCGATCAGCGTCGCCCGCACGCCGTGGCCGGCATCGGCGAGGCGGCCGGCAACCGGGGCCGACGTCGCGCCGATGGCCCCGACCAGCGCGAACAGGCCGATGGCCGATTGCGACAGCCCGTAGTGGCGCGTGAGCTCGACCGGCACGGCGGTCCAGAACAGGCTGAACGACGCGAACATCAGGCCCTGGTAGAACGCGCGATGGCGCAGCACCGGCATCGTGCGGACCAGGTGCAGCAGCGAGCCGATCAGCTCGAAATAGGTCGCGCGGTGATCGGGCTGGCGCGACGGGATCGTCAGCGCGAGCACGGCGGTCACGAGCGTCATCAGCACCGCGGCGGCCGCGAACACGAAGCGCCAGCCGAACGCGTCGGCCACCACGCTCGACAGCGGGCGCGCGAGCAGGATGCCGAGCAGCAGCCCGCCCATGATCGTGCCGACCACGCGGCCGCGCGAATGATCGGGCGCGAGGTGCGCGGCGAGCGGCACCAGGATCTGCACCGCGACCGAGCTGAAGCCGATCAGCAGCGAAACCGCGAGGAACAGTCCGGGCGTCTGCACGACGGCCGCCGCCGCGAGGCTCGCGATCGACACGACGGCCGTGACGATCATCAGCTTGCGGTTCTCGAGCAGGTCGCCGAGCGGCACGATGAAGAACAGGCCGAACGCATAGCCGATCTGCGTCAGCGACACGATCAGGCTCGCGGTTGCGCCGGACATGTGCAGGCTGGGCGCGATGAGTTCGGTGATCGGCTGCGCGTAGTACAGGTTCGCGACGATCGCGCCGCAACTGAACGCGAACAGCAGGATGAGGCCCTGCGTGAGCTTGGCTGCGTGCCCGTGGGCCGCGAGCGGGGTGGATTCTGCTGACATGGTCGACTCCTTCGAAAGAGATGTCGGGGGCCCGGCTGTCGGGCGGGCGTGATGGGATACGGGTGTTCGGGTGTTCGCCGCGGCGAAACGCAAGCCGCCGCATTGCCGACAAGGTTATTGATCGATCGATAACAAGAGAATACGGCCGGCGCGCAATCGAGCTTTGCGTGCCGCGCAAAGGGGTCGGAGCGCGTGCGGGTTCATGTGAGGGGGCTGAGGCCGAAGCCGAGATCGGTCGCGAGCCGCATGCCGGGGAGGGCGAGGGTGACCGCTGCGACGCGGCGCGTGGCCGCCCACGACGCGGTGCGCGGCGCGACGTCGCGCGCGTCGGCCGGCAACGCCTGCGCGAGCGTGGCCGGGGCGGCGAGCGCCTTCGACTTGCCGGATGCCGGATGCCGGATGCGGGCGCGGCGTGCGGGCCGCGTCGCCGACGCGCGCGATGCGCCCGTGCGCGAACGCGGGGCCGAGGACATCGAAGACGGCGTGGACGTCCTGGACGGACGGGCCGGCGTTCGCGATCGTCATGTTGGGCCTCTCGAAACGGGCCTCCGGCGCGGATATCGCGGATCGCAAGGCCCCTGAGAGCAGTCTGGATCGGGCGGACTGAATAGTCCTAAACCGCGTCTTAATTCACTTGATCGATGCGGTGTGCGCGCGGGCGCGGCCGCGCGGTTTCAGCGACGGGCATCGACGGCGGCCGTCAGCGGCGCTGCCCCTGCAGCGTCGGAATCTGCGCGAACAGCCCGGCGAGCCAGTCGACGAACACCTTGAGCTTGACGGGCGTATGCCGGTTGGGCGGATACAGGATCGAGATCGGCCGCGGCGGCGTGTTGAAATCGGTCAGCACCTCGCGCAGGCGCCCCGATTGCAGGTACGGCTCGACCAGGTACAGCGAGGTCTTGATCAGGCCGATGCCGGCGACGCCGCATGCGATATAGGTGTCGGCATCGTTGACCGCGACGGTGCCGCACATCTGTACGATGCGTGTTTCGCCGTCGACGACGTAGTCCCACGGCCGCGGCCGGCCCGTATCGGCCGACATGTGGCTGACCGCGATGTGCTGCGCGAGATCGTCGACCGTCTCGGGCGCGCCGCAGCGCTCGAGATACGCGGGCGCCGCGCACGTGCAGGTGGTCAGGCTGCCGATCCGTTTCGCGACCAGCCCCGAGTCGTCGAGCGCGCCGATGCGCACGACGCAATCGACGCCTTCACCGACGAGGTCGATCTGCCGGTCGGTCACGCCGAGTTCGACCGAGATGCCGGGATGCGCGGCGAGAAACTCGGGCAGCGCGGGCACCATGATCTGCTTGGCCATCGCCGGCGGCAGGTTCACCTTCAGGCGGCCGCGCGGCACGTTGCGCGCCTGCGAGACGGCCGCCTCCATGTCGTCGATCTCGCGCAGCACGCCGACGCAGCGCTCGTAGTAAGCTTGCCCGTCCTCGGTCAGCGAGATCCGGCGGGTGGTGCGGTTCAGCAGCCGGCAGCCGAGATGCTGTTCGAGCGTGCTCAGCAGCGCGGAGACGCGCGGCGTCGTCAGCCCGGTCGTGTCGGACGCGCGCGTGAAGCTGCCCGTTTCGACGATGCGCGTGAACACGCGCATCGAAAGCAAGGTATCCATCGTTCGGAAATCTCCAGCCTGTTCGTTGCCTGCGCCGGTGCATGCCGGCGCGGCTTGTATGTCGGGGTGCCGCCGCTACGCGTCGATGCGCTTCCTGAGCCCGTCGCCCGCGAACGGCATTTCGCGCATCCGCTGGCCGGTCGCATCGAAAATCGCGTTGGCCAGCGCGCCCGCGGTCGGCCCCATCGACGCCTCGGCCGCGCCGAGGAACGGCGCGCCCGGGCGGTTGATCAGGTGCACCTTGATGCTTTGCGGTGCCGCGCGGAAACGCAGGATCGGGTAGCTGCTCCAGTCGAAGCTGCGGATGCGCTGCGTATCGTATTGCAGCGCCTCGTACAGTGTCCAGCTTGCGGCCTGCACGATGCCGCCTTCGATCTGGTTGCGGATGCCGTCCGGCGACACGACCTGGCCCGCGTCGACGGCCACTTCCGCGCGGTCGAGCGTCACCTGGCCCGTTTCCGGCACGACCGTGATCTCGACCGCCATCGCGACGTAGGCCATCAGGTTCTTGTATTTGCCGAACGAGAAACCGACGCCGCGGTTGCGTTCGCGCGGCGGCCGGGGCCAGCCGAACTTCGTCGCGGCGAGCTTGATCACCTGGCTCGCGCGGTGATCCTGCATGTGCCGCAGCCGGAATTCGACCGGATCGACGCCGGCGGCGTGCGCGAGCTCGTCCATGAAGCTCTCGATCGCCCACACGTTGGTGTGCGCGCCGAGCGAGCGCATTGCGGAGGTCTGCAGCGGCATCGTCGGCGAGAAGTTGTTGACGATGTGCATGGTCGGCAGTGCGTACAGCGGGATCGCGTTGCGATCGCCGCCGCCCTCGGGCTGCAGCATCGGCGTCGACGGCGCGGGCACGAACGGCGGCTCGAGCATCCGCGCGGGCAGCAGCCGGCCGGCATTGACGATCCGTTCGTTGTGCGAGCTGCTCCACAGCGCGTAGTTCCAGTCGACGATATGGCCGCTCGCGTCGAGCGACGCGCTGAGCTCGGTGACCATCGCGGGCGTGAAGTGGTCCCACGTATGTTCCTGCTCGCGCATCCATTGCACGCGGATCGGCTTGCCGGGCAGCGCCGCCGCGATCAGTGCCGCATGCGCGGCCACGTCGTCCGCGCCGTTGTGCCCGTAGCAGCCGGAACCCTCGGTGTGGATGCAGCGCACGCTCGCCTTCGGCATCGACAGCATCTCGGCGAGCGCGTCGCGCAGCGGATACACGCCCTGCGAGTGGGTCCACACGGTCAGCATGCCGTTCTCGAGATGCGCGACCGAGCATGACGGCCCGATCGAGCCGTGCAGCAGGTAGTTCTTCAGGAACGTCGCGGACAGTGTTTTCGTGGCCGGCGCTGTGTCGCCCTTTGTGTTCGCGATCTCGATGCGCTGCGTCGCGATCCGCTTCAGGTCCTGATGCACGGTGCCGCGCTCGGGCAGCGCGCGGCCGGGCGACCAGCGGCTGCCGGCCGCCAGCGCGCGCTGCGCGACGACCGCCTGCCATTCGCCCTGCGCGACGACGGCGAGCATGCTGCCGTTGCGCACGATCCGCACCACGCCCGGCATCTTCAGGATCGCGGCTTCGTCGAACGACAGCAGCTTCGCGTCGTACACGGGCGGCATCACGACACGCGCGTGCAGCATGCCGGGCAGTTCCATGTCCTGCACGTAGCTGACGCCGCCCGTGACCTTGTTCGGAATGTCCACGCGCGGCAGCGACGTGCCGATCACCGAGAACGTGGCCGGCGGCTTCAGCGGCGACGTCGGTGTCGCGCTGCGGTGCAGGTCGACCGTGCGCACCGCGTCGCCGTAGCGCATCGTGCGGCCGTCCGGCGCCTTGATCACCGCGTCGGCGACGGTGAGCGTGCGCGGGTCGACGCCGAACTGCTTCGCCGCGCCGTCGACCAGCAGCCCGCGCACCTGTGCGGCCGCGTTCAGCAACGCGGAGCCGCTGTCGGCCATCGTGTGGCTGCCGGCCGTCAGGCCCTCGTCCGGCGACGCGCCGGTGTCGGCGGTCAGGAACGTGATCAGCGAGGGCTTCATGTTCAGCTCCTCGGCCGCCACCTGCAGCAGCGCGGTCCGCACGCCGGTGCCGAGCTCGACCTTGCCGGTGAACACGGTGACCTTGCCGTCGGGCGTGATCTTGATCCACGCGTCCAGCAGCGGGTTGGTCTTCAGGCTGCCGGCCAGCGTTTCGGTCGCCTTGGCGACGTGGACGGCGGCGCCTTCGTCCGCGATCACGAGCTGCGCGGCGGCACGCGCGACCGGCGCGAGGCTGAACGCGACGAAGAGCGCGCCGGAAACCATGAAGTGCCGGCGGCCTTCGTCGATGTCGTCGGTTGGGTTCATCAGAGTCCCTTGCTGATCATGACGGGCGCGGCGGCCGGTTCCGGGTCCGGCAGGCCGGCGACCTGGCGGATCGCCGCCAGGATCCGCATGTGCGTGCCGCAGCGGCACAGGTTCGGTTCCATCTGGGTGCGCAGTTCGCGTTCGGTGGGTTTCGGGTTGCGCTCGAGCAGCGCCTGCGCGCGCATGATCATGCCCGCGATGCAATACCCGCACTGCGCGGCCTGGTGATCGATGAACGCCTGCTGAAGCTTGCCCGGATGCGCGGCGCTGCCGAGGCTTTCGACGGTCCGCACGCGGCGCTCGCCGAGCGCGGACACCGGAATCAGGCACGAGAACATCGGCTTGTCGTCGACGATCACGGTGCATGCGCCGCATTGCCCGAGGCCGCAGCCGAATTTCGCGCCGTGCAGGTGCAGGTCGTTGCGCAGCGCGTACAGCAGCGGCGTGGACGGATCGATGTCGAGCGTGTGCCGCACGCCGTTGACGGTGAGGGTGATCATCGCGCGCTGTCCTCCTTTCTGAGCTTCGCGGCCAGGGTGTCGACGCCGCTCCACGCGGGACGATCGGAATATGCTTCCCGCAGGTACGCGGCGAGGTCCGCGATCTGCGCGTCGTCGTACTGGTCGATGAACGACGGCATGTAGTTCAGCGTGTCTTCGCCGTGCCAGCCGATTCCGTTGAACATCATCTGGATCGCGTTGCGCGGCGTATCGGCGGCGACGGCCGTGCTGAACGCGAGCGTCGGCCGCTCGCCGATCGACTGCATCGGCGCTGCCGGCCCGTGGCACTGCGCGCACGACGCCTGGAACAGCACCGCGCCGCGCTGGCCGGCGGGCGTCGTCGGGCCGTGTCCGGCACCGGCCGTCGCGGGCCGGGCGGCCGCCGGCTTCTGGATCGACAGGATGTATGCGGCGATCGCCTCGACGTCTTCCTGCGGCACGGTCGCGAGATCGCGCGTGACGGGCAGCATCGGGCCGGCCGCCGCGCCGTGCTCGCTCGCGCGGCCGGTGCGCAGGTAGGTGACGAGCTGCGCCTGCGTCCATGGCTTGACCGCGCTGCCGAGCGCATTGAGCGGCGGTGCCTCCCAGCCGTCGACGATGCCGCCGTCGAACGCCTTGCCGGCCTGTTCGCCGCCGATCGCATTGAGCGGCGAATGGCACGACGCGCAGTGCCCGAGGCCGTCGACGAGCAGCTTGCCGCGATTCCATTGCGCGGATTGCGACGGGTCGGGCCGGTACGCGCCTTCGCGCAGGAACAGTACGTTCCAGAATGCGACCAGCGGCCGGAAGTTCAGCGGAAAGATCAGGTCGTTAGTCGGGGTTTTCGTCCGCACCGGCTCGCGGGTCATCAGGTACGCGTAGGCGGCCGTGATGTCGTCGTCGGACATCCGCGTGAAGTGGATGTACGGAAATGCCGGGTAGAGCGGATGGCCGTCGCGGGCGATCCCGCTGCGCAGCGCGCGGGCGAACGCGTCGCGCGACCAGCGGCCGATGCCGGTGTCGGCATCCGGCGTGATGTTGGTCGCGTAGATCGTGCCGAACGGCGTCGCGAGCGGCAGCCCGCCGGCGAACGGCTTGCCGTCGTTCGCGGTGTGGCACACGACGCAATCGCCGAGCGCGACCACGCGCGCGCCGGCGCGAACGAGTTGCGGATCGAACGACGCGCGGGCGGGCGGATCGATCGGCGCGATCGACGGCTTGAACATGATGCCGATCGCGACCGCCAGGCCGACGGCCGCGATGCCGGCCGCGCCGAACCAGAGTCGTTTGTGCTTCATGCGCGCTCCACGCGAACCGGTTCGCCCGCGATCGTTCGAGCGGCGGGGCAATGGCGCGGATGCCGGACGCGCGCGCCGGCGCGGGTTCGGCTGCCGCGGCACGCGGGGCTGGATGGAAGGTCGGGCTCGCGCGTGCCGGCGGCGGTCGTTCCGGTCGGTGCGGCCGGATGACGGCGGCGCATCGCCGGGCGATCCGGCCATGGCGAGGCGGCCCGGTGGCAGCGGTTCGCGGCGGAGATCATGTCGTTGCTCCAGGTGTGGGGAGGCCGCGCGGGCAATGACGCAATCGCGTCATCGTGTGCGAGGCGGATGATGGAGGGCAGTCTACGCGGGCGTCGGCGGCATTTCCTGAAACTGCGCTGAAACGTTCTGAACCCCGCTGCGGCCCGGCCCGGCGCGGGCGCCGCTGCGTCAGCACGGCGTGCCGAGACCGAACGCCGCGGCCAGCTGCGGGCCCTTCTCGAGCAGCGACGTCACTTCGTCGCGCCGTCGCGCCGACCATTGCGCGAGGCGCGCGACGACGTCGGTCGCGTCCGCCGGCAACGCTTCGGCGAGCGACACCGCATCGCTCGCGGCCTTCGACGTGCCCGATGCGGTATGCGGGCGCACGGTGCACGCCGCATCGCCGATCAGCGCGACTCGACCATCGACGAATGCGGGGCTCAACGCATCGAAAATCGCCTGGTTGAACGGCATGCGCGTCGCGTGCACCAGTTGCGCGAGCAGGGCCGGCAGGCGTTCGCCGGCGAGTTGCCGCAGCGTCGCGACGACGTCGTCGGCGAGCTGCCCCGGATGCACGGACGCGTGATGGACGTGTCCGGCCCGATCGGTCAGGTGGTGGCGCAGCGCGTCGCGATCGGCTTCGTTGCGATACCAGAGCCAGTTGAAGCGGCGCGTGCCGGGCACGAGCGAGCCGTCGAGCGCGGGAATCAGGAACGCCATGAACAGCTCGCCCGGCGCCTTGTGCAGCGTCATGTTCTCGACCAGCGGCGCGATCGACGCGGCATCGAAATCCGCTTCGTCGACGATCCCGCGCCACGCGAGGTAACCGGCGAACGACGGCGCATAACCGGGAAAGAGCTGCGCGCGCAGGGTCGAGCCGGCCCCGTCGGCGGCGATCAGCACGTCCGCGCGGAGGCGCTCGTCGCCGAGGTGGACGTCGACGCCGTCCGCGTCCTGGTCGAAGCCGGTGACCGTGCAGCCGTACCGGATGCGCCCGTGCGGCAGCGTTTCGCACAGCGAACGGTAGACGGCGTCCCACGACGAAAACGGCAGTATCTCGGGCTCGTCGCGCGTGACGATGCCGTCGCGATCGATCCAGCGCCGCCGGTGTGTCGGCACGCTGATCGCGTGGCGGCAATGCCGGCCATGCCGTTCGAGAAACGCCATCATCCGGCGCAATACGGCCACGCCGCCGCCCTGGCCGCGCAGCGGCGACGGCGAGCGTTCGCAGACCGTCACGTCGTGTCCGACGCAGTCGAGCGTCAGCGCGGCCGCGAGACCGGCGATCGATCCGCCTGCAATGACTATCTTCATCGTGGGTGACTCCGGTGTGCGGCCGGTGGCGTGCGCCCCGGCCAGGCGTCGTGATGCACGGCGCCGCGCGCCTGCGGCCACGGCTGCTGCGGATCTTGCCATGTCCGGCCGCGGGCTGCGCCGACGGTGCAAGCGCGGCGGGCAGGCCGCCGTGCGCCGGCCCGACTGCTAGATCCGCAGCAGCTTGCCCGCATTACCGCCGAGGATCATCGCGCGCTGCTGCGCGCTCAGGTCGACACGGTCGAGAAAGCGCACCGGCTGCTCGTAGCCCATGTCGAAACAGTAGTCGCTGCCGAGCACGAGCCGGTCGACGCCGACGTTCTCGATCAGGAAGTTCAGCACGGGGCCCGAATGCGACACCGTGTCGTAGCTGAAGCGCCGCAGGTAGCTGCTGGGCTTCTGCGCGAGCCGGCGCGTTTCGGGCCGCACGGTCCAGCCCGCGTCGAGGCGCCCGACGAGGATCGGCAGTGCGCCGCCCGCGTGCGGCAACGTGATCTCCAGCGTCGGGTAGCGGTCGAGCACGCCGCCGAGGATCAGGTGCGAGCCCGCGATCGCTGTATCGAACGGGTTGCCGAGCAGGTTGCTGAGGTAGAAATCGCCGAGCCGTGCGCCGCCGACCGTCTGTTGCGGATGCAGGAACACCGGCAGGCCCAGCTGCTCGATGCGGGCGAACACGGGCGCGAACAGCGGATCGTCGAGATCGCGGTTGTCGATGTTGGTGCCCATGTACACGCCGCGCACGCCCGGCAATTGCGCGGCGCGTTCGAGTTCGTCGATCGCGTCGGCCGCGTTCAGCATCGGCAGCGTCGCGAGCACGACGAAACGCGTCGGGTGCCGCTGGTACACGCGCGACGCCGACGCATTCCAGTCGCGCGCGAGCTTCGCGTTGAACGGCCGGTCGCCCCAGTACGCCATCGGCACGCTGAGCGACAGCGCCTGCACGTCGACGCCGGACGCATCCATGTCCTTGAGCCGCGCATCGATGTCGATGAACTTCATCGGCAGCGGGCCGAGGCCGCCGGCGGGCGTGCGGAACGTGAACGACGTGTCGTCGCACACGAACGAGCCGCCGAAGCGCTTGCCTTCGCCGCCGACCAGGTCGCAGAAGCTCTCGGGGTAGTAATGCGCGTGGATGTCGATCGAGCGCGGCCGGTGCGGCGGCAGCGCGGCCGGGGTGCCGGCGCTGCCGGCGGCCGACGCGGACTGTCCGGCGACGGCGGTGCCCGCGAACGCGGCAAGCGCGCCGAGCAGGCGGCGGCGTCCCGGCGACGGGCAGCAGGTGCAATTCAGCATGGTGTCTCTCATGGTGTATCGAGGGTGCGTGACGTGCGGTTCAGCCGCGTTGCGTGATGGTCGTCGAGATGCCCGCCGTGAGGCCCATCTCGCACGCGACGAGCTGCGTGTCGAACTGCGCGCGCTCGCGTTGCGCGCGTGCCGAACGATCGGTGACGGAGAACAGGACGACGCCGGCGAAGGCCGCCGCCATCGAGAACAGCGCCGGGTATTCGTACGGATAGACCGCGTGCGCATGGCCCAGTACCTGGACCCACACGGTCGGGCTCAGCACGGTGAGCGTCACCGCGGTGGCGAGCCCGAGCAGGCCGCCCAGCACCGCGCCGCGCGTCGTCAGCCCGCGCCAGTAGATCGAGAGCAGCAGCACCGGGAAATTCGAGCTGGCCGCGATCGAAAACGTGAGGCTGACGATGAACGCGATGTTCTGCTTCTCGAACGCGATGCCGAGCAGGATCGCGAGCACGCCGAGCACGACGGTCGTGGCGCGCGCCACGCGCATTTCGTCCCGGTCGGACGCCTGCCCGCGCCGCAGCACGTTCGCGTAGAGGTCGTGCGAGATCGCCGACGAACCCGCGAGCGTGAGCCCGGCGACCACGGCCAGGATGGTCGAGAACGCGACCGCGCAGATGAAGCCGAGGAACACGTTGCCGCCGACCGCATGCGCGAGGTGGATCGCCACCATGTTCGCGCCGCCCGCGATCGCGCCGGACGCGTCGTGGTACTGCGGGTCCGACGCGACGAGCGCGATGGTGCCGAAGCCGATGACGATGATCAGCGCATACCCGATGCCGACGATGCCGGTCGCGTAGAGGATGCTCTTGCGGGCCGCCTTGACGTCGCCGACCGTGAAGAAGCGCATCAGGATGTGCGGCAGGCCCGCGGTGCCGAAGATCAGCGCGAGGCCGAGCGACACGGCCGAGACCGGATCGGACACCAGCCCGCCGGGGCGCATGATCGCCGCGTGTTTCGGGTGGACGAGAGTCGCCTGCGCGAACAGCGCGTCGAGGCTGAAGCCGAAACGGCTCAGCACCATGATCGCCATGAACGCCGCGCCGGCGAGCAGCAGCACGGCCTTGATGATCTGGATCCAGGTGGTGGCCAGCATCCCGCCGAAGAACACGTAGACGACCATCAGCACGCCGACGACCAGCACCGCGACCGTGTAGTTCAGGCCGAACAGCAGCTCGACCAGCTTGCCCGCGCCGACCATCTGCGACACGAGATACAGCAGCACGATGACGATCGAGCTCGACGCCGCGAATGCACGGATCGGCCGTTGCCGCAGGCGATACGACACGACGTCGGCGAGCGTGTACTTGCCGAGGTTGCGCAGCGGCTCGGCGATCAGGAACAGGATGATCGGCCAGCTCGCGAGAAACCCGACCGAATAGATCAGCCCGTCGTAGCCGCTCGTGAACACCAGCGCGGAGATGCCGAGCAGCGACGCGGCCGACATGTAGTCGCCGGCGATCGCCCAGCCGTTCTGGAACGCGGTGATCTTGCCGCCCGCCGCGTAGTGGTCGGCCACGCTGTGGTTCTTGCGCGCGGCCCAGCGCGTGATGAACAGCGTCGACGCGACGAACACGACGAACATGCCGATCGCGACCGGATTGTGCCCGTGCGCGAGCGCGGCCGGGCCGGCCGCGAACGCCGGTGCACAGCCGCAGGCGGCGAGCAGTGCGGGGAGCAGGCGTTTCATGATGCGTCTCCGTGGCGAAGGGCCGCGACGACCGTGTCGTGCACCGCATTGGCGCGGAACACGTAAAGCGCGACCAGCGCGAAGGTTGCGACGAACATGCCGAACCCGACCGGGATGCCCCACGGAGTCGGCCGGCCCGGCACGATCGGTGCGCCGAGCAGCGTCGGCGAAAACGCCAGCGTCAGGATGAACGCGAAATAGAGGGCGAGCATGACGAACGTCAGCGACCAGGCGAACAGCCTTCTGCGCCGGACGTGTTCGCGAAAGCGGGCATCGCGCTGCAGCGGATGCGTGGTGTATGACGGTGCGGCCGGTTCGGGCGCGGTGCCGGCGGTGGCCGGAAGCGGGTGGTTCACGGTGTCTCCTTCTCGTCTGGAATGGCCTGGCATGGCTTGGCTTGGCTTGGCGATGGGCGCCGCACGGGTCGCGCACGGCGCCCGTGCATGCTCAGAAATGCGGCGGGACGGCGGTTTCCCGCATCACGACTTCCGGCGTGCGATAGCGCTCGGCCATTTCGCGCTCGGTGTCGTTCCTGAGTTGCGCCTGCATGTAGGCGCCGAGGTGGCGCGCGTGCTCCACGATCGCCGCGCCGAACGCCGTGCGCGTCTCGCTGTATTCGCCCAGCGCGTCGAGCGTGTCGGTGCGCGTGGCGAGCGCGGTGGCGAGCGCGAGGGCATCGCCGGCGGCCTTCGTGACACCCATCCCGCAATGCGGCCGTGCGACGAACGCGGCGTCGCCGAGCAGCGCGATCCGGCCGAACGCCATGTTCGGCACTTCGAGGTCGTAGATCGGCTGGAACAGCGGCTGCGTCGCGCGTGCGACGACCTCGGCGAACTGCGGCGCCAGCAGCGCGTGGGCGGCGTCTTCCATGTCGTCGAGCACCTCGCGCCGGATCAGCGTCGGCGGAATGCCGCCCGCCCACAGCTTGCCGGTCGCGTCGGTCAGCAGGTTCGGCAGGTCGGTGTCCTCGCGGGTCGCGCGATACCACACGAAGTTGTAGCGGCGCTCGCCCGGCTTCGTGCTGTTGCCCTGGCCGGCGACCGGATAACCGAGGATCTGTTCGTGCGGCGGCAGGCCGAACGCGAAATTCCCGAACAGCGTCGCGTGGGTCGCCTCCGACAGCCCGGGTTCGTCGACCAGCCCGCGCCACGCGACGTAGCCCGCATACTGCAGCCGCGCGTCCGGCAGGAATTTCTCGCGGATCGCCGAGCGGAAGCCGTCGGCCGCGATGACCAGGTCGGCATGCACGACCGAGCCGTCGGCGAGCGTGACCGACGCGTGCCCGGGGCCGTCCGCCACGTCGGTGACGACCGCGCCCGCGCGGTAATGCTGGTCGGGCAGCGCCGCGCGCAGCACGTGGTACATCTTGCTCCATGCGGTGAGCGTCTGCGGCATCCGGCGTTCCGATACGACGGTGCCGTCGCGGCCCAGCGTGATCCGCGACTCGACCTCCACGCCGATCGATTCGTCGATGCGCACGCCCGCTGCGCGCATCACGTCGAACAGTTCGGGATGCGTGACGATCCCGGCGCCGCGGCCCGACAGCGCGTCGGGTACCCGTTCGAACACATCCACGTCCCAGCCGTTGCGCAGCAGGAGGTTCGCGGCAAACAGGCCGCCCAGCGAGCCGCCGACGATCGCGGCCTTGCGTTTGGTCGAAGTGCGGTGGTTCATGTCAGTCTCCGTGTGCTTGCGAGTCGCCGGCCGGGACGGCCGCGGGCAGTGCCAGCCCCGCGACTTCGGCGGCGGGGAAGTTGAGTTCGATCGTCACGCCGGACGGATCCTCGATGAACACCTGGTGCAGCCCGAGGCTCGGCACGGTGCGATCGCGCCACGCGACGTGTTCGGCGCGCAGCGTGTCCCACATCGCCTCGACGCCGGTCGCGAGGAAGGCGATGTGGTCGACGGTGCCGGTGCCCGACGCCGGCAGCGTCTTGTCGCCGAGGTAGGCCGCGAGCCCGTCCGGGTTGGCCGGGTCGACGCCGATGATGTGGACCGTGCCGTAATCGCTTTCGTCGCCGCCCTTGTAGAGCCATGCGCCGGGAAAGTCGAACGGCGGCCGGTAGCCGCGCTTGAAGCCGAGCACACGTTCGTAGAACCGGCACGATCGCTCGAGATCGAGCGTGCGGATCGAGTAGTGCGCGAGTCTGGATACCGTCATGACGAACCTCTTGTTTATCGATAGATAAGTTATCGTTCGATAAATACTAGTCGAAAAAAGCGGCGAGAAGAAGCCGCGATCGAACCGTGTATACCCTCGGTCGAAAACGGTGCCGGATGCCGGTGCGCGGCGGGTTACGGCGTGATTTCGCCGGCCATCACGTCGTCCGCGTAGCACCAGACCCAGCGCTCGCCGGGCTCGATCGAACGGGCGAGCGGGTGCGTCGTTTCATGAAAATGCCGGCTGGCGTGACGGTTCGGCGACGAGTCGCAACAGCCGACATGCCCGCAGCTCAGGCACAGGCGCAAATGCACCCATCGGCTGCCGGACTTCACGCATTCCTCGCAGTAGTCCTTGTCGGTGTTCAGGATGCGCGCTTCGCCGAGGTGGGTGCAGGTCGTGGCCATCTGCCGCTCCGATGCCGGCGCAGGGGGCGCTCGCAGCGCGGCCGGCGCGAAGCTGCGAGCGGGGGAACACGATGTATTTTGGACGGCGCGCATCGCGCTCGGACCTTAATTCTTATGAAACATGGCGGCCGTGGCGACGATGACGACTACAGTCACACGTGCGGCCGGCGCGGGAACCGGCCGGGATTCGACACGCGGTCAACGGGAGACGCTCATGGCGCAGTCGCAGCATGTCAAGGTCATCGGCCTGCCTCACAGCAAGGAGGCCTACGCGATCCGCGACTTCCTGAAGCGCGGCGTGGTCGAGTACGAATGGTGCGAGCTGACGTCCGACACCGATTGCGTGCGCGAGCTGGGCATCGCGCCGCTGCGCGACGTCCGGCTGCCGGTGGTCGTGTTTCCGGACGGCACGTGCATCTACCAGCCGACGCTGCCGGAGATCGCCGCGAAGCTCGGCTGGGTCTCCCGGCCACGCTTCATCGAGTACGACGTCTCGATTTACGGCGCCGGCCCGGCCGGCCTGTCGGCGGCCGTCTACGCGGCGTCGGAGGGGCTGCGGGCCGTCGTGATCGAACGCGACGCGATCGGCGGGCAGGCGGGCACGAGTTCGCTGATCGAGAACTACATGGGCTTTCCGGACGGCATCCCGGGTGCCGAGCTGGCGGAACGCGCGCGCCAGCAGGCGGTGAAGTTCGGCGTCGAGTTGCTGATGATGCGCGAGGGCGTGCATGCGACGTTCGTCGACGGCAAGATCCGCGTCGACATGGCCGACGGCTCGATCCTGACCGCGCGCTCGAACATCTGCGCGACGGGGATCGAATACCGCAGTCTCGGCCTGCCCGACGAACCGAAGTTTCTCAACGCGGGCCTGTATTACGGCGCGGGATCGAGCGAAGCGCCGATGTGCGAGGGCAAGCATGTGTTCATCGTCGGCGGCGGCAATTCGGCCGGGCAGGCCGTGATGAACTTCGCGCGGCACGCGCGCGAAGTCACGATGATCGTCCGGGGCGCGTCGCTCGCGGCGACGCTGTCGCGCTACCTGATCGACCGGATCGAGCGCATGCCGAACGTGACGGTGCGCTACGGCACGACCGTCGACGCGCTGCAGGGCGACGGCCGGCTCGAGGCGATCGTGCTGCGCACGGAAGACGGCGCGCGCGACGTGCTGCCGGCCACGCACCTGTTCGTCTGCATCGGCGGCGCGCCGAACACCGAATGGGCGCGCGACACCGACATCATCCGCAATCCGGGCGGTTACCTGGTGACGGGCAGCGACCTGTACGACTGCCCGGACTTCGCGCGCGTGTGGCCGCTCGAGCGCCGGCCGTACTACCTGGAAACCAGCGTGCCCGGCTCGTTCGCGGCGGGCGACGTCCGTTCGGGCTCGGTCAAGCGGGTGGCGTCGGCGGTCGGCGAAGGGGCGATGGCCGTCACGTTCGTGCACCGGTTCCTCAGCGAGGACGCGCACCGGCCGAGCGGAACCTGAAGCGCGGGGCAGGCCGGGCGGCGCAGCGGTGCGGGCTTCGACGTGGCGGGCCGCGCCGCGACGGTGACGACGGCGACGGCGCTCATGCGGCCACCGTGTTGCCAGCGTCCGTGGCTTGCGTGACCGCACGCACGTCGTGTTGCTTGGCCGGCCGCGCGGCGGGCATCTTTCAGAGCCGGTCGTCGCGTTGCGCGACGTTTTGCGGTGCGACGGAGGGCGGCGTCCACCCGCCGCCCAGCGCGCGCACCAGATCGACCGTCGCAATCGCGAGCGCCTGGCGGCTATGGATCAACTGGCGTTGCGCGTTCAATGCGTCGCGGTCCGCGTCGATGACCTCGAGATAGCTGACGTAGCCATGTGCATAGCGGCTCAGCGACAGCCGCGCGGCCGCTTCGGTCGAGCGCGCCGCGCTGTCGTAGCGCACGATCCGCTCGTTCTGCGCGGCGATGTCGTTGAGCGCGTCCTGCACCTCGCGCAGCGCGCCCAGCGCGGTCGCTCGATAGTTCGCGTCGGCGAGCGCCGTGCCGGCCTTCGCGGCGGCTACCGCGGCATCGCGCTTGCCGCCGTCGAACAGCGTTTCAGCCACGCTCGCCCCGAGGCCCCACAGCGAGCTGTTGCGCTCGAGAAACGAGCCGAGGTCGCGGCTCGCGAACCCGCCCTGGGCCGTCAGCGTCAGCGTCGGCAGCCATGCGGTGCGGGCAACGCCGGTTTCGAGCGATGCCGCATCGACACGGCGTGCCGCCGCATAGACGTCCGGCCGTTGCGCGAGCAGCACGGACGGCAGGCCGGGCGGCACCGCCGGCACGCGAATCGCGGCGGCGGTCGGCGCGACCGTGAAGCTGGTCGGCGACACGCCGGTCAGCACCGCGAGTGCATCGACGAGGTTCTCGCGTAGCCGCCGGCTGTCCGCGAGATCGGCGCGCGCGGTATCGAGATCGGCCGCCGCGCGCAGCGCGTCGAGATCGCTCGCCGCGCCGGCCCGCACGCGCGCGGCGATCACGTCGAGCGCGGTGCGGCGCAGCTCGATCGCGCGGGCGAGCGTCGCCAGATCCTCCTCGACGTAATGCAGCGTCAGGTAGTCGCTCGCGACCTCGGTCGCGACGCGCAGCCGCACGGCCGCGCGATCGGCGTCGGCCTGCAGCACGTTCTGCCTGCCGATCTCCGCGTCGCCGCGCAGGCGGCCCCACAGATCGACTTCATAGCTGGCGTTGAACGGCACCGACCAGTTGTGCATCAGCCGCTTCGGCAACGCATTGTCGACCGTGCCGGACACACGCGAACGGTTGAATGACGGATCGACGCCGACGGTGGGTGAAAGCGCGGCTTCGCGCACGCCGAGCAGCGCCTGCGCCTGGTCGACGCGCGCGGCGGCCGCACGGATGTCGAAGTTGCCGGCGAGCGCCGCGTCGACGAGCGCGACGAGCGGCGGACCGCCGAACGACGCGGGCCATCCGGCGAGCGACGGGGCCGGTTCGCCGGGCGCATCCGCATGACGGAACCGGTCGGTGCCGACCGGGACGGGCGCGAGCGGCTGCGGCGCGATCGTGCAGGCGCCCAGCAGGCCGGCGGCGAGCAGCGCGGCGAGGCGGCTCATGGCTGTTCCCGGCCGGCTTGCAGCGTGACGACGACCGACAGGCCGGGCCGGATGCGCGGCTCGGTCGACGCCTGCCCGTCGAGCAGGATCTTGACCGGCACCCGCTGCGTGACCTTCGTGAAGTTGCCGGTCGCGTTGTCGGGCGGCAGCAGCGCGAACTGCCCGCCGGTCGCGGGCGACAGGCTGTCGACGTGCCCGTTGAAGGTCAGGTCCGGCAGCGCGTCGAAACGCAGCCGCACGGCATCGCCGGCGCGCACGTGCTTGAGCTGCGTTTCGCGGAAGTTCGCGACGACCCACGGGTGCGGTTCGACCAGCGTGAGCAGCGCCTGGCCCGGCGCGACGTGCTCGCCGGTCTCGACGGTCTTCTTCCCGACGCGGCCGTCCGACGGCGCGACGACCGTCGTGTACTGCAGTTGCAACTCCGCATCGCGCAAGTCGGCGTCGCCCTGGTGCGACACGGCGTCTGCCGCCTGCCATGCGGCCTGCGCGCTGCGCTGCTGCGCTTGTGCCGCGTCGATGCGGGCACGCGCGGACTTGCGCGCCGCGTTGGCCGCATCGAATTCCTGTTGCGACAACCCGCGCGGTGTTTCGCGGGTCAGCTCGCGCGCCCGTGCGTAGTCGAGTTCGGCTTTCTCGGCGTCGGCGTGCGCGGACACGAGCGTCGCGTCGGCCTGCTCGACCAGCGCCTTCGCGCGCATCGCATCGGCACGCGCCTGCGCAACGCGCGCACGCTGCAGCGCGACGCGCACGTCGAAATCGCGCGGATCGAGCCGCACGAGCGGGTCGCCCGCATGCACGAACTGGTTGTCGTCCACCAGCACGCGCTCGACGGTGCCGGCCACGCGCGGCGAAATCACGTGCAGGTGGCCCGTCACGTACGCGTCGTCGGTGCCGCGTTCATGCGCGTCGTATTCGTAGACCAGCAGCGCGACGAGCAACAGCGCGGCGCCGGCGATCAGCACGATCGGCCATCTGCGCGAGCGCGCGGGGGAGGCGGGCGGCGGGCTCGACGCGTCGGTCGGGTTCGTCGGGTTCGTGCTCACGATCGGGTAACTCCATCGAACGGACAGGTTTCTTCACATCGCGCTATGCTTGCGCGAGCCTCAAATACGGGAGCCGCACGACGATGAATACCACGTTCGCCCCCGGTGGCGCGACACCGGGGCCGGCCGCGCCGGCCACCGACATACCGACGTTTCGTTCCATCGCCGCGATCGCGGCCGTGCTGCTCGGCGCGATCATCTCGACGCTGACCTCGCGCATCACCTCGCTCGGGCTCGCCGACGTACGCGGCGCGCTCGGCGTCGGCTTCGACGAGGGCGCATGGATCAACACCGCGTTCACCGCGTCGCAGATGTTCGTCGGGCCGCTCGCGATCGCGGCGGCCTTCGTGTTCGGCACGCGCCGCGTGCTGCTGGCGGGCGCCGCGGCATTCCTGGCCGTCGAAAGCATGCTGCCGCTGTGCACGGACTTCGGCACGTTCATCGCACTCCAGAGCGTAGCCGGTTTCGCATCCGGCGTGTTCGTGCCGTTGACCGTCGGGTTCGTCGTCCGCACGCTGCCGCCGCGGCTCATTCCGTTCGGCATCGCCGCGTATGCAATGAACCTCGAGATGTCGCTGAACCTGTCGGCGACGCTCGAAGGGTGGTACAGCGAACACCTGAGCTGGCGCTGGCTGTTCTGGCAGAACGCACTGCTGACCGTGCCGTTCATCGTGTGCCTGATGCTGTCGCTGTCCAACGAACCAATCAAGCGTTTCGCGTCCGGGATCGACACGCGCGGCATGGTGCTCGGCGCCGGCGGGTTCGCGTGCCTGTGCGTCGCGCTCGACCAGGGCGAACGGCTGTTCTGGTTCCAGTCGCCGCTGATCGTCACGTTGCTGTGTGTCGGCATCGTGATGGTGGCCGCGTTCCTGATCCACGAGCTGGCGTCGCGCAGCGCCGGGCTCGATCTCGGCTACCTCGCGCTGCCCAACGTCGCATGGCTGATCGTGCTGGTCGGCCTCGTGCGCTTCACCGTGCTCAACACGAGCTTCATTCCGTCGGCGTTTCTCGCGAGCACCTACGGGCTGCGCCCGCTGCAGATCGGCGACACGCTGCGCTGGATCGCGATCCCGCAGCTGCTGTTCGCGCCATGCGTCGCATGGCTGCTGCAACGCGTCGATCCGCGCCGGCTGATCGTCACCGGCTTCGTGATGGTGGCGTTCGCGTTCGCACTCGGCGCGCGCCTCACGCCCGTATGGGCCGAACCCGATTTCATCCCGTCGCAGTTGCTGCAGGCACTGGGCCAGACGATGGCGCTCACGTCGGTGATCTTCTTTTTCGGCAAGCACGTGACGGCCGAGCACGCGCTGACGTTCGGCGCGGTCGTGCAGACGACGCGCCTGCTGAGCGGGCAGCTCGGCACGACGTCGATCGCGGTGATCCAGCGGATCATGGAGGCTACCCATTCGAATCTCGTCGGTCTGCATGTCACGCTGTCGGACCCGCAAACGCTTGAGCGGCTGCGAGCCGGCGCGGCGTCGCTGGTCGCGCACGGCGCGACCTTCGCGGCAGGCGACCAGGCGACTTACGCGCTGCTCGACCGCGCGGTTCGCGTCCAGGCGACCACGCTCGCGCTGGCCGACAACTTCCGGGTGGCGATGGCGTTCGCGATCGCGGGCGCGCTGATCGGCTTGCTGCTCAGGCCGGCGCGTACGCCGTGAGCGCCCGCTGCCGCAGCAGCGGCGATCCCGGCGACGGCGCATGCGGCATGCGGAATCGCGACGGCCTGAAAATTCCTGAAAAATGCTGAAGGGCGCGCCGGCGTGACGGCATGACAGTATGACGTCCGGCGCGCCGTGTCGCGCGGCTTACGCCTTCAGGAAGGCGAGCAGTTCGGCATTGATCCGTGCGGCATCGACGACGCACATGCCGTGCGAGCCGCCCGGGATCACCTTGAGTTCCGCGTGCTTCACGATCTTCGCGGACAGCCGGGCCGAATCGTCGATCGGCACGATCTGGTCGTCGTCGCCGTGCAGGATCAGCGTCGGCACGTCGATCTTCTTCAGGTCTTCCGTGTAGTCGACCTCGGAGAATTCCTTCACGCACAGGTACTGGCCGTGCACGCCGCCCATCATGCCCTGGGCCCAGAACGCATCGATCGTGCCTTGCGACACCTTTGCCTGCGGCCGGTTGAAGCCGAAGAACGGCACCGCGAGATCCTTGTAGAACTGCGAGCGGTTTTCCGCGACGTTCTTGCGGATCCCGTCGAACACGTCCATCGGCAGGCCGCCGGGATTGGTCGCCGACTTCACCATCTGCGGCGGTACGGCGCCGATCAGCACGGCCTTCGCGACGCGCTTCGTGCCGTGCCGGCCGATGTAGTGCGCGACTTCACCGCCGCCGGTGGAGTGGCCGACGAGCGTGGCTTCGTGCAGGTCGAGCGCGTTCATCAGCGCGGCGAGATCGTCGGCATACGTGTCCATGTCGTTGCCCTGCGACGGCTGGCTCGAGCGGCCGTGACCGCGGCGGTCGTGCGCGATCACACGGAAGCCGTGCTGCACCAGGAACAGCATCTGCGAATCCCACGCGTCGGCGCACAGCGGCCAGCCGTGCGAGAACACGACCGGGCGGCCGCTGCCCCAGTCCTTGAAGTAAATCTGCGTACCGTCTTTCGTGGTGATCGTGTTCATCGTGTGGGTTCCTGAATGGGTGGAAGCGGCGTGTTTGGGGGCAGCCGCGGCGGCTGCCGGCAGCGCGGCGGCTGCAACGGCGGTCGCGCCGGCGAGCAGCATGTCTCGGCGGCGTGCCGAGGGAAGGGCGTCGGTATCTGCGGGACGCATGAAGTCTCCTTGAACGTGCGGTACATCGATGCCGCGTTGGATGGTGGGTTCGGATCTGCCCGCAGGCGGCAATCCCGCGGGCAGCCGGCATGTGTTCGAGAGGTCGCGCGCAGGCCGGCGCGCGAACGTCGTGAACGAAAGCCGACAGGAGCCTATCCCGCGGCCATGCGGGCTGTACTGAAATCGCGCTGAATTTTCGTGAAGCCCGTATGTGGTGCACGCCGCGGGACGCCTGCGCGCGCGCCGGCCAGAAAAATTAAGTCTCGCATCAAGACTCTTCAGCGGCGGCCCGCTATCGTCAGCGTCAGGTCATCCCGTCGCGGGCCGGTGCCGGCTCGCGCGGCGGATGACGATCGCGTAGCGGGCGGGTGCGAGGCATCCGGCCCGCCTCACCTGCCTGGATCTGCCATGGACGCATTCGATCGCTGGGAGCACGTGATGACGCTGCTCGACCCGTCGCCGGCCGCACGCCATTGCGCGCCGTCGCTTGTGCGCGACCCGGACACCGCGCGCCGCCGCCATTGCAACGATGCATCGGCCGCATCGAGCGGCAGCGTGCGCCGTCGTTGCGCGATCATCGCCGCCGAGCGACAGACCGATTCGTCGGTCCTGGTGTCGTGGAGCGACCCGACGCGCTGCCGCTACGACGAGCAGCGCTGGATCAGCGCGAAGTCGCGCGCACTCGCGCGCTGCGCGCTGACCGGCACGACGATTCGTCCGGGCGACGCGATCTACAAGCCGCAATGGCGCGGGGCCAAGCGTCCCGCGAACTACCGGGAAGTGATCCTCGCGACCGAGATGGACCGGTTCATCGGCCGGCTGTCCCGGTCGTGACGACTGACGCGGCACCTGTCCGCCGGCCGACGCCGGTGCGCGCCGCTTTTTCACCACTGAGGAATCCGTATGAGCACGTTCACGACCCGCGACGGCGTGTCGATTCACTACAAGGACTGGGGCGCCGGGCGCCCGGTCGTGTTCATTCACGGCTGGCCGCTGAACGCGGATATGTGGGACGTCCAGATGCATCACCTTGCGTCGAACGGCCTGCGCTGCATCGCCTACGACCGGCGCGGCTTCGGCCGCTCCGGCCAGCCGTGGACCGGATACGACTACGACACGCTGGCGGACGATCTCGCGACGCTGATCGATACGCTCGGGCTGCGCGACGTGACGCTCGTCGGCTTCTCGATGGGCGGCGGCGAGGTGGCCCGCTACATCGGCCGGCACGGCACGCGGCACATCGCGAAAGCCGTACTGGTCGGCTCGGTGACGCCGCTGGTCGCGCGGCGCGACGATCATCCGGACGGTGTCGACGTCGCCGTGTTCGACGGGATTCGCGCGGGTATCGTGGCCGATCGCGCGGCGTTCCTCGAGCAATTCTGGCCGCTGTTCACCGGGTCGAACCGGGCCGCTTCGACGATCTCGCGCGCCGCGCTCGACTGGACGTCGTTCATGGCGCTGCAGGCCGGGTTGAAGGGGACGCTCGACTGCGTCGGCGCGTTTTCCGAAACCGATTTCCGTGCGGATCTCGACAAGTTCGACGTGCCGACACTCGTGATTCACGGCGACGACGACCAGACGGCACCGCTCGCGCTTACGGGCGCCGTCACGGCGCGGCGCGTGCCGCACGCGACGCTGAGCGTCTACGAGGGCGGCCCGCACGCGTTGTACCTGACGCATGCGCAACGCCTGAACGACGAACTGCTGGCGTTCGCGCGCGCATGATCCGGCGGTGGCGGCGGTGACGCGGCCGCACGGGCCCGGCCGGACGGCCGGCTCACTCCGCCCATTTCGACCCGAGCACCAGCCCGCAGAAATTCGTCCGGCGATAGTCCGGGTCGCAACGCTCGAGCACGTCGGCGGACACGTTGCCGAACGCGGTAGCGGGGCGGTGTGCGGTGCCCGCGGCGAGCGCCTCGAGAAACAAATCCTTGAAGCAAGGGCCGCGCGGCCATGCATGCACGATCGCGTCGCGTTCGGACCGGCTCACCTCGTCGAAGTGATGCGCGAAGAGGTCGGTCTCGACGCCGGCGCCGAGCAGCGCCGTCAACGGCGTCATGTACGGGTGGATCCCGAACGTCGCATGCAGCGCGATCGCGCGCCAGACCTCCGCTGCGTCGTCGGCGGCGACGCCGTATCCTCCGAGGAATGCGTGCGCCGCATTCGCGCCGTCGATCTCGAAGCGCCGGCGCGAATGCCGGTAGCGCTCCGTCAAGCCGAAGTGATGGAACAGCGCGGCGACATACAGCAGCTCGGCGTTGAACACGATGCCGCGACGCAGCCCGATGATCGATGCAAACGCGAACACGCGCATCGCGTGCCGGAACAGCAGTTCCGGTTCGCACGCGCGTACGGTGTCGGCGGCGTCCCGTGCGAGGGGGGCGTCGGGAATCCTGATGCCGGCGATACGGTTGCCCATGGTCGTGTTCCTCACGGCGTGGTGAAAGTCGCTCGACGCTGGCGCCATCGATCCATCGTTGCGCGCCGCGCCGCTGAATGTCCTGAGCGGCGCCTGAATCGTTATGAACGGAAAATCCGACCGACCGCCGCCCGGGAAATCGGTTACACCACGGTTACGCCACGTCCAGCATGTCTTTTTTACCCGGTCCTGTCCGCCAATCCGGCGCGCGGCTATTTTTAATTGATGAGTCGAAGAAATTAACTCCGGCAAATCGCAGCTTTTATCCTACGAAACAGGTTCATGGGTGAATCACTGTTTCGCATGCAGTGGGCGCGAAATGCCGCGCCGCACAGGGGCAGCGTCGCCCCACGCGGAGACGCCGGGAAAATCGCGGCTTTCATCGATTCAAAAAATTTGCTCAGTAGCTTCTGATAATTTGAATCATTGCAAGGGGCAAATGCCGTAGCATGAGCATCCAGTCGATGTCATTTTTGACAGGGCATCGATGCACGCTATCGATTGAAAATTCTCATGATCCGAATTGGAACGCTACACGTATTTCTTGACAGGCGTGAAATTCGCTCGAACGGCAAACTGCTGCGTATCGGCAGTCGCGCATTCGAAATTCTCGAACTCCTGATTCGGGCGAACGGCGCCCTGGTCTCGAAAGACGAGATCATGCAGCGCGTGTGGCCGCACACCGTCGTGGAGGAAAACAACCTGCAGGTGCACATTGCCGCGTTGCGCAAGGCGCTCGCCGACGATCGCAACCTGATCGTGACGGTGCCGGGGCGCGGTTATCGGCTGGTCGGCGGCCGGACCGACGTCGCGCCCCCCGTGCGCGCCGTGACGTCGCGGTTGACGGCCGCGCCGACCGCGCTCGTCGGCCGCGAGCAGACCGTCGCCGAGGTGCTGGCGGCGCTCGACACCGCGCGCGTCGTGACGCTGGTCGGGGCGGGCGGCATCGGCAAGACGCGGCTTGCGCTCGAGGCGGCCATGCGCGCCGAAGCCCGTTTTCCGGACGGCGCCGCGTTCGTGTCGCTGGCCACGGTCGCCGCTCCGCAATTCGTGCCCGACGCGCTGGCGGCGGCGTTCGGCATCGCGCAGCCCGCCGGATCGCTGACGCTCGAGGCGGTGCTGGCCAGCGTCGCGAACCGCCGGATGTTGCTGGTGCTGGACAATTGCGAGCATCTGCTCGACGCGGCCGCGCGGATCGCAAGCGCGCTGACCGAATCCGACGCCGGCTTGCGCGTCCTCGCGACCAGCCGCGAGGCGTTGCGTATCCAGGGCGAGCGGCTGTGTCCGATCCCGCCGCTCGAGGTGCCGCGCGAAGGTGCCGACGATGCGGAAACGCTGGGTGCGAGCGCGGTGCAACTGTTCTCGGCGCGTGTGCAGGCCGCCGATCCGCGTTTCCCGCTCGACGAACGCAGCGTGTCGCTGATGGCATCGGTGTGCCGGCGCCTCGACGGCCTGCCGCTCGCGATCGAACTGGCCGCGGCCCGCGCGGCCGTGCTCGGCATCGACGTGCTGGCCGCGCATCTCGACGACCATTTCCGGTTGCTGACCGGCGGGTTTCGCACGGCGTTGCCGCGTCATCAGACGCTGCAAGCGATGTACGACTGGAGCTACCGCCTGCTCGGCGATGCGGAGCGCCTGCTGTTGCGATGGCTCGGCGTATTCCGCGGCACCTTCTCGATCGACGCGGTGCGGGAGATCGTCGGCGCCACGCGGCTGGCCGATGCGGACCTGCTCGACACGATCGCCGGCCTCGTGTCGAAGTCGCTGCTGAGTCTCGAAAGCGCGCACGGCGCACCGCGTTACCGTCTGCTGACGACGACGCGTGCGTACGCGCTGCAGCAGCTCGAGAACAACGGCGAGTGCGCGGCCGCCGCCCGCGCCCACGCGAACTACTTCCATGCGCTGTTCCGGCTCGCGCCGGTAGACGACGGCGGGACGCTCGGCGAATCGCGGCTCGACGTGATCCGGCGCGAGCTCGGCAACCTGCGCGCGGCGCTCGACTGGGCGTTTTCGCCGAACGGCGATGCGGAGATCGGCATCGCGCTGGCTGCCGTGGCGGTGCCGTGCCTGTTCGACCTGTCGCTGGTCGACGAATGTCGCGAACGCGCGCGCGCGGCGCTCGATTCGATGCGCGACATGGACGAGACGCGCACGCGCGACGACGCGCGCGTGCGTCTGCTGGCCGCGTATGCGGCCGCGCTTGCCCATACCGCCGGGTCGACGCAGGTCGCGGACGACGCGTGGTCGGTCGTGCACGCGCTCGGGCTCGACACGGGCGAGACCGAGCTGCCGCCGCGCGAATCGTAGCGGCGCGCGGCCGTCGCGGCTTCAGAACGTTTCAGGTTGAACACATGACCGGGCCGGCCGGTGCGTCTACATTGGACGCACGGACCGTCGACGATGCGCGGGCAGGCGGGCAGGCCGCCGGCTCGCGCTGCAGCGTCGCGCGGTCACGGCGCCGCTGCATGCCGGTGTGGCGCGGCGGCCGCCACACGTGCCGCCGCGGCGGCTTCGCGCGTCATCGAACGACTACCGCATGAAACCTGTCCAGCCCGACCTTTCGCGCCACGATTCGCCGCCTGCGGCTACACGCCGGATCGGGCCGTGGGCGATGTGCGTGCGCGGCTTCCGTGCGCGTCCTGTGTCACGCTTGCCGCCCGCTCCCTCATGCTGAACCTTTCCGCCACGGTCGCTTACGGCGCACCGATCGTCATTGTCGATCTCGTCGCATGGCGGTTGCTCGGGCCCGGCCGTTCGACGGCGAAGGCGATAGGGCGCTGCGCGTCGTTCGCCGCGCTGACCTATGTGCTGTTCGCGACCGGCGTGAGCCCGCTCGCGGTGCCGCCGTCGCCCGACCGGCTCGACCGGCTGGCGATCCAGGTGATCGGGGTCGCGTGGTGGCTGCAGTGCGCGCTCGTGTTCAGCCTGATGCTCGACCATCTGCTGCTGCCGCGCGCATGGCGCACCCAGCGGCTGTTTCACGACATCGCCGCCGGCGCCGTGTTCGGTGCGGCCGCGGTGGCCGCGCTCGGCTACGTGCTGGGCCTGCCGCTGAGCGGGCTGGTCGCGACGTCGGGCGCGGTGGCCGTGATCCTCGGGCTGGCCGTCCAGAACACGCTGAACGACGTGTTCTCCGGCCTCGTGCTGAATACCACCCAGCCGTTCCGGCTCGGCGACACGGTGGCCATCGGCGAGCTGGAAGGGCGGATCGTCGAAAGCAACTGGCGCGCGACCAAGCTGATCGACGGCCTCGGCAACCTGGTCGTCGTGCCGAACAGCACGGCGGCGAAGACGACGATCGTCAACCTGAGCGAACCCGAGAACGTGCACGGCGTGACGTTGACGATCGAGATCGATCCGGAAGTGCGGCCGGCCATCGTCGTCGATGCGCTCGACCGCGCCGCCGCCAGCTCGCTGGACGTGCTGCCCCGTCCCGCACCGGTTGCGGTGGTCAAGGCGTTCCGTACCAATTCCGTCGAATACGAACTCGTCTGTTACGTCGATGCGCTGCAGAAGAAGATCGCCGTGCGCAACCAGCTCTACGACCTGGCCCACCGGCATCTGGCCGCCGCGGACATCGCGTTGCGCCCGCTGGGCGGGACGGCCGCTGCGCACCGGCCGGTGTCGCGCGGGCAACGGCTGCTGCGCGCGGTCGAACTCTTCCGGCAGCTCGGCGACGCCGATCTGGCGGTGCTAGCCGATGCGCTCGCGTCACGCGTGTTCCACAAAGGGGACGTGATCTATGCATCGAATGCCGATACGCGCCTGCTGACGATCGTCGGGGCCGGTGTCGCGTCGGTGTTCGTGCCGGGCGCGGCGGGGGACATCGAGGTCAGGCGGATGGCGCCGGGCGACGCGATCGGCCAGTCCGTCGTGCTGGCCGGCACGCAACTGCACGCGAGCGTCCATGCGGTGACGACGGTGACGGCGTTTCAACTGAGCAGCGGCGACCTGTCGCCGCTGATCGCGCGCAAGCCTGAACTCGGGCGGCTGATGTGCGAATCGCTGTCCGAACACATCGCGACCGAGGAGAAGATGATGATCCCGCCGGCCGCGAGTGCGCACGCGTCGTTCAACCTGATCGAGTGGCTCGAGAAGGAGATGAAGCGCCTGCACGATTCGTTCGGCTGATGCGGGGCGGTTGCCTGCGGCCGGGGGCCAACGCAAGCCGCGGGCGGCGGAATTACACGAGCGCGGTAAACCGGTCGACGAGATCGGGTTGAGCGAGCTGGTCGACCCACCAGTGCAGCGCGCGTCCGGCTTCGTCGCCGCGCCATGCGATATAGCACTGCGTCGTGTCGCGCATGCCGGTCACCTCGCGCGCGACGAGCTTGCCCTGCGCGATCGCGCGTGCCGCGATGCAATCCGGGAGCGTGCCCACCGCGAGCCCTTCGCACTGCGCGGCCAGTTTCGCGGCGAGGGTGGGGACCGCGAGATACGGTTGCCCGGCATCGATCGCGACCGAGCGCGGCTGCAGCTCGCGCGACGTATCGCTGATCACGGCGCCGCGATACTCGACGACGGACGCCATCGACAGCGGTTCGGGCAATGCCGCGAGCGGATGGGTGGGCGCGATGGCGAACACGTGCCGGAGCGAGCCGATCGGTCGCGCGACGATGTCCGGCAGTTCAGGCGGCTCGCCCGCTGCGCCGACGACGAGATCCGCGCGCCGCGAAATCAGCGCATCCCACGTGCCGCCGAGGACTTCGGTGGACAGGCGCAGCCGCGTGTCCATCTCGAGCCCGTAGAACGCATGCACGTACGGCCACAATGCCTCGAAGGGCAGGATCTCGTCGATGCAGATGCGCACCTCGGTTTCCCAGCCTTGCTGCGCGCGCTGCGCTTTCAGTTCGAGCTGCTCGGCCGCATGCAGGAGCCGGCGGCCTTCCTCGACGACCACGCGTCCCGCGTGCGTGAGCTTTGCGCGGCGTCCGCTGCGGTCGAACAGCGCGACGCCGAGATCGCTTTCGAGCTTCTGCACGAGATAGGTCAGCGCGGACGGTACGCGGTGCAGCAGCTCGGCGGCTTCGGCGAACGTGCCGGTGCGGTCGATCGCGTCCAGTGCCTCGAGCGCTTCGAATGACAGCTTCATGATGAATTCCACGGGGGCATCGGGCTGTCATGTTATCGCCAAGCACGCCCGGCTCCAACACGGTTCACGACAATTGCGCCGCGTACGCGATCCAGGCGCCCTCGATCGGCGCGCGTCAGGCCGGTGTCGACGGCCCTTTCTTCGCGGCGGCCCGGGTGGCCTGCGCACCGGGCAGCGTGCCGAACATGTGCTGGCCGCACTTCGCGTCGCTCCACGCGGTTTTCAGCTGGATCCCGGACAGCATGCGGCGGGCGACCGGCAGGATCTGTTCGCCGGCGAGGATGCCCAGCAGGCCGGCCAATGCGACGGTAGGCGGCGCCGGCGATGCAACACCGATCAACGCGTAGACGGCACCCGCGAGAATGCCGGCCAATAACGATGCGATATAGGACGTCATGATTCGGATAAGGGAAATGACAACCGTGTGAAAAATACGGATAAATACCGACCGGTCGATGATCGGAAAATCAATTCGGAGCGTAGCAGGTCTGCTCCGGAGGCGCGTATTTAATTCGGGGCTTTTAAGATCTTTTAAGGCCTGAATTTAGGGTTTTTATTAATCAAGTCGATTAATTGGCGCTACGATGAATTCGCGTGTTGAATGACACCGGCTGGTACGCGAACCTCCCGTCACAGCGCAGTGGGCGCCTCCCGGTTTGCCGGTGAGGCTGGCTCTCTCTTTTCCCGCGTCAAAGGATATGACCGCCATGAGCAATCCGAAGCTTGAAGTACTCACTCCCCACAACAGCCAGATCATCTTCATCGACCAGCAGCCGCAGATGGCGTTCGGCGTGCAATCGATCGATCGCCAGGTACTGAAGAACAACGTCGTCGGGCTCGCGAAGGCCGCGAAGGTGTTCAACATCCCGACCACGATCACGACGGTCGAGAGCGACAGCTTCTCGGGCCATACCTATCCCGAACTGCTCGACGTGTTCCCGAACCAGAAGACGCTCGAACGTACGTCGATGAACTCGTGGGACGACCAGAAGGTGCGCGACGCGCTGGCCGCGAACGGCCGCAAGAAGGTGGTCGTGTCGGGCCTGTGGACGGAAGTCTGCAATACGACGTTCGCGCTCTGCGCAATGCTCGAAGGCGACTACGAGATCTACATGGTCGCCGATGCGTCGGGCGGCACGTCGAAGGACGCGCACGACTTCGCGATGCAGCGGATGGTGCAGGCCGGCGTCGTGCCGGTGACCTGGCAGCAGGTGCTGCTCGAATGGCAGCGCGACTGGGCGCACCGCGAGACCTATGACGCGGTGATGGCGATCGCGAAGGAACACTCGGGCGCGTACGGGATGGGTGTCGACTACGCGTACACGATGGTCCACAAGGCTGCACCGCGCACGGCGACGCCGCACGAGTCGATTCCGCCGGTTCCGGCGAAGTAATCGCGGGCAGTTGCGACTGCCCGTGCCGATGCCGCGTGTCCTGCACGAATACGCGCCATCGGCTCCATGAAAATCGCGGGCGGCTGCCGTGACTGCTTCACGGATGTCGCCCGCGCCTGTTTTCCAGGACGTAGAGCCTGCATTTCAACCTGACCGGGACATTGATCGTATGGAACCTTATCTGGTTTCCCTTGGCGCGGGTTTGCTGATCGGCGTGATCTACAGCGTGATCAAGGTTCGCTCTCCGGCGCCGCCGCTGATTGCCCTTGTCGGGTTGCTCGGCATGGTGATCGGCGTGCAGGCCATTCCCGCCGTCAAACAGCTTTTTGGCTTCTGATCGATACGAGGTGACGCACATGACCGCAACCGAGTCCCAACCGGATCTGATCCTTCACAACGGAAGGTTCACGACCCTCGACCGCGCGAACCCCGTCGCGACCGCCGTCGCAATCAAGGACGGCCGCTTCGCCGCGGTCGGCCACGACGCGGACGTGATGCCGCTCGCGGGCCGCGCGACGAAGGTCGTCGATCTCGGGGGCCGCGCCGCGCTGCCGGGCCTGATCGACAACCACTGCCACGTGATACGCGGCGGCCTGAACTACAACATGGAACTGCGCTGGGACGGCGTGCCGTCGCTCGCGCTTGCAATGGACATGCTCAAGCGGCAGGTGGCGATCACGCCCGCGCCGCAATGGGTGCGCGTGGTCGGCGGCTTCACCGAGCACCAGTTCGCCGAGAAGCGCCTGCCGACGATCGACGAACTCAACGCGGCCGCGCCCGATACGCCTGTGTTCATCCTGCACCTGTACGATCGCGCGCTGCTGAACGCGGCCGCGCTGCGCGTGGTCGGCTACACGAAGGACACGCCGGAGCCGCCGGGCGGCACGATCCTGCGCGATGCCGCGGGCAACCCGACCGGGCTGCTGCTCGCGAACCCGAACGCGACGATCCTGTACGCGACGCTCGCGAAAGGGCCGAAGCTGCCGTTCGAATACCAGTACAACTCGACGCGCCACTTCATGCGCGAACTGAACCGTCTCGGCGTGACCGGCGTGATCGACGCGGGCGGCGGTTCGCAGAACTATCCGGACGATTACGAGGTGATCCGCAAGCTGCACGACGCGGGCGAGATGACGATCCGGATCGCGTACAACCTGTTCACGCAGAAGCCGAACGCCGAGAAGGAAGACTTCGTGAACTGGACCAAGAGCACGAAGTATCACGACGGCACCGACTACTTCCGCAACAACGGCGCGGGCGAAATGCTGGTGTTTTCGGCGGCCGACTTCGAGGACTTCCGCGTCGCGCGTCCGGACCTGCCGGCGCAGATGGAAGACGATCTCGAGGGCGTCGTGCGCGTGCTCGCGCAGAACCGCTGGCCGTGGCGCATGCATGCGACGTACGACGAAACGATCAGCCGCGCGCTCGACGTGTTCGAGAAGGTGAACAAGGACATCCCGCTCGAAGGGCTGAACTGGTTCTTCGATCACGCGGAAACCATCACCGAAAAATCGATGGATCGTATCGCGGCACTGGGCGGCGGCATCGCGGTGCAGCACCGGATGGCGTACCAGGGCGAATACTTCGTCGAGCGCTACGGCGCGCAGGCGGCCGAAGCGACGCCGCCGGTCGCGAAGATGCTGTCGAAGGGCCTCAAGGTGTCGGCCGGCACCGACGCGACGCGCGTGGCGTCGTACAACCCGTGGGTATCGCTGTCGTGGCTCGTGACGGGCAAGACGATCGGCGGGCTGCGCATGTATCCGCAGCGCAACCTGCTCGACCGCGAGACCGCGCTGCGCATGTGGACCGAATACGTGACGTGGTTCTCGAACGAAGTCGGTAAGAAAGGGCGGATCGCGGTCGGGCAGCTGGCCGACGTGGTCGTGCCGGATCGCGACTTCTTCGCGTGCGCGGAGGACGACATCGCGGGCACGACCGCATTGCTGACGGTGGTCGGCGGCCGGATCGTGTGGGGCGCGGGCCCGTTCGCGTCGCATGACGCGCCGATTCCGCCCGCGATGCCGGACTGGTCGCCGGTGCGCGAGTACGGCGGTTACGGCGGCTGGGGCGCGACGCAGCGCAGCGGCGCACCGCTGCAACGCGCGGCGGCGGCCGCCGCGATGTGCGGTTGCGCGAATGCGTGCAACGTGCACCAGCATGCGCACGCGAGCGCGTGGGGCAGCGCATTGCCGACGTCGGACGCGAAGGGCTTCTGGGGCGCGTTCGGCTGTTCCTGCTGGGCGGTCTGACATGTCGACGACAACCGGCCGGTACAGCCCCGCGTGGATCCGTGCGCTGCTCGCGCAGCCGTGGATCGGCGCGCTGGTTCGACTTGCACTCGTGTCCGCCTTTCTGATCGGCGGGGTCAACAAGGCGATGCACTTCGATGCAGCAATCGCGGAGCAGGCGCATTTCGGTTTGCACCCGCCCGCGTTGTGGGCTGCACTGGCGGTCGTCGTCGAGATCGGCGGTTCGCTGTGCATCGTGTTTCGCCGCTTCACGTGGCTCGGCGCCGGCGGCCTCGGCATGCTGACGCTCGTCGCGATGGCGGTGGCGAACGACTTCTGGAACCAGACGGGCGCCGCGCATTTCATGGCGCTCAACAGCTTCTTCGAGCATCTCGGGCTGATCGCCGCGCTTGTCCTCGTCACGATGCTCGGCGACGTGCGAAGCGGGGAAGGGGACGGTCGAAGCTGATCGTCTGCTCTCCAGGCGATTGCAACGGGAAGGAGCGGCGGTCACGAAGCACGTTCGCGCGACATGCCCGGCGCGGATGGTGGCGGGCCTCTGCGCCGCACGCACGGCGTTCACGGCGTGGCGGAAACCCGTCGCCATGCCGGCGCCGACGCTCGCGGTCGGGCCGCACGACGACGCGGCGCATGTGTACGCGTCGCCCACCCGCCCGAGGAATTCGACCGTTTCACCGACAGCTTCGTCGCCGCGTACCGTGGCAGCAAGTCGAAGCAGGGGCGTGTTCCCGGTGACGCCCGACGTATGGTCAGACCATTTCCCGGCTCGTCTTCACGCCGTGCCGCGCGATTTCGGTACTTGCCAATATGTGGGAAACGTCGTGCATCCGGCACTGACGTCAGCAACCGGGCACGCCCCCCATCCAAACACCGGCCTATCGGCCGCACCGATCCCTTTGCAGGCTGCGCACGCGGCCACGATCCAGGCCTGCCTTCCTGATGACCGTCAGCGCAAGCGGCGGCACGGCCCATTGATCCCGGCCAAGCCCGCGCCCGAAACAATCGATCGAGCATGAACCGGCGCTCCGGTCAGCGCCCCGATTTGCGCGAGGTCGAGTTGCCCGCCGCCGCATGTCGCGTGGCAAGCGTCGAGTGATCGAATTCAAAATTTGTCTAGTCATCCTTGCGATTTGTCCATCCATCCTGCACCAAATCCGTGCCTGAATTCCCCGCGAAGAGGCGCGCCAGAGCCCTGTATTTAGGGGATTTCCCGCGTTTACGCGGTTTTTTTTGATCAACGCTTGTCCGGCCGTTTTTCTTCTTGCATGCTTGTATAGACAAATTCCTGAGGCGTCTTGCAGACCGAAGGGATGACGAACTTCAACGCAAGGAGAAATCTCGTGAACGGCAAGCGCATCAAGTGGGCAATCAGGACGATCGGCGCGATCGCGGCGGCTGCGGCAACTCTCTCCGCGCCTGTGCAGGCAAAGGAATGGAAGACGGTGACGGTGGCGCTCGAAGGCGGCTACGCGCCGTGGAACCTCACGCTGCCGGGCGGCAAGCTCGGTGGCTTCGAACCGGAGCTGCTCGCCAACGTGTGCGAGCGGATCAAGGTCCAGTGCAACATGGTCGCGCAGGACTGGGACGGGATGATTCCGGGCCTGCAGGCCGGTAAGTTCGACATCCTGATGGATGCGATCTCGATCACGCCGGAGCGCGAGAAGATCCTGCTGTTCTCGCGCCCGTACGCGGCCACGCCCGCGACGTTCGCCGTCACCGATACGAAGATCCTGCCGAAGGCCGCGCCCGGCGCGCCGATCGTCAAGCTGACCGGCGACGCGAATGCGGACAAGGCAACCGTCGATGCGCTGCGCAAGCAGTTGAAGGGCAAGACGATCGGCATCCAGTCGGGCACCGTCTACACGAAGTTCATCAACGACGGCTTCAAGGACATCGCGTCGATCCGCGTATACAAGACGTCGCCCGAGCGCGATCTCGACCTCGTCGCCGGTCGCATCGACGCATCGTTCGACGACGTCACTTACTACGCGGCGAACACCGGGAAGAAGGAGAACGCGTCGATCGTGCTCGCGGGCCCGAAGCTCGGCGGCCCGATCTGGGGGCCGGGCGAGGGCCTCGCGTTCCGCAAGCAGGATGCCGACCTGAAGACGAAGTTCGACGCGGCGATCGGCGCGGCACTCGCGGACGGCACCGTGAAGAAACTCGCCGACAAGTGGTTCAAGACCGACGTCACGCCGTAAGCACACGCGCGGCCGCCGCTGCATGAGCGACCCGACGGTCGCGCAGCGGCGCGCATCCCGCCGATCCACTCAACGCTTGCCGGGAGGCACGCATGGCCATCCTTGAAATGCTGGGCTTCGGAACCGAAGGCTGGGGCGGCGTCCTGCTGCTCGCGGCGCTGATGACGATCGCGCTGACGCTCGCCGCGCTCGCGGTCGGTGCCGTGATCGGCGCAGGCATCGCAGCCGCGAAACTGTCACGCCACCGCAGCGCGCGCGTGCTCGGCGACCTCTACACGACCGTGTTTCGCGGCGTGCCCGAACTGCTCGTGATCTACCTGTTCTATTTCGGCGGCTCGACGCTCGTCACGACCGTCGGCCAGTGGTTCGGCGCGGAGGGCTTCATCGGCGTGCCGCCGTTCGTGATCGGCGCGCTGGCGGTCGGGATGATCTCGGGCGCATACCAGGCCGAGGTGTATCGCGCGGCCGTGCTGGCCGTGTCGAAGGGCGAGCTCGAAGCGGCGCGCTCGATCGGCATGCCGCGAAGCATGGTGCTGCGCCGCATCCTGATTCCGCAGGTGCTGCGTTTCGCGCTGCCCGGCATCGGCAACGTGTGGCAACTGAGCCTCAAGGACTCCGCGCTGATCTCGGTCACCGGGCTCGCCGAGCTGCTGCGCACCAGCCAGATCGCCGCGAATTCGACGCACCAGTATTTCGTGTTCTTCGTCGCGGGCGGGGCGCTCTATCTCGTGATGACGGGCCTGTCGAACCGCGTGTTCAACCGGGCGGAAGCGATCGTCGGCCGCTCGTTCCGCCGCAATTTCGCACGCAACTGACGGAGCGATCGCATGTCCATCGATTTCGACTTTCTCCTCGACACGCTGCGCCAGCTGCTCGCGGCCGTGCCGACCACGCTCGGCCTGTTCTTCGCGTCGCTCGTGCTCGGCGGCCTGCTGTCGCTCGTGATCGTCACGATGCGCGTGTCGCCGCACTGGCTGCCGAACCGCTTCGCGCGTGCGTACATCCTCGTGTTTCGCGGCTCCCCGCTGCTGATCCAGATGTTCCTCGTGTACTACGGGCTCGGCCAGTTCGGCGTGATCCGCGAGAGCTTCATGTGGCCGCTGCTGCGCGAACCGTATGTGTGCGCGGTGCTGTCCCTCGCGCTGTGCACGGCCGGCTATACGGCCGAAATCCTGCGCGGCGGCTTGATGGCCGTGCCGGTCGGGCAGATCGAGGCCGGTTATTCGATCGGCCTGTCGGGCTTCGCGCTGCTGCGTCGCGTGATCGGCCCGATCGCGCTGCGCCAGTGCCTGCCCGCGTATTCGACCGAAGCCGTGCTGCTCGTCAAGTCGACCGCGCTGGCGAGCCTCGTCACCGTGTGGGAAGTGACGGGCGTCGCGCAGCAGATCATTCAACAGACCTACCGGACGACCGAGGTGTTCGTGTGCGCGGCCCTCATCTACCTGGGCCTGAACTTCATTGTCGTGCGCGTCCTCGGCGCGCTCGAATGGCGGCTGTCGGGCCACCTGCGCGCGCCGAAGCAGACCGGCGCGCCGGCCGCGGCCGCGCGCGACGCCCGGCGCGTCGCGTCCTGAGCGCATCCATCCTTCCAGGAGAATCCGATGAACACCGCTGCTCCCGTTGCCCTGTCGGTCAGGAACATCCACAAGTCGTTCGGCGATCACCACGTGCTGAAGGGCATTTCGCTCGACGCGCACGAAGGCGACGTGATCTCGATCCTCGGCGCGAGCGGCTCGGGCAAGAGCACGTTCCTGCGCTGCCTGAACCTGCTCGAAACGCCCGACGACGGCACTGTCGCGCTCGCCGGCGAGGAACTGAAGATGAAGCGCGCGCGCGACGGCAAGCTGCAGCCGGGCGACCGGCGCCAGGTCGACCGGATTCGCTCGCAGCTCGGGATGGTGTTCCAGAACTTCAACCTGTGGTCGCACATGACGGTGCTCGACAACCTCGTCGAAGGCCCGCTGCGCGTGCAGAAGCGCAGTCGCGCCGAAGCGGTCGAGGAAGCGGAGGCGCTCCTCGCGCGCGTCGGCCTCGCGGACAAGCGCGGCTACTATCCGGCGCACCTGTCGGGCGGCCAGCAGCAGCGTGTCGCGATCGCCCGTGCGCTCGCGATGCATCCGAAGGTGATGCTGTTCGACGAACCGACGTCGGCGCTCGATCCGGAACTGGTCGGCGAGGTGCTGCGCGTGATGCGTTCGCTCGCCGAGGAAGGGCGCACGATGCTGGTCGTCACGCATGAAATGGGTTTCGCACGCCACGTGTCGAATCGCGTGATGTTCCTGCACCAGGGCGAGGTCGACTCGGACGGCACGCCCGGCGACCTGTTCGGCGGCCAGTGCTCGGAGCGCTTCCGGCAGTTCGTGTCGAGCCATCACGACCGCGCCGCGAACTGAGGCCGTCATGACCGTATTCCGTTCGGCAAGGCCGCTCGACTGGCGGCAGATCGCGGAGGTGGCCGCCGGCGAATCGCTGGCGCTCACGGACGAAGCGCGCGTGCGCGTCGCCGCGGCACGCGAGCTCGTCGATGAAATCGTCGCGCGCGGCATCCGCGCGTACGGCGTCAACACCGGCGTCGGCGCGCTGTGCAACGTGATCGTGTCGCCGGCGCAGCAGAGCACGCTGTCGCGCAACATCCTGATGAGCCACGCGGTCGGCGTCGGCGCGCCGCTCGGCGCGGCGGAAACGCGCGCGATCATCGCGGCGGCGATCAACAATTACGCACACGGGCATTCCGGCGTGCGCGCCGATGTCGTCGACCAGCTCGTCGCGCTGCTCGAACACGATTGCCTGCCGGAGGTGCCGGCGCACGGGTCGGTCGGCTATCTGACGCATATGGCGCACGTCGCGCTCGTCTGCATCGGTCACGGCCATGCGCGCCATCGCGGCGAGCGGATGCGCGGCGACGAAGCGTTGCGCCGCATCGGCCGCGAGCCGCTGGTGCTCGGTGCGAAGGAGGGGCTGAGCCTCGTCAACGGCACGCCGTGCGTGACGGGGCTGGCCGCGCTCGCGCTCGCCCGCGCGGAGCGGCTGCTCGACTGGGCCGACTGGGTCGCGGCGATGAGCTTCGAGAACCTCGGTGGACAGCTGGCCTCCTTCGATCCGGCATCGCTCGCGCTACGCGTTTCGCCCGGCATCGGGCAGGTCGGCGCACGGCTGCGCGCGCTGCTCGCCGACAGCGGGATGCTCGGCGCGGCGAGCGGCCGGCATACGCAGGATCCGCTCAGCCTGCGCACGATTCCGCATGTGCACGGCGCGGCACGCGACGTGTTCGCCGTGACGGCGGAAGTGGTGGATCGCGAACTCGCGTCCGTCACCGACAACCCGATCGTCGCCGGCACGCGCGACGAACCGGCCGTCCATTCGCAGGCGCATGCGGTCGGCGCCGGCATTGCGCTCGCGATGGACAGCCTCGCGGCCGCGATGGCCCAGGTCGCGGCGATCGCCGAACGGCGTCTCGACCGTCTCGTCAATCCGCTCGTCAGCGGGCTGCCTGCGTTTCTCGCGACGCCGGGCGGCACGTGCTCCGGCTTCATGATCGCGCAGTACACGGCGGTCGCCCTCGTCGCGCAGAACCAGCGGCTCGCGGCGCCCGCGAGCCTCGACGGCGGCATCACGTCGGGGCTGCAGGAAGATCACCTGTGCCATGCGACTCCGGCGGCGCTGAAGGCGCTCGACATCATCGAGAACACGACGCGCGTGCTCGCGATCGAGATGCTGGCGGCCGCGCAGGCATACGATCTGCAGGCGAACGGCGCGGCGCGGGCCGCGCCCACCGATACGTTATGGCGGCACGTGCGCGAACGCGTGCCCGCGTACCAGGACGACCGGCCGCTCGCGGACGACATCGCGATCGCGACCGGCATCGTCGCGGGGATGCCGCCTCCGGTGCTGTGACGTCGGGTGACGGCTGGCGGTGGCGGGTTGTCTGGACATCTAACAATCATTCGGGCGAGGGCGCATGAACCATACGGGACGACACCTTTCCGCCGGGCTGGCGGTCGCGTCGGGCGACGACGTGCCGGCGCGCGCGCTGCCGGCCTACCAGCAGATCAAGCGCTACGTCGTCGAGCGGATCGCGAAAGGCGACTGGAAACCCGGCGGGGCGATTCCGACCGAAGCCGAACTGGTCAAGGAGTTCGGCGTCGCGCGGATGACAGTGTCACGCGCGCTGCGCGAGCTGACCGCCGAGCGCGTGCTGACCCGTATCCAGGGCGCGGGCACGTTCGTCGAACGGCGGCATTACGAATCGACGGTGCTGGAAATCCGCAACATCGCGGACGAGATCGCGGAGCGCGGCCATCGGCACAGCGGGCGCGTGCTGCTGCTCGAAAGCAGCGACGATACGGAGGCGATCGAAGCGCTCGGGCTGCGCTCGGGGCCGGTGTTTCATTCGCGTATCGTGCATTACGAGGACGACGAGCCGATCCAGTTCGAGGATCGCTACGTGAACCCGGCGCTGTTTCCCGCGTATCTGGAACAGGACTTCACGGTCGAGACGCCGAATCACTATATGGTGCGGCTCGCGCCGATCCAGCGCGCGGAGTTCCGGATCTATGCGCAGAAGCCCGATGCGCAGGTGCGCCGGCATCTGGTGATGGAAATCGGCGAGCCGTGCTTGTTGCTCCGGCGGCGGACCTGGGTCGGGGACCAGGTCGCGACGTCGGTGCGGTTGTGGCATCCGGCTTCGCGGTTTCATTTGGCGGGGAGGGTGTAGGGGCAGTTGCAGCCAGAGCACCTGTCCGCTTTCGGCGCGTTGGGCACGGCCGGTACCAACGAGGGTGATCAGCGCTTGGAAACTGGTGCGCCGCTCGCACTCGCGGCGATCCTGCTGCTGGTGAGAGGCGGGATACTGTGGTCCGCCATCCTGAAGCGATCGCGCGCGTCCACGTCGCGGCGCTCTGGGTAGCGCTCTTGGAGCGGCTGGCCGATGCCCCCGATCGCAAGATCGCGTGCGCCGTGTGTCAATCGGAGCCGCGCGGATGATGGCCGCGTCTGAACGTCAGCCGGCGTTCGTTGACGAGCGCACGCCAATCGAGCTTCATCAGCGCGAGCACGAGGCCGAGCAGGACCAGTTGCGTGACGACGAAGTAGCCGCCGAGATACGTGCCTTCGAGTTCCGATTCCACGTCCAGCCGGGTCGACGCAAAGCGGCCGAGATGCGCCCAGATCGCATAGGTCGTTGCGCGGCCGATGAAGAACGCCGTCGCGATGATTCTGAGCGGCAACCCGGAAAGCCCGTATGCAATGAAGAGGTAGTTCGACGGCAGCGGGCTCAAGGCGTAAAAGAAGAACGCGCCGGCGGTGAGCGTCCGGTGCTGTTGCAGCCAGCGCGTGGCGACGTCGATATTCTCGCGGTCGGATTCCCGCACCCAGCGGGAGCGGACGAGCGATCTCGCGAAGGTCGCCAGGATGACACGGCCCGTCGTCGCCGCGCCGGCCGCCACGACGGCAAAGATGAACGGATTGCCGTCGGGCAGGTTAAACCCGACCCACGACATCGCCATCCACGTGGGCGGGGCGAACGCCGGCATGAGATTCAGCAGAAGAATCAGCACGAAGAGCACAGCCAGCGTCAGCACGATATCGACTCCAGGCCATCCGGTGTCACGGCTCGATTTTGCTGAGGAAAGAGGCCGATGGCTTGACTCACGTCAAGCAACGCGGCGTGCCGGTCGTTCACGGGACGCACGCCGTCCTGACCCATGTCAATGCTCGAAGCACGGCGCTTCCTAGACTGATGCCACGCCGTCCGCAACCGGAGCCGGATGCGGCGAACACCACCATGCACGACGATCGGAGCAATGGTCATGTCCCGAGTCCCCTGGTCGATCGATCTCGTGTTGCTGATTTTGGCGGCCGCCACGCTCGCCGGCGGCGGCGTATGCGTGGCGTTCGGCCAGCCATCGCTCGCGCGATTCGCCTGGCTGCTGGGGACGCTGCCGGTCCTGCTCGCATTGACGGTCTCGCTGGTCAAGGCCGTGATGAGGCGGCAGGCCGGCATCGACGTGCTCGCGTGGCTCGCGATCGTGCTGGCGGTCGTGCTCGACGAAACGCTTGCGGCGGCCGTGATTGCGTTGATGCTGGCGAGCGGGCGGACGCTGGAGCGGTATGCGCAGGACCGCGCGCAACGCGAGATGAGCGCACTGCTCGGCCGCGCTCCCCGGCAGGCGACCCGTTTCGAGAACGGGGAATGGCGCTCGGTTGCGCCGGACACCCTTGTCCCCGGCGACAGGCTGCTGGTGCGGAGCGGCGAGTTCGTGCCCGTCGACGGCACATTGACCGGCGACGCGGAACTGGACGAGTCCATGCTGACGGGCGAATCGTCCACCCTGCGGCGCCGTTCCGGGGAAAACGCATGCAGCGGCGTGGTCAACGCCGGCGCGCCGTTCGAAATGGTTGCCCGCGCGACGGCGGGCGACAGCACGTTTGCCGGCATCGTTCGCATGGTCGAGCGTGCGCAACGCGAGCGCAGTCCGTCCGTGCGTCTCGCGGATCGCTACACAGCGTTCTTCGTGCTCGCATCGCTGCTCGTCGCGGGTATCGCGTGGCTGTTGACCGGCGACGTCGCACGTGCGCTTGCCGTGCTCGTCGTGGCCTCGCCGTGTCCGTTGATCCTCGCCGTGCCGGTCGCCATCGTATCCGGCACGTCGCGTTGTTCGAAACGCGGCATTCTGGTCAAGGGCGGAGGTGCGCTGGAGCGTCTTGCGCAAGCGACAATTCTGTTCTTCGACAAGACCGGGACGCTGACGGGAGGACGGGCGCGCATCGTTGCGATCGAATGCGGCGCGGACGTCGCAGCGGACGATGTGCTGCGTTTTGCAGCGTCATTGGCCCAAGCATCGGGCCATATCATCTCGGACGCGCTGACGGTCGCGGCGCGTGAACGTCGCATCGATCTGTCGCTGCCGTCGGCTGTCATCGAAACAGCCGGCGAAGGCGTGACGGGCCAGGTCGACGACCGGACCGTTGCAATCGGCAAGTTCGAATACGTGTCTGCGTGCGCGACGATTGCGCCGTGGAGCGACGCATTCCTGGCGCGAGTCGTCAGCGAGGGCGGGGCTGCCGTATTCGTCGGCGTGGATGGCGTCATGATCGGCGCGATTCAAATGGCCGATCAGGTGCGGCTGGAAACACCACGGGCATTGCGGTTGCTCAAACGTGAAGGCGTCGAGCGTCTCGTCATGCTGACCGGCGACCGGCACGACATTGCCGAGGCCGTCGGCGAACTGCTGGGCGTCACCGATGTACGCGCGGAGCAGACGCCGGCGGACAAGCTTGCCGCCATCCAGGCTGCCCGGCAGGAGGGCGTGACGATCATGGTCGGCGACGGTGTGAACGACGCACCGGCGCTGGCCGCGGCCGACGTCGGCATCGCGATGGGTGCGCGGGGAGCGGCCGCGTCATCCGAAGCAGCCGACGTGGTCTTGCTGGTCGATCGGCTGGATCGACTCGTGGATGCGATGCGTATCGCACGTCGATCGCGCCGGATCGCGCTCGAGAGCGTGGTGATCGGCATGTCGTTGTCGGTCGTCGGGATGACGATCGCGGCGGCGGGATTCCTGCCGCCGATTGCGGGTGCGGTGATTCAGGAAGTCGTCGACGTCGTCGTCATCGTCAATGCGCTACGCGTGTTGCTGGTGCGCACGAGGCCCACGGGAGCCGGGCTGGCCGATATCGACGTCGAGCAACTCAGGCGCGAGCACACGGCATTGTTGCCGTTGCTGGACCAGATCAGGGATTTCGCGGATCGCTTGCCGACACTGTCCGGGGGTGCCATCGCTGGCGAACTGGCTGGCATCATCGATGCGCTCGACCAACGGCTGCTGCCGCACGAACGCGCCGACGATCTGGAGGTCTACGCGCGTCTTGCACCGCTACTCGGCGGCGAAGATCCACTGGCTGCGATGAGCGGCGCACACCGGGAGATCTTCAAGATGGTCCGATCGCTCAGACAGATGGTCGCGGACCTGCCGCGCGACGGCACGAACACCATGCAGGTGCAGGCGATACAGCGCTTGTTGTACGGGCTGGAAGCGATCGTGCGCCTGCATTGCGCCCAGGAGGAGGAGCTGTTCCACGCCGTGGGTGCGGATGCGTGACGACGAAGCGCGTCACGCACGCGACGCTTGGACGAGCAGGACCGGCGTCTTCGTGATGCGCGCCACGCGCCCGGCCACGCTGCCGACGAGCCAGCGCGTCACGCCTCGCCGCCCGTGAACGGATAACTAATTTTACATAAGGTGATTTATCGGTGGTTTTTGTTGTAGCGGCTAAGTTGTAATGTCCGCTTCGGGGGTGCGGCTAGAATCTTGGACTGGTTTATGCCGCGAGTCCGAGGCGCTCCCGGTATTCGAGCGGACTCAGTGAGCCAAGCGAGATCTTAATCCGCTTGGCGTTGTACCAGCTGATGTAAGAATCGACCGCCTCGATGAACTGCTCGATGCTTGTAGCCTGCCAGGTCCGAGGATGGAACAGTTCCGTTTTCAATCGGCCGAAGAAACCTTCGCATGCCGCATTGTCGGGCGAGCAACCTTTGCGCGACATCGAGCGAATCAGCTTCGCATCGCGCATCCGTGAGAGCCACCCTGGCCAGCGATAGTGCGCACCGCGATCGGAGTGAACCATTGGCTGGTGTTGGCTGTTGGCCACTGTCTCGATCGCTGCGTCGAGCATGGTATTCACAAGCTCGGCGTCCGGACGCGTGCTGATCGACCAACTGACAACTAGCCCATCAAAGCAGTCGATCACGGGCGATAGATACACCTTGCCGGCTGGAATCTGGAAGTCCGTAATGTCGGTGAGCCACTTTTTATTCGGCGCTGCCGCCCGGAAGTCGCGATTGACGAGGTTTTCTGGCGCGGGGCCTATTTCGCCTTGATAGGAGCCGTAGCGACGCCGGCGGGCACTGCCAGCGGCCAAGCCTTCTTGCCTCATCAAACGTCGAACGACTTTCTCCGATATGAAGACCTGCTGCTTACCGAGTGCCGCGCGTATCCGGCGATAGCCGTAGCAACGGTAATTGAGTTCGAAGATGTTCGTGATGACGCGACGCACACCAGCATACTTGTCAGCGACAAGCAATCGTGCGCGATGGTAAAAATAGGAACTGCGGGCAAGACCCAATACGGCGAGCAGTTCTGGCAGTGCATGGATTTGTCTCAGGGCATCAACCAACGTCGTCTTCTCCCGATTGCTCAGGAGCCGCGGGTCGATGCCCAGGCCTTTTTTTAACAGTTCATTGGCCTTCTTCAGGATGTCGCGTTCGAGTTCCAGCTGCCGTATGTCGCGTCGAAGCGATTCCAGCTGCTGCTCCAGTTCTGCCGGCTCAGGGGCCGATGCCAGATTCTTATGGCGTTTCATGGATGCCGGAGCCTCTCGACCGAGTAGCTTATTTTTCCAGTTGTATAGCGTCGGCCTGCTCACGCCTATCTTTTCCGCGATCACGCGTGCACCTTCGTCTCTGGTGCACAGCTCAATGACCGCTGCCTGCCTCAACACTGGCGACGACGGCACATTCCGAGCATTGCTGACAAGACGCTTCCGAATATCGGGGCATAGCTCGTAGACCCACGCGGCCAGCACTGCGCGACACGGATACCCCAGTGCTCTCGTGGTCCCGATAGCCCGCCGGCAAATCGCCAACCTCAACGAACGCACGGTACCACCGTGCCAAGTTCTTGCGCGAAGGATATCCCAGCTCGCGAATAGTTGCCGCTGCGCTCCTGCCGTACTTGATGTAGAGCTGAACCGCTCGAACGCGGTCTTCGTATGAATACATGAACTACCTCCAAGGTAGTCCAAGATTTTGTCCGCACCCCCGAGCCGCATTCTTGGATTCGTGCGCCTCGCGATCGCGCCGCATATTCGAGCGCCGCGATCTTCGTGAGCCCGAGCACGCCATGATTCGCCGCGTGGTAGGTGCCTCGCTCAGCACCGCCGACAAGACCTCCGAGCGACGAGCAGTTGACGATTGCGCCGCTTCCCTGCTTTCGCATCTGCTGCAACTCGAACTTCATGCAGCTCCAGACCCCGCGCAGATTGATCGTATGCGGTCCGTAAGCGACGCCTGTTAGATCGGTATGCGCAGAAACGGAATGAATCTTCTCGGGATGACGGACAATTCCTTACGGTATGCTTATTGTCAACCGTAGCGACGCGAGGACCGTTCATACGTTACCAAGCGGCTTTCTCCATGCGGCCCGTTCATCGTACGCCGGTTCCTGTTCGAATCCATGCTGGTTCTTTCTTGGCAAGACCGGCGCAACCATTATCGGAGCCATATGGCATCTCATCAGCCCTTGCGAGCAGCAGCCACGATTCCCGTTCTTTGCATCGTGATGCTTGGGGGATGCACCGCCACGACGCAGCACCATACCGGCGTGACCGGTTCATACCAGCCATACACCGATGCGCAGCCGAAGCCCGCGCCCAGCGCCCGCGTGGCCGGCGCACCTTTTGTTCACCCCGGCCTGCTGCATACGGAGCGCGATTTCACGCGCATGCGCGAGAACGTCGCCGCGCGGCGGCAGCCGTGGTTTGACGGCTGGCAGCGCCTGGTTGCCAACCGGCATGCGTCGCTCGACTGGAAGCCGAATCCGCAGCCGGCCGTCTATCGCGGACGCAACCCCGACCACGCAGAGAATTACGCCACGCTCTTCAACGATGCCGCTGCGGCCTACGCGCTTGCACTTCGGTGGAAGATCACCGGCGACGACGCCTACGCGCAACACGCCATCGAAGTCCTGAATGCGTGGTCGCGCACGCTAACGATGATCGGTGGCAGTTCCGACAAGTTCCTGGCTTCCGGTATTTACGGCTACCAGCTGGCGAACGCCGGCGAAATCCTGCGCACGTCCCCACTGTGGCGCGCCGACGATTTCCGGCGCTTCCAGTCGATGATGCTCAGCGTGTTCTATCCCATGAACCACGACTTCCTGGTGCGGCACAACGGCGCAAAGATCGACCACTACTGGGCCAACTGGGATCTTGCCAACATGACATCGATGCTGGCAATCGGTGTCCTGACCGACCGTCGCGACATCTATGCCGAGGCGGTCGACTACTTCAAGCATGGCGCCGGCAACGGTTCCATCGAACACGCAGTGTGGAAGCTGTATCCGGATGGGCTGGGCCAGGTTCAGGAAAGCGGGCGCGATCAGGGGCATACCATGCTCGATATCACGCTGCTCGGGGCGTTCTGCCAGATGGCCTGGGGCCAGGGGGACGATCTTTACGGATATGACCACAACCGGTTCCTGCGCGGAGCCGAATACGCCGCCCGATACAACCTCGGGAAGGACGTGCCTTACACGCAATACACGAACAGCGACGTCACGCAGCCCGTCATCTCGCCGGATGAGCGCGGCGACGGGCGCCCGATCTGGGCACTCATCTACAACCATTACGTGGTGCTCAAAGGGCTTTCCGCGCCGGCAGTCGAGGCTTTTGCCCGCAAGGTCGCGCCGGAAGGCGGCGGTGGCGATTACGGTCCCAACAGCGGTGGCTTCGATCAACTCGGATATGGTACGTTGACCTATACGCTTAAATGACGGCCAGCGCGGAAGGCAATTATCCGGTAGGGTGTGGCTGGCGTAACAGGAGGCGTGATTTGTGATCAGCGGAGATCGGCCGGCATCTTCCATGGAAGCAGCGCATCGTAGTCGTCGGCGGTCTTCGCTCGTGGCAGACGCTGGAACAGCCAAGTGAGGTATCGGTACGGATCGATACCATTGGCCTTGCAGGTCTCGACGAGCGTATAAAGATTGGCACTCGCGTTTGCGCCGTCGACGGTGTCCGAGAACAGCCATCCGCGGCGCCCAACGCAGAACGGGCGAATCGCGTTTTCGCATGGATTGTTCGAGATGGGCCAGTCCCCATTCTCGAGGTAGCGGATCAACTTCGGCCATTGCGCGCGCAAGTAGGTCAGTCCCTTGCCGAGCAGGCTTTTCGGTACGACGCCGGCTGACTGCTCGAGCATCAGCGCGTGGATAGCGTCGAGTACGCGTGCACTGTAGCGTCGTCGCAATCGCTGTCGTCGCTGCGACGGCCACGTCTCACTACGTGTCTCGGCAGCGAACAGCTTTCCGATCAGCTTGATGAAGCGTGTCGCAAGCAGATCGGGCGTGCGCGCTGCCTTCGGTACGCTGTCCTCCGCTTTGACGAAGTACCGTCTCACGTGCACCCAGCATCCAAGGTGCACGAGCTGGTGACGTTGAGCGATGTCGTTGTAGGGCTCGTAGCCGTCGGTCATCATGACCGCGCCTTCGTGGATTCCGGTGAACAGCTTGTCGGCCAGCTTGGTGCCGCGCCCCGGCGTATAGGTGAAGCAGCGGATGGGGACACCCGAACCGGTCATTTGCGCCCAGAGGTAACTTTTCGTTTGGGGCGGCGGCCTTCCTCCTTCAGCACCTGGAGCGTCGTCTCGTCGCAGTAGATCAGCTCGGCATCGAGTAACGCATCGCGCATCAGGTTAATCACGGGCTGCGTCGCGAGGCCAACGCGGACCATGCTGGCGGCGATCGTGTTCGACGAGATGTCGCCGCCGAAACGCCGCAGCAGGCCGGCCTGGCGATACAGAGGCATGCCGAACTGGTACTTTCCGGTGGCAATCCACGCGAGTGCTGATTCGCTCAACAGTCCGCGAGGGATGATGCGCGGCGGCGCCGGCGTGACCTTGATGCCGAGATCGCAGCACGGACACGCGTATTTGACGCGCTGGTGCTGGATCACGCGAAGCTGCTCGGGGATCACATCGAGCTGCTCGCTGATATCCACGCCGAACTCGACAAGCGCGTACCCATCGTTTGCGCAGAAACGTTCAGCTTCGGGCAGTTCGTGTCGCACGACGTCGCGCGGCAGGTTGGGATCGAGCGGTTTGCGGTGGCCGCGCTTCTTGCGCGTATGCGCAGCGACCGTCAATTCCGGAGTGTCTTCCTGCGCCGGCGTCGCGTTTGTGCCCAGCGCTTCGGCTTCATTGAACAGACCTAGCTGTTCCGAGGCTCGCGCTTCGCTTTTGGCGCCGAACAATTCGTGTCGATAGGCGCGCAGCCGCTCCTCGGCGAGATCGCGTTCCGCCGTCACGAGACGCAGCGTGCCGCGAACTTCTTCATGCTCGCGTTGAAGCGAACCATACGCTTCGCGTATCGCGAGCAGCGCGGCAAGTTCGTCGGCGGTGATGGTGACCTGGATCGGCATGCCGATTCGACAGACATGCCGATCCCGCGTTCAACTGACGCGATGATATTCGCGTCTCGGATGCCGCTGGATCGTGGTAATGTCATCACCGTCGAGCAACGCGTGCAGCAGGTCCGTCGTCATCGTCACGACTTCGGTTTTCTTGTCTGGCCAGGTGAAGCGATCGGCCTCGAGGCGTTTCATCAGCAGCCAGAAGCCGTTCCCATCCCAGCCGAGGATCTTGATGCGATCACGACGCCGATTGCCGAACACGTAGAGCGAAGCATCCATCGGGTTCAGTCGCATCGACTGTTCGACGAGAATCGACAGGCTGTTCATGCCGTAGCGGAAGTCGACCGGATCGCGGTGCAGGTAGACCTTCAAGCTTTCGTCGAGCCGGAACACGGCATCCTCCCCAGGATCTGAACCAAGGTCGTCAGTTCGTCGACGGTCGCGATAGCCTTGCCGAGCTCAATCTCGACACCGTTGGATAGACGCACATGCAACGCGAGCGTCATCGATGCTGAGGGTGGTGTGGGCGATGTCAACGACGGCGCCGAAACGACCGGCACGAACGCAGATGGTGGTGCAGTGGCCGAAATGCGCTTGAGCGAACCTGGGTGATCGATAGCCACGCCATCGATCACCTCAACGGCGGGGGGCAATTCGCGCCCGTCAGCGTCGTTATCTTGCGACGCAGGCACGAGGCCTTTCTCGCGCTCGAGCAGATACTTCGAAATCCACTTGCGCAGCAGGTTGGCGTTGATCGCGTGCTCCTGCGCCAGGCGAGCCACCGACACGCCCGGGCGTAACGCCGCTTCGACCAATGCGCGTTTGCCCTTCTCGTCGTAGCGGCGACGGCCGTCGCTGTTTTGACGAACCACTCTCAACTTAGAGTCTTTGTCAGCCATAGGTGTCCACCTCCCAAATAGGTGGACACCTATGCTCCTCGCTCAGAGCGCCGCTGGGTAGACGCCGATAATGGAGCGCTTACGATTGATCGACATGACACGGTCATAATCGTCTCGCCGAAAATCTGCAGTTTCAGCGAGAACATTTTGCACACTGGCGTTGTTGTAGGCGACATCGCGTCGACCGAAAGCCGACACGGTTTGCGCGATCATTGTTTGCACCTGGCGTCATCGGACACATCGCACTGCACAGCAAGGGCTCTGGACCCTTGGGTCCTCAACGCGTCGACGGCTGACTGCACTGCTTCGACGTTCCAGTCTGCCAGCACGACCACGGCTCCCAACGAAGCGAACGCCTTTGCCGTCGCGAGACCCAACCCGGAGCCCTCACCCGTGAGGAGTGCGACCTTGTTTTCAAAAGTGATGTTCAAGACGCTTTCCTCTGCCCGGTACGGATACGGGCGCCAGCAATGATGTGCGTTGCTCCTACGACGGGAGCTGTCACATATGCACCTGTTCGGCATTCGCGGCGATCCGCACGGACGGATCAACCGACGCGTCGGCCTTCAACCGGATAGTTGGGATCGGTGTAGCCGGGAGTCGACGCATGGCCGGGCGGAACCAGACTGTCGACGAACTTTTCATCATCTGCTCCCAGTTGTAGCGTCAGTGCGTCCTTATAGCTGTCCCATTGCGCTTCCGTGCGCGGCCCAGCAATGGCAGAACTCACGAGCTTATTGCGGAGTACCCATGCGATCGCGAACGCAATTAAGGTGGTATCGCGCTCAGCGGCGTGCGCCGCGGCCTTCTGCGCGATGGCAAGCGACTCAGGACGCCACTCGGTCTGCTGGATGCGCTTGTCGCCGCGTGCAACGCGCGAGTCGGACGGCGGTGTGCCATCGATCGCATATTTGCCAGTCAGGATGCCTCGCGCGAGCGGGCTGTAGGGCACGACGCCGATGCCATAGTGTCCAGCCGCAGGCATCAGTTCGAGTTCGGCGGTACGGTCGACCATGTTGTAGACCGGCTCGATCGCAACGGGGCGATCAATGCCCAACTGATCCGCAAGCCGCACGATCTCCGCGATACGCCAGGCGCGGAAGTTGGACAGACCGAAGTAACGCACCTTACCCTGTCGAATGAGGTCGCCAATGGCACGAACCCCTTCCTCCAGCGGTGCGTCGACGAGCGACCGATGGAAATAGAGAACATCAATGTAGTCTGTGCCGAGGCGCTTCAGGCTGGCGTCGACCGTCTGGCAGATCCATTTGCGTGACTGCCCCTGCTCGTTTGCACGAGCGTTCGCCGAAGCCGGATACCCGAATTTGGTCGCCACGACCCAGTCGTCCCGACGCTCTGCGATCGCGCGACCGACGATTTCCTCTGATCGACCCGCGTGATAGACGTCAGCGGTGTCAAGAAAATTGACCCCTTGATCGAACGCCTTGTCGATGATCCGGCGAGAGGTTGCTTCGTCCGTTTCGCCTCCAAACATCATCGTCCCCAGACACAGGGGCGAAACCTTCAGGGCGCTGCGCCCCAGATATCGGTAGTCCATTCTGATCATCTCCATGCAGGCTGCGCCTGCCGTTACCGTTGCGCGCACGCCGTGAAGGGACGTGCCCACTGACGCCAGTCGCGCCATTTGCATGGAACATGGTAGAGCGGAGGTATCTAGCGGTAAAGTACGTAAAACGGCAAAACCTCATGAACCACATTCATGAATTCGACTATTCGCGGCCCGGATCGCCCTTGCGATAGCGGATCGCGTCGATCACGACAGTCAACGCGCCTGAGAACTCACGTCGGGTCGCATAGCACGCGTGCAGCCCCGGGAAAGTGGGACACCATTCATCCAATACTTTCACGAGGCGACCTGCTTCGACGTGCGGCTGGGCAAGATCCGCGGGAACATATGCCAGACCGTACCCCGACAACGCCGCAGCCAGCATCTGGTAGGTCCCGTTGAAAGCGAGTTGTCCATCGACGCGAACCTGCACCTCACGACTGCCTTTCCTCAGCTCCCACGAGTAGAAGCCACCCAAAGTCGGCAATCGAAGATTGATGCAGCTGTGTGCGGTGAGATCCTGAGGCTTTTGGGGCAACGCGCGTGTCTTCAGATATTGCGGCGCACCGACAATCGCCATGCGCATTGCTGGCGCCAGCCGAACGGCGATCATGTCCTTCGCCACCTGATCGCCGTGTCGAACCCCGATGTCGTACCCGTCGGCCACGATGTCCGAGAGGCCATAGTCGGTGATGATTTCCACCTTGAGATCCGGATAGTCATGCAGGACCGGTGACAACCTGGGCCACAGGATCGTCTGTGTCGCGTAGTCGGTCGCGGTAATACGGATCGTGCCTGCTGGTTTGCCGCGTAACTCCGACACTGCCGCCAGTTCGGAATCGATCTCTTCAAAGCGGGGTGCAATGTTCCGTATGAGGCGTTCGCCCGCCTCAGTCGGCGCCACGCTGCGGGTCGTGCGGGTGAGCAGTCGCATACCCAGCCGGGCTTCAAGCGCCCGGATGGTATGACTCAGGGCAGATTGGGATACACCGAGCTGCGCTGCGGCACGCGTGAAACTGCGCTCGCGCGCGACGGCGATCAGCGCAAGAAGGTCGTTGTAGCTTTCGCGACGCATTGATGAACTCGAGTCATAGGTGTTTGCCGATTCTATCGCCTAGTCGCATGCAACGGGGCGCGCTAGATTTCGGGTATGGCGCAATGCTTATCTGCCCCTGCTGCCTACGGCGCGATTTCTGGCCAAATGAGAGCGCCTTGCAGCGCCGTTGAGCGGTGTCGCGGTGATCGAATGGTTCAATGTGGGCGGAACTGATGGAGTACACGCCGATGAGGATGTTTGTTGTGGCGATACTGTCGTTGGCGCTCGGCACTTCGGCCTGCTCGCAGCTAGAAAGGAAACCTGAAATGACCAGTCTGGATCGCTCAACATCCGCGACATCGTTTGCCGCCATGAGCAACGTTTCGCCTGCCTTGGAGCACTATACGAACGCTGTGGTGCTCGGTGATCTGTGGAAACGTCCGCAGTTGTCTGCACGGAATCGAAGTGTCGTGACGCTCTCGGTGCTGATTGCCCGCAATCAGAGCACAGAGTTGCCGTTTTACCTCGATCTCGCGCTCGACAGTGGACTGAGGCCCAGCGAGATTTCAGAAATCATCGCTCACCTCGCCTTTTATTCCGGTTGGGCCAACGCCACCGCTGCTGCGCAAGTGACGAGTGCCGTATTTCAGAGACGTGGAATCACTGTAGAGCAGCTGCCGCCCGCGACAGTCGAAATGCTCCCGCTCGACAAGGCTGCGGAGGCCCAGCGAGAAAGCACGGTACAGCAGAATTTCGGCTTGGTGTCGCCAGGGGTCGTTCAGTTCACCCGCGACACGCTGTTCAATGATCTGTGGTTAAGACCCGGTCTGGCACCAAGGGATCGCAGCCTTGTCACCGTGAGCGCTCTGGTCGCAACAGGACAGGTCGCGCAACTCACCTATCACCTGAACCGCGCCATGGATAACGGCTTGACCGCGGAACAGGCGTCGGAAGTCATGACGCAGCTGGCCTTTTATGCTGGCTGGCCAAATGTTTTTACAGCGCTCCCCGTCGTGAAGGACGTTCTTGCGCGACGCCCCGGTTGATTTCCCACCACCCATCGTGCCGAGGTATTCGAATGACATCATGGTCAAAGGATGGCCTTGCGGCGATCGCCTCGAGCGACGATCTTTATGTGCGAGCCTACAACGGGCAGGCGTCCCGTTGGTATCAGGCTGCATTGCAGAAGCGGGCTGGCAGAATTCGCGTTGCCGGCATGACGCAAGACGTGGGCTTTGAGCCAGTGGCAGATGCTCTGAATGACAGCATCGACGACGCATACGGGATCAAATACCGCAACCGCCGCTATCTCGACTCAATGAAAAGCCGGCAGGCACGTTCTGCAACGGTAAAGATCTCCCCGTGCCTCCCGACTGGAGCGAACGTGGCGACCGGCCGCCATCCGCGCCGCGCGATAGCACAGCAGGCGCGCTGCATCGACCTTGGTCTGGCAGTCGGCGAGCAGGTGGCGGATCACCTGGAAGTCGTACAGCTGATGGTCGAACTGGATGCGGTCGTGCGCGTAGCGCGTGGCCGTCGTCACGGCCTGCTGGGCATTGCCCGTGTAAGCTGCCGCCACCGCGCAACGCTCGAGTTCGAGGTGTTCGGTGATGATCTTCCAGCCCTGCCCCTCTTCGCCCAGCAGCGCATCGGCCGGCACGCGCACTTCGTCGAGGAAGATTTCGGTCGTGCCCGTCGCATGGCGCGACAGCGTCGGCAGCTTGTTGATCACCACGCCCGGCGTGTCGTTCGGGATCAGCAGCACCGACAGGCCCTTGCGCTTGTCGTCCGTGCTGGTGCGCACAGCATCGCGATCGCGGTGTCCTTCGCGGCCGCGCCACTGCACCGAGCTTCTGGCCGCTGACGATCCAGTCGCCGTTGGCGTCGCGGCGTGCGCGCGTTTTCGTGTTCGCCGCATCGGAACCTGCATCGGGCTCGGAGATCGATACCGAAAAACGGATCCTGCCGTCGATGAACGCCTGCACGTACTTTTTCTTCTGCTCCGGCGTGCCGAACTTGGTGATGTTCATCGCAGTGAACGTCGGCACCAGCACCGAGCACGCGAAGTCGAAACCGAACTTGCCGAGGCCTTCGGCCATCAACGAATAATCGAAGATGTCGCCACCCGAGCCGCCCTCTTCCTCGGGAATCAGCAGGCCGAGCCAGCCCTGCTTCGCAATCTTTTCATAGGCCTCGTACGGGTAGTCGCGATTCATGTCGCACTTGCGCACGTATTCGACCGTGATCCGACAGCAGCATGCAGCAGAACGGCACCGGCCCGACGCCGCCCAGTTCCACGATTCTGATTCCCGCAAGCGGCCCGTTTGCATTGCCCATCTTGATCGTCTCCGTGAACATTTTGTTTTCAGGGTACGCGTGTCGGGCGATCCGTCCAATTTCGATTAATCGAATCGGCACTTCGGGCGGATCGAAACGGCGGGTCGCGCGGGAGGCGATGCGTCGCGCGGTCCCGTTCAGCCGAGCGCGTGGGCGTCGCGCTCCAGCCGCTCGCGATGATCGGGATGGGCGATGGCAATCATCTTCGGAATGCGCTGCGCGAGCGACAGGCCGCGCAAATCGGCGATCCCGTATTCGGTGACGATCACGCACGCATCGCTGCGCGGCACCGTGACGGGCCCCGACAGCCGGTTCACGATGCGGCTGTGCACGCCCGCGGTGGAAGGCAGCGCAACGACCGGCACGCCGCCGCGGCTGGCCTGTGCCGCGCGCAGGAAATCGGCGACGCCGCCGATCGCACCGACGTACGTGCCAACGGCGACCTCGGCGTTGATCTGCCCGGTCAGGTCGACCTCCACCGCCGAATTGATCGCGACGAAGCGATCGATCCTGCGCAGCACGTGCGGATTGTGCGTGTATTCGGTACCGCGCAACTCGAGCGCGGGGTTGCGATGCGCGAAACGGCGCACGTGCGCGGAGCCGATGATGACGCCGCCGACAGTGACGCCTGTGTCGATCGTCTTGCGCGCGTTCGTCACGATGCCGGCTTCGCACAGCGTCGCGATGCCGTCGCCGATGCTGCCGCTGTGCACGCCCAGGTCGCGCTTGTCGTGAAGCGCGGCCATCACCGCATCCGGAATCGCGCCGATGCCCGTCTGCAGCGTCGCGCCGTCTTCCACGAGCGATGCGACGTGCTGCCCGATCGCCTGTTCCACCGGCCCGGGCGCTGTCGATACGGTTTCCGGGAACGACGCGTCCGACGCCACCAGCAAATCGATGTCGGCTGCGCGCAGGTAGGTCCCGCCATAGGTCCACGGCACGTCGGGGTGCACTTCCGCGACGATCGACCGTGCATGCTTCACCGCTTCGACCAGGTACTCGCGCGCGAGCCCGAGGCTGTAGCGGCCGTGCTCGTCCGGCGGCGAGACCTGCAGCATCACGACGTCGATCCGCAACGCGCCGCTGCGGATCAGCTCCGGCAGTTGCGAATAGTGCGCGGGGAGAATGTCGAGCACATTCGCGCGCGCGAGCTTACGGTTCGCGCCGCTGCCGCAGTAGGCGAGGAAATCGAATGCGTCGGCATGTTCGGGCGCGAGTATGTCGGCGAGGCCGATGCCGAGAAAGAGGCGAATCCGCTTCAGGTCGTGCCGCTGCGCGACCAGCGCGCGCATCAGCGTCACCGGCTCGGCGTGCGACTGGCCCCACATCACCGTGTCGCCGGGGCGAATGAGCGTGGAAAGTGCGCGGCCGTCGCCGCCCTGGCGGGCATCGGCCGAACCGCCCGGAATCGCGAGTTCTGCGTGGTTCATGAATGGACAAGGTCGAGGGTCACGTCGCACGCGCCGGCGTCGTTCACGTGATCCGGATGCGTCGTCGTGACGGATTGAAGTGCTCGTGCGTCGCGCCGGCGTATCGACGGGACATCCGGATAGGCGTCTCTCCCGGAACGAGCCCGGCCGCCGGACGATGCGACGCTCATCGGCATTCATCGTGTGCGGCGCACCGGGGAGCGTCAACGCGATGCCGGCGGTTGTTCCGTACCTCGGAACGCCGGCGTCGAGCCTTTTCGTCCGGCACGCATGACCCGTCCGGCGGGCCGGATTCCACATTCCCGACCTGCTTTCCGAAGTACGGAATCATCGGGCAAGCGGTATTGACGGCGCGACGGTCGAACCGACACTGTTGGCGCTACGGCATGGTTGGGTCGTGGTGGAAAGCGTGGTCAATGGTGGCTTCGTCGGCGATCCGCGCGACACGATGCCGGAATCGACGGGCCAGCCTGGCTCATCGCGAGGCTCAGACAATGCAGAAGCGACGAACCGAGAATTACTTATCGAGCATGATGGGCGCGCGCGCGGCAGCGCGTGACAGCGCCAATGCGGAAGACGCTGCGCTGTGGCGATGGTTCGCCGCGTTGCTGGACGAGCGGCGGATACGCTGGTGCCACAGCGGACGCGGATGGCTGGTCAGCGTCGATCATCGTCACGTCGCGACCGGCACGCAGTTCGACCAGGCGATGCGGATCGCAAAGGAAAACGTCGAAGGCGGCGGCACCGTGCGCATTGATGCACCGTCGGCATCCGCCGAATCCGGACGAAGAATTCACCTCGTGAAGTAACGACGGCTTCGAACGCGCTGCACGATCACCCTTCCACGATCGGTCGCAGGCATGCATACGCCGGCGATCGATCTCCCCCACATCCCCCACGACATATCGCTCGCAACGCCGCACAATCGCGGCAAAATGCGCTCGGGACCGCGCGCTGCGGCTTTACCCTTAAGGGTCTCCACGCGGGGCGCAGGGCCTCGCGGCACGCCAGTTTCACTGCACGGAATCGGATCGCCAGACCGATTGACGGTGATATCGGCCACGCATCTAATCACCGAACGTTGCTGCAGCGGGACGTTGCAGGTTCGGTCGAGCCGGATGGACAGGTGGTTGGAAAAAGACCTCCATCGAGTCAGTTCATTTAGTCGTCCAAATCATTTTATCGTCCGCTGATTGCTACGTCACGACACGTAAATTCAGAAGAAATTTGGAGACGTTCAATGAGAAAGACGATTGCGCTTTGCGCAGCGGTAGGGTGCGCCTGCGGCACGGCACATGCGCAGAGCAGCGTGCAGTTGTACGGGATCCTCGACGAAGGGGTCAACTACGTCAGCAACGCATCCGGCCATCACCTCTACAGCCTCGCGAGCGGCGTGCTGAACGGAAGCCGCTGGGGGTTGCGCGTGAAAGAGGATCTCGGCGGTGGCTACGGCGTCGTGGCCGTGATGGAAAATGGCTTTGACGTCAATACCGGCAAGCTCGGCCAGGGCGGTCTCGAATTCGGCCGGCAGGTCTATGTCGGGCTTTCCGGCCCGTACGGCGTCGTCACTCTCGGGCGTCAATACGACTCCGTCGTCGATTCGGTCGGCCTGCTCGAGGCGGGCGATCAATGGGGTGGCTACCTCGCCGCCCATCCGTCCGACAACGACAACTTCAACAATACCAACCGCGTCAACAACGCGATCAAGTACACCAGCCCGGTATTTCACGGCGTGACCGCGACCGCGCTCTATTCGCTGGGCGGCGTACCGGGCCGCACCGGGCGCAACCAGATCTGGTCGGCCGGCGCCAGCTACGCGAACGGCCCGCTTTCGCTGGGCGCGGGCTACCTCAACGTGCGGAACCCGAACACGTCCTTCTACGGATCGGGGGGAACCGTCGCCGCGACGGTCAACGAGGTGCCCGGCTCGAACTTCGGCGCATCGCCGGTGATTTCGGGGTATGCATCGGCGCATACGCTGCAGGTGATCGGCACGGGTGCCGCCTATACGATCGGTTCGCTGACCCTGGGCGCGACGTATTCGAATACGCAGTTCCGCCATCTCGGCGATACCACGTCGGGCCCCGTGCCGGCCGGCGGGATCGGCGGTACCGCGAAATTCAACAACGCGGAATTGAACGTGAAGTATCAGATAACGCCCGCATTCATAGTTGGCGCGAACTATGTCTATACGAAGAACAGCGGCGCCGATGCGGTCGGGGGCGCTCACTACAACCAGGCTTCGGTTGGCGCCGACTACTTCCTGTCGAAACGTACGGACGTCTACTTCGTCGGCACGTATCAGCGTGCAAGCGGAACCGATTCGACCGGCCGCAGCGCCGTTGCGTCGATCAACCAGTTGACACCGTCGACGTCGAATCACCAGGTCGCGCTTCGCATCGCGATGCGGCACAAGTTCTGACGCATCGCGGCGACTCCGATCGCCGTGTCGACGTACCGCGCCGCACGAATCCGCCGCAGACCTCCCGGTGGGTTCGCGCGGCGCACTGCATTTCGCATCCGGTGCGACGAGCCGGAACTGGCCGTCGACGCACGCTCGTTACAGATCCAGAACCAGCCGCGCGGATTTCGACCGCGAACAGCACGGCAGGAACTGGTCGTTCGCCGCGCGTTCGTCGGGCGTCAGGCAGAGATCGAAGTGCTCGGGTTCGCCCGCGAGCACACGGGTCGCGCACGTCCCGCACACCCCCTGCTCGCACGACGTTTCGATCGCGATGCCGGCCTTCGCGAGTGCCCGCACGACCGATTCGTTCTTCTCGACGACGATCACCCTGCCCGAGCTTGCTATCTCGACTTCGAACCGGCCATCCCGATCGGTCCGTCGCGCGTCGGCCGCGAAGAACTCGTAATGCAGTTGCGCTTCCGGCCATCCGCTCGCACGCGCGGTGGTCAGCACGGCGTCCATGAAGCCCTTCGGGCCGCATACGTACAGGTGCGTGCCGGGCGCGGGAGCCGCGAGCCGTGCTGCGATATCGAAGCGCTGGTTTTCGCCTTCGTCGTCGAAATGAAGCTGCACTCGGCTGGCATAGGGTGCGTGCGCGATATGGTCGAGAAAGGCCGTGCGCGTGCGTGAGCGCGTGCAGTAATGCATGTCGAACGACGCATCGATGCGCGCCAGCCGTTCCGCCATGCAGAGAATCGGCGTCACGCCGATGCCGCCCGCCAGAAGCAGGCTGTGCGTCGCGTCATGCGCGAGCGCGAAGTGATTCCTCGGTGCGCTGATCGTCAGCATGTCGCCGGCATTCACGCGATCGTGCATGCCGGCCGACCCGCCGCGCGATTTCGGGTCGCGCAGCACGGCAATCCGGTACCGATGATGTTCGTCGGGCGCGTTGCACAGCGAATACTGGCGCGTCGGCCCGCCGGGCACGATCAAGTCGATATGCGAGCCTGCCGAGAACGGCGGCAGCGGCAGGCCTTCGACGTGAACCAGTTCGAAACTGCAGATGTCGGCGGCTTCGTCATGTTTCGCCGCGACGCGGACGGTCAGTCCGTCGATCATGATCGTCGCCTCTGGTGGTCGAACGTTGCAAGTGCACACGTTCGCGGTCGTCAACCCTCTGGAAAACGCGCGACGGACATCGCACGATTCCCCTCCCTGATCGTTCGATTACAGGGGGTGGGCTGCCGGGTGTCAATTCGGCGCGTTTCGACGTTCCGTACATCGGGGTGGTTTCGTTGGCTGCACCGGGCGACACCCGGCCTGCGTCTCGCGGGTTGACGGTCAACGACCGGGTACCGCCGACGCTCGAACGCGCGAGGCCGCGATGGCTTCCCGCTTCTCCACCAGGAAATCGATGATCGCCCTGACCTTGGCCGGCATCTGGGTCCGGGTCGGATCGCGATCATCTCCGTGGCAGGTGCCGTGATCGCGCTGGTTCAGAAGCAGATCAAATGACGGCCCGGAGGCAGCGCGCGTTCTGTTGACCGTTGCCCCTGAACCCGAATCGGTCGCGGGCGGCCCCGGCAGCACGGCGGCTGGACGCAATGTGAGGCAGCCTGATTCCAGCGTGCAGACAAGTCAATTCGCGCGGCGATACCGTTCCGTGCTTCGGAATAACGGGCATTGGAAGCGAAAAGGCGGAGCTGCGACACCGCGCAGGCCTTCATTGCAGGCAGCTGCAGAGATTCAGATACCAGAGCAGCAGTTCCCGGTGGCTGCCGATCGACAATCGTTCATACAGACGCTTTCGATACGTGACGACGGTCTCCGCGCCGATGCCGAGATCGGCCGCGATCCCCGACGTCGGCAGGCCGTACAGATAGCGCGCGCAAACCTCGGATTCGCGCGCGGTCAGCCGTTCGCCGGACAGCGCGATCTGCCGTTCGATCTCGGCGAGGTCGGTCAGCAGGCTCGGCAGCCGGCGCGCGCGCATCGCGAGGTCGTAATGCCTGGCGACGATCGACAGGATCGTCGCGGCGCGGTCGGCCAGCGCATCCACGTGACGCGATGCGAACGGACCGTATTGTTCCGGGCGCGTGACGCCGAGCACGAGCGGATGACCGTCGACGCGGCCGCCCATAAGCACCCGGTCGCGGATGTTCAGTTGCCCGTAGAGGGTCTGCCGCAGGCGCGGCGGTGCCGACAGCTTGAAGTCGGTCTTCAGCAGACGGCAATCGTCGCCCCCGCTCGTTGCGAGTTCGTTGATCTCGTCGTCGAACTGCCACCATCGGCCGCCGAGATAGGTGTTGCGCACGTGCTCGACACGGTCGGACCCGTCGCAGCCGATCGAGACGAATTCGACGGGGCGCGCGTCGACGATCCGGAAAATGAACGCGAGCTCCGCGCCGCACAGCGCGTGCAGCGACGCGCCGAACCGCTCGGGAAACGCGGCGCTCCCGATCGCGCCGATCAGGCTGTCGAGCGGATGGGTCGATCTGATTGCCGCACCGGACAAGCTCGCCTCCGTCTGCCCCAACAGGGTGGATTCATCGAATGCCGGTTCCGGCACGGGCGTCACGCCGGAACCGGAAACCGAACCGATCAAATGTTAGGTAGTCGGGGCGACCTTTGATAGCTGGTGTTTTCCTGTATGCCACCCGCGCACGGCCGGCTCGCCGATCTGACGCATCCGGCCATGCACGTGTGAACGTTTCACGTGCGAACGCCGTCAGCGCGCCGCGCGCAGGCGTTGCGTGCCGGCTTCGTCGATACGCAGCCCTTCCGGGTCCCGAAGCGGATCGCCCACCACCACGACACCATAATCGCGCGCCGCGCCCGCGATGCTCACGTACTCGTCGCGCACGTCGGCCAGCACCTTCGCCGGATCGCGCGCGAACGCATCGCCCCACCCGCCGCCGCCGTTCGTGATGTAGCGCGAGATCGCACCCGGTTCGGTCCGCCACACCGGCTGGCTACCGTAGTAGTGGTAGCGCCCCCGCTGCGGGTCGAGCACCTTGCTCTGCGGATCGAGCACGCCCGCGACCGGCGTGCTGGCCGCATAGACGTCCGGGCCGATGCCGAGCAGTGCGTTCGGGCGGCCGTCCGCATCGCTCGCGGGCGGGAAGAACCAGACGCCGCCGCACGGCCCCGCACTGCCGCCGTTCGCGCCGACACCGCTCGGTTCGCGCGTGCGGAACGGCGAGCTGTGGTGCTCGGCGGCCGTCAGCCACAGCGTGTCCTTCAGGTGCGCGGCGCCGCCCCGATGCGTGCCCGCGCCGCCGCCGTCGATCGCATGCTCCTTGCGCAGCAGCACGACCGGCGAATCGGCCTCGATCGATTCCGTCGCCGGGTCGAGGTTGTTGAGCGTCAGCAGCACGGTGTAGCTGTCGCCGTCCGCCTCCTTGGTCGCGCCCCACGGGCCGTGCTCGCCGCCGCACTGGCAGACATTGGCCCAGGGTGTGCCGGCACGTGTCACGCCGTAGGCGTTGTGCGTGCTGGTCGAGCCGTAGTCGCCCGCCACCGCGTTCTCGGCGAGCACCGGGTTGAGCGCGTTGAGGATCGCCGCGACCAGCGCGCCGCTGCTCTCCCAGAACATCATGATCGCGCCGTCGGGCGGCAGCGACGTCAGCAGCGTGCCGGCCGGCGCGGCCAGGTCGATGTCGCGCCAGGTGCCGGAGGTGAACGGCGCCTCGGGGTCGAGCAACAGCGTCAGCGCGACGCCGAGTGCCGTCTTCGCATCGAGAATGCCGCAGTTGATCGACGAGCGCGCCTGCGCGGAGCTGCCTGACAGGTCGGCCTCGATCCGGTGGCCGCGCTTGCGCAGCGTGATGTTGACGCGATAGTCGACGCTGGCGTCGACACCGTCCGCGTCGATCAGCGCGGAGCCCGTGTAGTCGCCGTCGGGAATCCGCCCGATCGCGTCGCGCATGCGTTCGGCCGATACGTCGCACGCGTAGGCCAGGCTGCCGAAATAGGCCTCGAGGCCGTAACGCGCGATGTTTTCGCGCACCAGCCGCTCGCCCAGTTCCAGCTGATGGGCAATGCTGTGGAAGTCCGGCAGCAGCAGGCCGCCGAAGCGCGAGTTGTCGAAGATCAGGCTGAACGTCGAGCGCACCGGCTTGCCTTTCGACCACAGCAGCATCGGCGGAATCACGAGGCCGTTCTCGTAGACGTTGCGCTTGGTTGCCGAGAAGCCGCCCGGCACGACGCCGCCGATGTCGAGCTGGTGCGCGCGCATGTTGACGAACGACACCAGCCGGCCGTCGACGAACACCGGGCGGATGAAGCAGACGTCGTTGACGTGCGTGCCGACGCGGTACGGGTCGTTGCAGATCAGCACGTCGCCGGGTTCGAGGTTGTGCGGCCCGTATTCCTGCACCGCGTTGCGCACCGCGTCGCCCATCGTGCCGAGGAACACGACCAGGCTGTTGCTGACCACCGGCATCGGGTAGTCCATCTCCGGCGGCCCGCTCAGGGTGCACGCGAAGTCGTACCAGTCTCGGATGATCGGCGAGAACGCTTCGCGCATGAAACCGGTCGACATGTGCTCGACCGCGTAGCGCAGCCGGTTGATCAGCACGGATGCCGTGAAGCGCTCACACGCGTACCGCTCCAGGAATTGCGCGTCGGACAGCGTGCGGATGCGCGCATGGGTGTCGCCGGCGCGCGGTGCGGCGGCGATATCGGTCAGGAGATTCATGGTGCGCTCATTCCTTGTTGCGAATCAGCATTTCGCCGAAGCGGCCCACCGTCGCGGTCTGGCGCGCGCCGATGTGCGTGGTCGACAAGCCTTCGTTGACGACGGCCGGGCCGTCGATCACGTCGCCGCGACGCAGCGCATCGCGGTGATAGACGGCCGCGTCCTGGCGCCCTTCGCCGCTCGCGTCGGACAGGTCGCCGAGGTAGCGCAGCGTCGTGCGGCCCGCCGGGCGCAGCGGTTCGGCGCCGCGCGCCGGCAGCTCCGGATAGGCGACCTTCGGCGTCTCGAGCACGGCGCGCACGCGGAACGTCACGCCCTGCACCGGGAAAGCTTCGAAGCGGTTGCCCGAGCGCGTCTCGTAGCTGTGGTGGAACGCGGCGATCATGGTGTCGATCGCGACCGCGTCGATCGTGCCGTTCGGCGCGGGCACGAACGGCGTCTCCCAGCTCTGGCCGGCCAGGCGCGCGTCGAAGCTGCGCTCGAAGGTGACGCGTGCGCCCGCATCGAGCCCTTCGCGCAGCTGCGCTTCCATCGTTGCAAAGAGCGCGTCGACCTGCGGCGCGAGTTCCGCCGAGAGGATCGCGTAGTGACTGCGGCTCGCGGTGAACACCTGGTCGGCCGACAGCAACCCGAGCGCCGAGAACAAACCGGGATTCGGCGGCACGATCACCTGCTTGCACTTGAGCGTGTCGAGCACGCCCGGCAACAGCATCGGCCCGGCCGCGCCGTACGCCATCAGGCTGTAATCGCGCGGATCGATGCCGTTCTTGATCGCGACGTTGAGCAGCCCTTCGGCGATGTTGTGGATCGCGATCTCGTACGCGTAGCGCACGCGCTGGGCCAGCGTGAACCCCGTGTCGAGATGCTCGAAAGCCTGCCGCGACAGCGCGCGGTCGAGCTTGATCGCGCCGTTCGCGAAGCCGTGCTCGTCGATCACGCCGATCATCAGGAAGGTGTCGGTAGTGGTCGGCTGCGTGCCGCCGCGACCGTAGCAGGCCGGCCCCGGCGTCGAGCCGGCGCTCGCCGGCCCGACCTGGATCTCGCCGGCCGGCCCGATCGCGACGATGCTGCCACCGCCCGCCCCGATCGCCGTGACGTCGATCGCGAGTGCGTTCACCACCATGTCGTGCTCGAGCTCGAACGACGTGTTGACGAACGGCGCGCCGCCCGTGACAACGCTGATGTCGAGCGACGTGCCGCCGACGTCGGCGCACAGCAGGTTCGGCTCGCCGATCATCGCGCCGAAGTGCGCGCTGCCGATCGCGCCCGCCGAGGGGCCGGAAAACACGATGCGGTACGGCTGCTCCATCGCGCGCCGCACCGGCACGAGCGTCGCCGCGCAGTCCGCGAAGTTCAGCTCGCCGCCGAAGCCTGCCGCCTTCAGGCCGTTCTCGAGCCGCTCGGTGTAGTCCGCGTAGATGATCTTCATGAAAGTGTCGATCACGGTCGTCGACGCACGCGGATACTCGCGCGCGAGCGGCGAAACCTCGCTCGAGATCGAACAGGCGACGTCGCCGAGCACGTCCCGCACGAGCGCCTTGAGACGCACTTCATGGGCGGGATTCAGGTATGAATTGAGCAGGCAGATCGACACGCCGGTCACACCGCAACGCTTGAGCACTTCCAGCTCTTCGCGCGCCTGCGCTTCGTCGAGCGGGAACAGCACTGAGCCGTCGGCGAGGATCCGCTCGCGGATGCCGCGGCGCAGGTAGCGCGGCACCAGCGGGCGCGTCGCGTCGCCGAAGCTGCGGCGCCACCGTGGATCGAGGATCGCCGAGGCGGGACGCCAGACGCGCCCCATGTCGAGAATGTCTCGGTGGCCTTCGGTCGTCAGGAATCCGATCTTCGGCAGCCGGCGCGTGATGACAGCGTTCAGGCCGTGCGTGCTGGCGTGGTTGAAGGCCTTGGCATCGGCGACGTTCAATTCGCGCGCGCCGGCGAGAATCGGTTTCGTCACGTCGTCATAGTCCGTCGAGATCTTGGCGGTCTCGATGCGGCCGTCGCGCAACGAGACCACATCGGTAAACGTACCGCCTACATCGATAGCAATCATCCGGGTTCTCTCCTACAGGGTGTCCGACAGCAGGCGCAGCACGGGCCCGAGCCGGGACGCCGGCTCGCGCCGGATGGAATGCAGGCATGCCTGGCATTTGACGACATCGAACCAGCCGCCCTCCGAATGCACGGGATAGCGCGCCAGCATCGTCGCGTCGCACGCGGGGCAAGCACCGTCCACGGGCGTGCGTTCCAGGTGCAATGCCTGGCTTGTCACGGTCGTTGAAGTCATGGGGTCCTCGCCGGATGGCCGGCGGCCACGGCTCGATGCCGGGGCCGGCACGACACGCTGAATGTCATGGACATGTCTCCTGTCGGTTGTGATCGTTGTCGTCGCGTTCGCGAGGGCGAACGACGAGACCGATGATAGGAAGCACGTGCGCCGCAGGGCATCACCTTCCAGGGGGACAAGCCGGTTCCTGCATTGTTAAGCGGGACTTACATGTGTAGTAGCCGGGCGGCGCTTGTCGATGGTGGATTCGGTTCCTACCATTTGAACCTGACAGCACGCATCGCCGACAGAGCGACGATTCGCAGTCTCACATCGCCAGCCACGCAAACCGGTACACGACGCGTGCTGGAACGAACCCCACGTCGCCGTACGACGTGCCGCCATGCGCTACCCCGGCCGCCTCGGCGCTCGCGCCGCTTTCCCGACGCGCGTCGAAGCAAGTCCTCGCAGGGCGCGAACCAGGCCGCCATGCCCGTCACACTGGAGCAATTCATGAGTACAAGCCCGATCAAGACCGTCACCTACCCGAACCTTGGCTGGGACACGGCCGCCGATCTCTATTTCCCGCCGGGTTTCGACGAGGGCAAGCAGTACCCGGCCATCGTCAGCACGCACCCGATCGGCAGTTGCAAAGAGCAGACCGCCGGCAACATCTACGCGAAGGGGCTGGCCGAGGCAGGCTTCGTCGTGCTGGTGCACGACGCGAGCTTTCAGGGTGCGAGCGGCGGCCTGCCGCGCTTCATCGAAGATCCGTCGATCCGCGTGTCCGACATCCGCTTCGCGGTCGACTACCTGCAGTCGCTGCCGTACGTCGACGCCGGCCGTATCGGTGCGATCGGCGTGTGCGGAGGCGGCGCCTATACCGTGCATGCGGGCATTACCGACCACCGTATCAAGGCGCTGGTGTCGATCACCGGCGTGAACTACGGCCGCCTGATCCGTGAAGGTTTCGCCGCCTTCAAGCCGGTTGAGTTCCTCGACAACATGGCGTCGATGCGTACCGCCGAAGCACAGGGCGGCGAACGTCACGTCGCCAACCTGCTGCCCGAGTCCGTGGCAGCCGGCAAGCAGGCCGGTATCACCGACATCGACGTGCTCGAAGCCACCGAGTACTACAAGACCGCACGCGGCCAGCAGCCGAATGGCGCCACGAGCCAGCTGATGTCGTTCAGCAGCGCCGCGATGGGCTGGGATGCGTTCCTGAACGCCGAAGTGCTGCTGACCCAGCCGCTGCTGGTCGTAATTGGCGACAAGCCGGGCGGCTTCGGCGCGTATCGCGACGGCTGGGAGATCTACGGCCGCGCGGCGTCGAAGGACAAGCGGATCGTCGTGGCCGAGGGCTGGTCGCACTACGACCTGTACGACAAACCCGAACCGGTCGGCATCGCGATGGCGAAGGTCGTGCCCTTCTTCAAGGAAACCCTCTAGGCGTCACGGCAGGCCACGACGCCACTCACCGGACGGGCGTGGCACACGCCCGTTTTCTTTTGACCATACGAAATCATTTCCCATGAAATCACTGCTTTCCGGAAAGACCGCCATCATCACCGGCGCCAGCAAGGGTATCGGCCTCGCGACTGCACAACTGTTCGCGCAGGAAGGCGCCAATGTCGTGCTGACCGCGCGCAAGCAGGCCGACCTGGACGCGGCCGTGAACGGCATCGTCGCGGCGGGCGGCAAGGCCATCGGCGTGCTGGCCGACTCGGCCGACCCGGGCGCGCCGAAGACGGTCTTCGCGCAGGCCATCGACGCCTTCGGCCAGGTTGACATCCTGGTCAACAACGCCGGTTACGGCGACATGGTTTCCATCGAGGAGTGCTCGGACGAGCACTTCGACCAGGTCGTGCAGGTCAACTACGCGGGCGTGTTCCGCTTCTGCCGCGAAGCGATCCAGCACTATCTGCCGCGCAACGAAGGCGTGATCGTGAACGTCACGTCGATCAACGGCTCGTTGCCGGTCGGCGGCGTGGCCTACACGTCGACCAAGGGCGCGGTCAACACGATGACGACCAACATCGCCGTGCGCTTCTCGGGCACCGGCATCCGCTGCAACGCGGTGGCGCCCGGCAATACGGACACGCCGATGGCCCAGGCTTGGGCGGCAGGCGAACTGCCGGGCGGCACGACGATGGTCGAATACGCGGGCAAGTACGCGAACCAGGACCTGCCCTTCACCCAGCCGGACGACCAGGCCAACGCGATCCTCTATTTCGCCAGCGACCTGAGCCGGGCCGTGACCGGCCGCGTGCTGGTGGTCGACAACGGCGCCTATATCGGCGCATGACGGGCTCGGCCGGCGTGCCGGGAGATCCGGCGCGCCGCGTGCGCGCCGGCCCGCATGCCGGCCGACGCATCGCAATCATCGTAAAAGGAGTCATCTCGTGAAGCACGTCCTCATTCTGGGCGCAAACGGCCAGATCGCCCGCTGGGTGATCGACGCACTCGCGGCCGACAGGAATGTCCGTCAGACCTTGCTGGTGCGCAACCCCAAAAATCTCGGCGATACGCCGGCGAACGCGCGAGTCGTGACCGGCGACGTGCTCGACCGGGCGCTGTTGCTGAATACCGTGCAAGGGCAGGACATCGTCTACGCGAACCTTGCCGGCGCGAACCTTGACACGCAGGCGGCGAGCGTGATCGCGGCGATGCAGGCGGCGGGCGTCAAGCGTCTCGTCTTCGTGCTGTCGCTCGGCATCTACGACGAAGTGCCCGGCAAGTTCGGCGACTGGAACAACGCGATCATCGGCGAAGACCTCAAGCCGTACCGCCGCTCGGCCGACGCGATCGAGGCGTCCGGCCTGCAATACACGATCCTGCGCCCGGCCTGGCTGACGGACGAGGATGAAGTCGACTACGAACTCACCGGCAGGAACGAACCGTTCAAGGGCACCGTGGTGTCGCGCAAGAGCGTGGGCGACCTGATCGTGCGGATCGTCGCTGCGCCCGAGTTGCACGTGGGCGAGAACCTCGGCGTCAACCAGCCCGGCAGCGACGGCGACAAGCCGTACTTCATGTAAGAGGTGACACGGATGAAGTTGCAGGAACTGAACGGCAAGATCGCCGTGATTACCGGTGCGTCGAGCGGCATCGGCGAAGCTGCCGCGCGCCTGCTCGTTGCCGAAGGCATGAAGGTCGTCCTGACCGCGCGCCGGAAGGAACGGATCGACACGCTCGCCGCCGAGCTGGGCGATGCGGCGCTTGCCGTGGCGGCGGACGTCTCCGACGCCGCCCAGGTCGCCGCGCTGTTCGACACCGTCCGCACGCATTTCGGCGGGCTCGATCTGTTGTTCAACAACGCGGGCATGGGCATCGCCGGCGCGTTCGAACACAGCCGGCCCGATGAATGGCGTACGCAAATCGACGCGAACCTGTACGGCATGCTGCATTGCACGCACGCGGCCATTCCGTTGATGAAGGGTCGCGCGGGCGCGATGATTTCTACCGTGTCCAGCGTCGGCGGCAAGACGGGGGCACCGAACTGGGCCGTGTACTGCGCGACCAAGTTCGCGGTTGGCGGCTTTTGCGAAGGCTTGCGGCAGGAACTGGCCGGCGACGGCATCCGTGTGTCGCTGATCTACCCCGGTGCCGTGCATACCGAATGGGGGCACAACGTCCCGGCCGAAGCGATGCGCGAGCGTCGCGACGCGATCGGTGCATTGCTGCCCGAAGATGTCGCCCGCGCGCTGGTGTACAGCTTTGCGCAACCGCCGGGTGTGCTCATCAATGAGCTCGAGATTCGCCCTAGCCTGCAGCTCACGCTGTAGGCGCCGCGGCCGCGCCGCGACCGATGCCGCCGCCGGGTTGCCCCGCCAGCGGCATCGCTGCGTCAGGCGGCCGAACGCGCGTCGCGCTGCACCGGGAACCAGCCGGTCGTCGCGTCGATGACACCCCACAGCTTGTCGGGAATCCCGAGCCGCGGCACATCGGACGGATTCAACTGCGTATTGATCGCGGCAGCGTCGCCACGTTGTGCATGCTCGACCCAGCCGGGATTCATCACGAGCCCCTTGCCCACCGCCACCACCGACACGCCCAGCCCAAGCGCGGCTTCCGCCTCTGCGGGCGTCCTGATCGTGCCAGCCGCCATCAGCGGCACGCGGCCCTGCACGATGTCGGCGACGCGCTCGATCGTGCGGCGCTCGTCGCTCGCATCGAGCGGTTTCGCATTCAGCAGGTCCGTCAGCGACACGTGGATGTAGTCGATGCCCGCCACGATCAGGCGATCGACCAGCGTCAGCGCATCGCCGATGCGCAACCCGTCCGCATCGGGTTCTTCCGGCGAGATCCGGTAGCCGAGCACGAACGGACGATCCGCATGCAGCGCGATCACGCGCTTGAGTTCGGCAACCAGCGCAAGCGGGAAACGCATCCGGTTCTCGAGCGAGCCGCCCCACGCGTCGGTGCGCTGATTGAAGCGCGGCGAGAAGAAATTCTGGATCAGGAAACCGTGTGCGCCGTGCAGCTCGACGCCGTCGAAACCGGCTTCGATCGCGCGTCGCGTGGTTTCGCCGAACGCGCGGATCATCTCGCCGATTTCGTCGTGGGTCAGCGCGCGGCTCTCGAGTTCGCCGCTGTTGAACGGCCCGGGCGGCGCCTTCATCGCGCTCGCGCTGACGAGCACGCCGTCCGGCACGAGCGCCGGCACCGCCTTGTTGCCCGCGTGAAAGATCTGAAGAATCGCGGGCGCCCCGCCGCTTTTCGCGGCGTCCGCCAGCTTGCGCAGGCTCGGCACGTAACGATCGTCGTGCGCCGCGAATTCGTCGGTGAAGCCGATGCCGCTTTCCGCCACGTGCGTGCAGCCGGTCAGCACCGCGCCGACGCCGTTCGCGCGGCGGCGGTAATACGCGAGCTCCTGATCGGACACGGTGCCGTCCGGATTCGACGACCAGGTGGTCATCGGCGCCATCAGCACGCGGTTGCGGAACGTGACGCCGTTCGGAAACGTGAGCGGCTGGAACAGCGTCTGAAATGCTTGAGTCATGGGAATCCCTGATTGGCTGCCGCACGCGGTGCGTTCACGGTGCGGCATGGAGTGGAACGTGCGGCTCGACGCCGCCGTGATGTGGCGCTCGCCTCACCGACGCTGGACTCGCGACACGCGGCCCGGGCCGGTGGTGCGGCGGACCCTCCTATCGTAGGGGCCGATTGGCATTACTCAAGCGCGCAAATCTGACATCAGTCGTATGCCAGCCTTAACAATCGCGGCCTTGGGCAACGCATCGTGGCGAAGCGCGCGCCTCAGATTCTGTAAAGACGGGCTTAACACTGAAGTCTGTTTTAGCCCATATATCCGAATCAATTTCTTGCCTACCATGGCATCACATCACCTCGTTGCCACCCACCACTGGAGTTACCCATCATGCAGAAAGTCAACTTCAAGAACCTGAACGGCCAGGGCGTCACGATTGCCGCCGTGATTCACGTTCCCGCCGGTTTCGATTCGAACGCGAAATACCCGGCCGTCGTCGTCGCTCATCCGGGCGGCGGCGTGAAGGAACAGACGGCCGGCCTGTACGCGCAGAAACTGGCCGAGAACGGTCTCGTCGCGATCGCGTTCGATGCGTCGTATCAAGGCGAAAGCACCGGCGAACCGCGCCAGCTCGAAAACCCGTATATCCGCACGGAAGACGTCAGCGCGGTGGTCGACTACCTGACCACGCTGCCGTACGTCGACGTCGAGCGGATCGGCGCGATGGGGATCTGTGCGGGCGGCGGCTACGCGGCCAACGCGGCCATCAACGACCGGCGCATCAAGGCCCTCGGCACGGTCAGCGCGGTCAACATCGGTTCGATGTTCCGCAACGGCTGGGAAAACACAGTGAAGGACGCCGATGCGATCCCGTACATCGCGCACGGTTCGCAAGCGCGCACCAGCGACGCGTCGGGCGCGCAACTGGCCACGCTGCCGCTCGCGCCGATGCGCAAGGAAGACGCACCGAACAAGGAACTGGAAGAAGCATGGGAGTACTACCATACGCCGCGCTGCGAGCACCCGAACGCGCCTGGCTTCATGACGGCCCGCAGCCTCAACCAGATCATCACGTACGACGCGTACAACAAGGCTGAAGCATTCCTCACGCAGCCGCTGCAGATCGTGGCCGGCAGCGTCGCGGGCAGCAAGTGGATGAGCGACGACCTGTTTGCACGTGCCGCCAGCGCGGACAAGCGCTTCCATGTGGTCGAAGGCGCGAACCACATGTCGCTGTACGACGTCCCGCAATACGTTGACGAGGCGGTTTCCGTGCTCGCGCCGTTCTTCAAGGGCGCGCTGTAACGCGAACCACGACCGGTACACGGCCGGTGCGCGCAACCGCGCACCGCGCCGACCGGACGGACAACGAACGGATCGCCTGCTTCGCGCGGCGATCCGTTCGTGCATTCCGATTCTCCTTGCGTCAACCTAACTACTGTTAGTATGTCGACATGACTCACCATGTACAGGCAACCAGGGGAATGGCCAAACGATCGAAATCGAATTCCGCCGGTACGTGCGAGACGCGTGAATCGCTGATCCGTTTTGCCGCCCGCACGTTCGGCCTGCAAGGCTATTCGGCCACGACGATGCGCAACATCGCCGATCAGGCCGGCATCGAGGCCGCGAGCATCTACTACCACTTCTCGTCGAAGGAAGAACTCGTCGAAGCGGTGATGGAGCAAGGTGCCTTGCACATCCTCCATCACCTGAACGAGCAGCTGGACGCACTCGGCGCCGGCGCCACCGCCGAGCAACGGTTCCGTGCGGCGGTACTCGGGCAGATGCGCGGCCTCGTCATGCACGGCGATTTCGCGGTCGCGCACGGCCGGCTGCTGGGCCAGTTGCCCGACACGATCCGCGAACGGCAGGTCGTGCGGCGCGAACATCACCAGACGCTCTGGAACGGGTTGCTGGAAGACCTGCGTGCCGAAGGCAGGCTCCGCGACGACGTGGACATTCCCCTCGCGCGCATCCACATCCTGGGCAGCATCAACTCGATCCAGTCGTGGTTCAACCCGCAAAAGGGCTCGCTGGAGCGGGTCGCCGACCAGCTTTGCACCCTGTTCTTCTCCGGCGCGGGGCCAGCGTCGCGCTGATTGCCGCGCCCTGCCCCGCAGCCGCCCCCCCACCG
>NZ_LDUL01000035.1:0-32540 GCF_001043615.1 Burkholderia sp. LK4
CAGTGACCAATCGGCAGTGACCAACCGGCAGCGACCAATCGGCGGTGACCAATCGGCAATGACCGACCAGCATCTACCGCTAGGGCGGCGCGCGGCCGCCCGCATGCGCGCGGCGCCGGCGTGCCGCCGCACGACTCAATGCTTTTCCATCTGCTCCAGCGCCTTGATGTCTTCTTCGGACGTCATTTCGCACGCAAGCAGCGTCTTACCCTTCAGCGCCGGGCCCTGGCGCGCCGACACGAGGATCAGCGCGCCGCCCGGGCCGCGCACCGTCAGGCGGCGCGAATAGCCTGCCGACGACGCGCCCAGCAGGTGCCCCTTTTCCGGCGCGAGCTTGTAGCGTTGCGCGAGCTGGCCGGCGACTTCGCCGTCCACGAGCACGCCGATCCCGGTGCTGGTGAACACGACGTGCTGCGTCGTGAAGCCGTCCCGGTGGATCGGCTCCGGCAGACGGAAGACCGCGGCGCCCAGCATCGATTCGTCCGGCTTCGGATCGGTGGCCTTGACGGTGTTGTAGATCGAGTCCATCAGGTCCGACGTGAACGGCGGATTGCAGATCGCGGCGTTGAAGATGTCGGGTTGGGCGGGCGGCGCGGCGAATGCAGCGAGCGGCGCGGCGGAGAGGGCAATGGCAATGGCGGCGGCGCCGACGGCAGCAGCGCGACGCCCGGACAGGCGAAGGGACATGAATGCAGTTCTCTCAGGTTTTATTGTGAGGCTGCATGTTAATGCATCGCCGCACGCCGGCCGATCGACGGGGAGCGGCCGGGTGGCGGCAATGCAACAGGCGCGCACCCGCGCGCCGCGATCGATTCCGTTGCCGGATGATCGATGCGCGGCGCGTCGGGGCTTGCGCGTCAGGCAGCCGGTGCGATGCGGGTTCGCGTTACGGCGCGACGACCGGATGCTTCAGCGCATGCGCGGTCTCGATCCACTGCGCGTGGAATTCGTCCGCGTCGGGCTTGAGCCCGAGCTCGCCGTTGCGATAGGCCATCGCGAGCGTCTGCACGGCTTCCGGCAACTCGTGCTCGGCGGCCCGGCGATACAGCGCGAGCGCGCGTGCGTCGTCGCGCGGCACGCCGCTGCCGTCGCGGTACGCGTTCGCGAGCATGAAGTCCGCGGCCGGGATGTCCGCGCGCGACGCGACCTCGAACCAGTGCGCGGCCTGCACGGGATCGGCGGCGATCCCGTAGCCGCTGCGATAGATCAGCCCGAGGTAATACGCGGCGGCCGGGTCGCCCTGCGCGGCCGCTTCGCCGAGCAGTGTGCGGGCGCGTGCATAGTCCTTCGGCATGTCGCTGCTGCCGAGCAGCAACGCCTTGCCGAGCGCGAGCTGCGCCCGCCGGGCGGCCGGCGCGTCGGCCTTGCCGTCCGCCGTCGCGGCCGTTTCCAGCCAGCCGCGCCCCTCGTCGCGCAGCCCCGGTTCGCGCGCGTCGACGAGCGCGATGCCGAGCGCCGCCTGCGCGTCGCCCGAGCCGCGGCGCGCCAGCGTGCGCAACTGCGCGAGCGCGTGCGGCTCGGTGGCCTGCGTGACCATTGCCTGCCACTCGTCGAGCTGCGCGGCGCTCGGCGTGGAGCCGGCGCCGTGCAGGCCGGTCGCCGCGACGACGGCCGCGACGGTCACGGCCGCCGCCGCGAGCAGCGCGGCCGGCGGAAGTTTCGCGCGCAGCACGCGCCGCGCGGCAGCGGCGAGGCCGGATTCGGCCGGCCGCATCGTCCGGATCGGTTGCATCGCGTGTCTCATTGCGTGAGGTCGATCTCGTAGGTGGCGAGGTTCTTGCCGGAGCCGTCGTCGGCTGCGACCTGCGTGATGCCGGTCAGGCCGGCCGCCGCCGCGTCGCCGAGGCGGTTCGGTGCGGACGCGAACTGCACGTGCGCGACCGAGCTCGCGAGCTTCGTGAAGCGCCAGCTGCGCTGCGCGCCGTCCGCCGTGCGCGTGATCGCGCCGCGTTTCTTGATGAACGCGATCAGCACGTCGCGGTTCGCATCCGGCGACGCGAAGATCGTCTTGCTGCCGTCGAGGCCCGGGAAGTTGCCGCCGCCGCTCGCGCGGTAGTTGTTGGTCGCGACGATGAACTGCGCGTTCGGGTCGATCGGCGCGCCCTTGTACGTCAGGTTCCTGATCCGGCTGCCGACCGGCTGCGTGACGTCGATTTCATACGCGAGATCGGCCGACGTGAACATGTCGAAGTTGTAGCCGGGGAAGGTGCTGACGAGCGGCTGCACGGTCGCCTTGGTCGGGTCGATCCGGTTGAAGCGCTTCGCGGCGGTTTCGAGCCAGTTCTTCACGTCGGCGCCGCTGACCTTCACCGCATACACGGTGTTCGGATACAGGTACAGGTCGGCCGCGTTGTTGATCGCGAGCGCGCCCGGTGCGACGTCGGTGTAGTCGGTGCCGCCGCCGAAGCCGCTCTTGAACGGCGCGCTGACCGACAGCACCGGCAGCGACGCGTATTGCGGCAGGTTCGCCTGCACGTAGGTCTTCACGTAGTCGGCCTGCGCCTCGTTGACGATCTGGATCGCGCCCGGATCGCCGACATCGGCGAAGTACGAGTTCATCCGGTAGTCGGTCGAGCCGATCGGCGTCTTCACATAGTCGATCGTCGCCTGGTGCTCGGCGGCGATCGCGGCGGAAACCGACGGATCGGCCGCCACGTAGCTCTTGTCGGCGTTCTGGATCGGCCGCGCCTCGACGGTCGTCTGCGACTTGTCGACGCTCCACGTCTTGCCGTCGAACTTCAGGCCGAGCTTGATCACGCCGAGGTGCTTGCCCCAGTAGTTGGCCATCACGGTCGGCACGCCGTTGACGGTGCCCTTGACCTTGTCGACGCCCGGCAGGTTGAACTGCGACACGGTGCTGTTCGCGTCCGGGAACACCTGGTGCGAGTGGCCGATCAGCATCGCGTCGATGCCGGTCACCTTCGACAGCCACCAGCTGCCGTTCTCCATCGTCGGCGAATACGCGGAATTGTCGAGGCCGCCGTGCGAGATCGCGACGACGAGATCGGCGCCCTTCGCGCGCATCTCCGGAATGTACTTCTCGGCCGCTTCCTTCAGGCCGGTCGTGTAGACCTTGCCGTCGAGCCAGCGCTTGTCCCAGTTCATGATCGCGGGCGGCGTGAAGCCGATGATGCCGATCTTCACGGGCGCGCTGACCGTCTTGCCGTCCGGCGTGGTCGCGGTCACGGTGCGGGTCAGGATCGTGTACGGCGTGAACAGCGGCGCGTTGGTCTTCGCGCTGATCACGTTCGCGAGCACCTGCGGGAAGTTCGGGCCCGCGCATTTCTTCTGCTGGGCCGGCGCCGGCAGGCCGTCGACCTCGAACGTGTTGCCGGTCACCTGCGACAGGTACGGCAGCCCGTAGTTGAATTCGTGGTTGCCGATCCCGCCGCCGTCGAATTTCGCGGCGTTCATCACCTTGTAGATCGCGAGCGTCTGGTCGCAGCCGACCGGCTTCACGAGCGCCTGGTAGTCGGACAGCGCGGTGCCCTGGATCGTGTCGCCGTTGTCGAGCAGCAGCGTGTTCGGGTACTGCTTGCGCGCCTGCGCGATCAGCGTCGACACGCGTTCGAAACCGAGCGAATTGTCGGCGGCGAGCTTGAAATAGTCGTACGACAGCACGTTGGTGTGCAGGTCGGTCGTCTCGAGCAGGGCGAGCGTGGCCGTCGTGCCGACGGGCGCCTGGGCTGCCGGCGGCGTCGCCGGCGGCGAGGTGACGTCGTCGCCGCCGCAGGCGGCGAGGATGAAGGCGAGGCTGGCGAGCGCGGCGATGGCCGGCACGCGACGGCGGGAAAGCAGGGGGAGACGCATCGGTTGTCCTGTTCGGTGTTCTGTTTTATGAAACGCGAGGTGCGCAACGATTGGCGGCGCGGGGCGCCGACGGCCTGATGTGCGGCGCGAGAGAGTATCGAAAGGAAACGTGACGGAAGAATGAAAGGTGGTGACGTCGGCATCGGGCAACGGGCGGCGGCTTCCTCGCGCACGCCGGGGCGGGCTCCCCGGCTGCGCGCCCCGAGCTCGCCGCCCGCACGGAAATCCTCACGTCGCGGCGCCGGGCGGTTCGCTACAATGGCCGCTGTCACCTTTTTGCAAACAACCTGCCCTTGGACTTCGAGACTCCTCCCGGCCTGTCGGTCGACGCCGGCGGCCAGGGCCAGACGGTGCGCCTGACCGGCCAGTGGACCGCGCTCGCGCTTGCACGCAATCGCGGCGCGGTGGCGCGCCGTATCGCGAGCATCGCGTCCGGGCGCGTGAGCGAATGGGATCTGTCCGGCATCGAGCGGCTCGACCACGTCGGCGGCCAGGCGCTGTGGCGCGTGTGGGGTCGCAAGCTGCCGGACGGCGTCGCGCTGAGCGCCACGCAGCGCACGATCTTCGAGCGCATCGAGCGGCTCGACAGCGAGCGCGAGGCGCCCGAGCGCGTCGTGCGCGTCGATCCCGTCACGCGGCTCGGCCAGGCGATCTTCCGGTTCGGCGAGCACCTGCAGGGCGGTATCGCGCTGTTCGGCCTCGTGATCCTCGATGCGCTGTCGGTGTTGCGCCGTCCGCAGACGATGCCGTGGAAGGAGACCTCCGCGAACATCTACAGCGCGGGCGCCCAGGCGCTGCCGATCACCGCGCTCGTCGCGTTCCTGATCGGCATCGTGCTCAGCTACCTGTCCGCGCAGCAACTGCAGATGTTCGGCGCGAACCGCTACATCGTGAACATCCTCGGGCTGTCGGTGATCCGCGAGCTCGGCCCGGTGCTGTCGGCGATTCTCGTCGCGGGCCGCTCCGGCTCGGCGATCACCGCGCAGATCGGCGTGATGCGCGTGACCGAGGAGCTCGACGCGATGCGCGTGATGGGCATCCCGCACGGGCTGCGGCTGATCCTGCCGCGCGTGCTCGCGCTCGGCGTCGCGATGCCGCTGCTCGTGATGTGGACGAACATCATCGCGCTGACGGGCGGCGCGCTCGCCGCGAAGCTCGTGCTCGGGATCGACGTCAACTATTTCGTGCGCTCGCTGCCGGGCGTCGTGCCGATCGCGAACCTGTACATCGGGGTCGGCAAGGGCGTCGTGTTCGGCATGCTGATCGCGCTGGTCGCCTGCCATTTCGGCTTCCGGATCAAGGCGAACTCGCAGAGCCTCGGCGAAGGCACGACCACGTCGGTCGTGACGTCGATCACGGTCGTGATCCTCGCCGACGCGGTGTTCGCGATCCTGTTCCAGAACGTGGGGCTCGGATGAACGCATCGAACGAAACGACCGCGCACGCCGCGGCCATCGGTGCCGGGTCGGTCGGCGAGCGGCCGGCCGCGGCGGCCGCTCCCGGCGATCTCGTGATCGAGGTGCGCAACCTGACCAAGCGCTACGGGCGCAACATCATTCATCAGAAGCTCGACTTCGACGTGCGACGCGGCGAGATCGTGTCGATCGTCGGCGGCTCGGGCTCCGGCAAGACCACGCTCGTGCGGCAGATCCTCGGCCTCGAGCGGCCGACGTCGGGCACGATCAAGGTGTTCGGCGAGGATACGGCGACGATCGACGACGCGAGCGCGCGGATGATGCGCACGCGCTCCGGGATGCTGTTCCAGCAGGGCGCGCTGTTCTCGTCGATGACGGTGTTCGACAACGTCGCGCAGCCGCTGCGCGAGCTCGGCCGCGTGCCGCCGGACCTGCTGCACGACATCGTGATGCTCAAGCTCGAGATGGTCGGGCTGCCGTGCAAGCACGCGTCGAAGATGCCGGCCGCGCTGTCGGGCGGGATGGTCAAGCGGGTCGGCATCGCGCGCGCGATCGCGCTCGAGCCCGAGCTGCTGTTCCTCGACGAGCCGACGGCCGGCCTCGATCCGCAGGCGTCGGACGAATTCGTCGAGCTGATCGCGACGCTCCACCGCACGCTCGGGCTGACCGTCGTGATGGTGACGCACGATCTCGACACGATGGTCGCGCTGTCGACGCGTGTCGCGGTGCTGGCCGACCGCAAGGTGCTGGTCGCCGCGCCGGTGGAGGAGGCCGCGAACGTCGACCATCCGTTCATCCACGAATATTTCCTGGGGCTGCGCGGGCGCCGCGCATTGCAGGCGCTGCCGCCCGAGCGGCGCGCGAAGCTGCCGAAGGCGGCCCTCGAACCGGCGCTGTCGAGCGTCGAGCTGTAGGCACGAAGGAATCCTCGAATGGAAAACAAATCACATGCGTTCTGGGCCGGCCTGTTCACGATCGCGCTGACGCTCGCGATCGCGGGCACCGTGTTCTGGTTCAACGTCGACCGCACCGTGCGCGTGCCGTACGACCTGCTCGCGCGCACCAACGTGACGGGGCTGTTCCCGGACGCGGCCGTGCGCTTTCGCGGCCTCGACGTCGGCAAGGTGCAGTCGATCGGCTTCGACCGCGCGCACCCGGGGCAGATCAGGATCCGGATCCTCGTCGACCACGACGCGCCGATCACGCAGTCGACCTACGGCAGCCTCGGCTTCCAGGGCGTGACGGGGATCGCGTTCGTGCAGCTCGAGGACACGGGCCGCGACCTGGCGCCACTGCCGTCGTCGCCGAAGGCGATCGCGCAGATCCCGATGCGGCCGAGCCTGTTCGACCAGATCCAGGAGCGCGGCGACGTGCTGCTGCGGCAGCTCGAGCTGGCCGCGAAGAGCGCGAATGCGCTGATGTCGCCCGAGATGCGCGAGCAGTTGCGCGCGACCGCCGAAAGCCTGCAGCACGCGGCCGACGGGGCCGCCACGCTGACCAAGCAGCTCGGCCCGGCGGTCACCGCGCTGCCGGAAACGATGCACGAGGTGAACCGCGCGATGGCGTCGGCGAACACGCTGCTGCAGCCGAACGGGCCGCTCGTGTCGAACCTGAACAAGGCCGGCACGGCCGCCGAGCAGGTCGGCGTCGCGCTGAACGATCTCAACGCGCGCGTGCAGTACGACACGTTGCCGCGCTTCAACGCGCTGGCCGGCAGCGTCGGCGATGCGTCGCGGCAATTGAAGGACGTGGCCGGTGAACTTGGCCGCAACCCGCGCAGTCTGTTGTTCGGTTCGCCCGGCGCGGCGCCGGGGCCCGGCGAAGCGGGCTTCGTCTGGCCCGGCGCGACGGCCCGGCAGTGACCCCCATCGAAACCGGAAACATCATGCAGGAACACGCCATGCCACGAATCCTTGACCGCGCGCTGCGTCCGGCCGCGGCCGCGCTTGCCGTGCTGACGCTGTCGCTCGCGGCCGGCTGCGCCGGCAACAGCGCGGCGCTGTCGAATGTCCGCTACGACCTCGGGCCGGCCACTCCGGTCGTGACCGCGGGCACGGCCCCCGCGCTGAAGGTGCTCGACGTCGTCGTGCCCGACGCGCTCGACTCCGACAAATTCGCGTACCGCCTCGCGTACGTGGACGCGCAGCACGTGGCCGTCTATCGCGACAGCCGCTGGACGGCACCGCCCGCACAACTGCTCACGCAGCGGCTGCGCGGAGCGCTGTCGTCGCGCGGCACGGTGCTCGAAGGGGCCGACGGCGTGCGCGCGCCGACCCTCAAGGTCGACCTGAACGAATTCGAGCAGGTGTTCGACGGCCAGTCGCAGAGCTACGGCGCTGTCACCGCGCGCGCGACGCTGACGCTGGACGGCAAGGTGCTCGGCCAGCGCACGTTCGTCGCGCGCGCGCCGTCGAGCACGCCCGACGCGGCGGGCGGCGCCCGCGCGCTCGCGGCGGCGAGCAACGAGCTCGTGTCGCAGATCGCCGCATGGGTCGGCATCCAGGCGTACGCGGGCACGCCGTGACGCGTGCCGCGCAGCCGCGATGAGCGCGACCGGCACGCCTCGCGCATCGCCGCTCGCGCGGCAGGCCTTTGCCGCCTACGCGGCACTCATCGTCTACGCGTCGCTGTATCCGTTCGCAGGCTGGGTATCGCTCGGCATCGGGCCGTTCGACTACCTGTTCGCGCCGATGCAGCGCTACGTGACCGCATTCGACGTCGTCACGAACGTGCTCGGCTACCTGCCGTTCGGCGCGCTCGGCGTGCTCGCGCTGCACCCGCGCTGGCGCGGCGTGGCCGCGACGCTGATCGCGGCCGGGCTCGGCGTGCTGCTGTCGGGCGCGATGGAAGCGCTGCAAACCTACCTGCCGACGCGCGTCGCGTCGAATCTCGATCTCGCGGCCAACGCGCTCGGCGCGCTGCTGGGGGCGGCGCTCGTCGCGCCGGCCACCGGTGCGCTGCTCGATCGCGGCGCGCTGCGCCGGCTGCGCTTCGCGTGGTTCGAGGACGACGGTGCGACGCCGCTGCTGCTCGCCGGGCTGTGGCCGTTCGCGATCCTGTTCCCGTCGCCGTTCCTGTTCGGCATCGGCGACTGGCCGGCCGCGCTGTGGGAGCGTGCCGACGCGTCGATGCAGGACACGCTGCTCGCGTGGCTGCCGGCCGCGTGGCGCGTGGGCGAATGGCCCGAGCGCGTCGACGGCTGGCTGTCCGACTCCGCATGGGAGGCCGCGCTCGGCGGCCTGATGCTGTTCGCCGCGCTGGCGATCGCGTCGCTCGCGATGCGGCCGCGCGCACCGCGCATCCGGCTGCTGATCGCGCTCGTCGCCGCGACGCTCGTGCTGAAGGCGGCCGCGACCTTCATGCAGTCGGCCACCGGCCTCGTCGTCGTGTGGGCGACGCCCGGCGCGCGGCTCGGGATCGAGCTCGGCTTCGCGGCCGCGCTCGTCGCGCTGCACGTGCCGGCGACGTGGCGCGCGACACTGGCTGCGCTCGCGCTGCTGGCCGGCGTGGCGCTCGTGAACCTGCTGCCCGTCAACCCGTTCTTCGACTTCACGCTGTCGGGCTGGCGGCAGGGCCGTTACGTGCACTTCAACAGCCTTGCACGCTGGCTCGCGTGGATCTGGCCCTACGCGGCGCTGATCTGGCTCGGCCAGCGCGTCGAGCACGCATGGCTGCCGGCCGTGCTGCGCCGCTGACGCGAAGGCTGCGGCGGTTGCGCCGCGATGGCCGCGGCGGTACCGCGGGCAGCGGCGTGCGCCCCTCGTTATAATCGTCCGCACGAGTGCAGTGTTCGGCACCGATCGGCACGTGTGTGCGGCGCCTTCGCACCCGTGGCCGCGTTGCAAATCCTCGCGATACCGCCAGGCATCGCTGCGGTTTGCGCGTCGTCACGAGCACGAATCCGCTGGCACCCAAGCGCCGCCGGGCACCGAACCCTACACGCCCGTTGCCCCGCGCAGCGGCAACCGCTCCTTTTTCCGCACGGCCTTGCGCCGGGCAGCTCGCCACCACCATGGATTCCTACTACCAGCACCACGTCTTCTTCTGCCTGAACCAGCGCGAACCGGGCGCCGAACGCCCGAGCTGCGCGCAATGCGACGCGCAGACCATGCAGGAATACGCGAAAAAGCGCGTGAAGGAGCTCGGCCTCGCGGGGCCCGGCAAGGTTCGCATCAACAAGGCCGGCTGCCTCGACCGCTGCGAGGAAGGGCCGGTGATGGTCGTGTATCCGGAAGGCACGTGGTACACGTACGTCGACCAGGCCGACATCGACGAGATCGTCGAATCGCACCTGCGCGACGGCAAGGTCGTCGACCGCCTGAAAATCTGAGCGGGCCGGCCGAATGAACGTTCATACGCAGAAATCGCTGATCGCGGGCCCGGTCGGGCAGATCGAAATCGCGGTCGACCTCCCCGATGCCGTGCGCGAAGGCGGCGCCGCGCCGCGCGGCATCGCGCTCGTCGCGCATCCGCATCCGCTGTTCGGCGGCACGATGGACAACAAGGTCGCGCAAACGCTCGCGCGCACGCTCGTGCAGTTGAACTACGTCGTGTTCCGGTCGAACTTCCGCGGCGTCGGCGCGACCGAAGGCGTGCACGACAACGGCACCGGCGAGGCCGACGACCTGCTCGCGGTGCTCGCGCACATGCGCGCGCAGCCCGCGTATGCGGACCTGCCGCTCGTGCTCGCGGGCTTCTCGTTCGGCACCTTCGTGCTGTCGCACGTCGCGAAGCGGCTGCGCGACGCGGGCGAGACGATCGAACGGATGGTGTTCGTCGGCACGGCAGCGAGCCGCTGGCAGGTGGCCGACGTGCCCGAGAACACGCTCGTGATCCACGGCGAAACCGACGACACGGTGCCGATCGCGTCGGTGTACGACTGGGCGCGGCCGCAGGAACTGCCGGTCGTCGTGATCCCCGGCGCCGAGCATTTCCTGCATCGCAAGCTGCACGTGCTCAAACGCATCATCGTCGACGCCTGGCGCTAGCCGGCACGCGGGAGGCCGGCGCGACGCCGGCCCGCACGGTGTTGCTATACGTGCTCCGGCCGGCGCCGGATGCGCGTTTCCCTTCTCGCGACATCGCGCCGCGGCGTGCGGCGCGACCCGACTTCTCCTTCTCCTGCGCACACCTTTCGCACACCTTCGCGTGCGATGACGCGCAGCTTGCCGGCACCCCGCGCCCGATGAAGATGGACGGCGATCCTGCGCCAGGTTCGCGAAAACGCGCTGCGCGGCCACGTATAATGGCCGGATTCCGCGTCGCCCGCGGCCCGGCTGGGCCCATGCGGCGCTCGTTTCGCCGCCTGTCCGCCCGCTCGCGACGGCCGCGAACCGAACGCGCCCGCACGAGTCCAACCGGCGCGTTTCGCGTCGCCCGACGATTTCGGGCGAGTGCCCGAAACGCCCGCCGCCTTGCCGTTCAACCCTGCGCGTTTCGCACCGCACTTTCTGCCATCAGCCTGAATCGATCATGCGTCTGTCTTCCCAAGGCCTCAAGTCCCTCGCTTCCTCCATCGCCTTCGGCACCGCCGCGCGCAACGTCGCGCTCGGCGTGATGCTGCCTGTCGCGCTCGCGTCGACGATCGTCGTCGCCGAGGCCAAGCCGGCCGCCAAGGCCAAGGCCGCGCATGCGGCGCCGGCCGCCGAGCAGTTCACCGGCGCGCCCGCGACCTACATGCCGGGCGCGGTGCCGCCGCCGGGCGTGAATGCGCGCTCGTGGGTGCTCGTCGATGCGACCAGCAACACGGTGCTCGCGTCGGGCAATGCCGATGAACGCGTCGAGCCCGCATCGCTGACGAAGCTGATGACGGCGTACCTCGTGTTCGAGGCGCTCGACAAGAAGAAGATCTCGATGGAGCAGATCGTCACGCCGAGCGAAGCCGTGCGCCGCGTCGGCCGCGACGAGTCGCGCATGTTCATCGAGGCGAACAAGCCGGTGTCGGTGCACGACCTGGTGTACGGGATGATCATCCAGTCGGGCAACGACGCCGCGATCGCGCTGGCCGAACTGGTCGGCGGCAGCGAAGGGCAGTTCGTCACGATGATGAACGACGAGGCGGCGCGCCTCGGCATGAAGGGCACGCACTTCGCCGACGTGAACGGCATGCCCGACCCGAACCACTACACGACGGCCGGCGACCTCGCGAAGCTGTCCGCGCACCTGATCCGCGATTTTCCGCAGTACTACAGCATCTTCTCGGAGAAGGAATTCAAGTACAACAACATCCGCCAGGGCAACCGCAACCGCCTGCTGTGGCTGGATCCGACGGTCGACGGCCTGAAGACGGGCCATACGCAGGCGGCCGGCTACTGCCTGATCGCGTCGGCGAAGCGCGCGATCCCGGGTGTGGACGGCCAGCGCCGCCTGGTGTCGGTGATGATGGGCGAGCAGAAGGAAAGCGAGCGCACGCAGGACAGCATGAAGATGCTGAACTACGGCTACAGCGCGTTCGATTCGGTGCGCCTGTTCAAGGGCGGCCAGGCGATGTCGACGCCGCGCATCTACAAGGGCAAGGAAAACACCGTGCAGGTGGGCGTGAAGGGCGACCAGTGGGCGACCGTGCCGCGCGGCCTCGGCGACAAGGTCAAGACGGAAGTCGACGTCAACGCGCCGCTGATCGCGCCGCTCGCGGCAGGCCAGCAGGTCGGCACGGTGAAGATCGTCGCCGACGGCAAGACGCTGTCCGAATTCCCGGTCGTCGCACTGCAGGCCGTGCCGGAAGCGGGTATCTTCGGGCGTATCTGGGACTCGATCCTGCTGATGTTCAGCAAGAAGAAGTAAGCACGACGGGTCTTTGTTTTCACGACTTCATCCCCATCTGTCATAACCATGAGCCAAGCCGAATTCGAACCGATCGTCTACCTCAGCGTGTCGTCGCAGGAGGAAATGGTGCCGCTGTCGGAAGCCCGTGTACCGGTGCTCGACCGCGGGTTCATCTTCGGCGACGGCGTGTATGAAGTGGTGCCCGTTTATGCGCACGACGGCGCGCACGTGCCGTTCCGGATCGAGCAGCATCTGGCGCGGCTCGAGCGCAGCCTGAAGAAGATCGGCATCGCCAGCCCGCACGACGACGCGGGCTGGCGCGCGCTGATCGAGCGCGTCGTCGCGGCGAATGCCGAAGGGCTCGGCGACGGCAACGCGCTCGTCTACCTGCAGGTGACGCGCGGCGTCGCGAAGCGCGGCCACGCGTTCCCGGCGAACGCGGTGCCGACGGTGTTCGTGATGACGAGCCCGCTGCGCCTGCCGTCCGCCGACGAACGCGCGCAGGGCGTGCGCTGCGTGACGGCCGAGGACCGCCGCTGGCTGCATTGCGACATCAAGTCGATCTCGCTGCTCGGCAACGTGCTGATGGCGCAGCATGCGGCCGAACGCGATGCGTTCGAGACGCTGCAGCTGCGCGACGGCAACCTGACGGAAGGTTCGTCGTCGAACGTATGGATCGTGAAGAACGGCGAGCTGCTCGCGCCGCCGCGCAGCAACAAGATCCTCGAAGGGATCCGCTACGCGCTGATCGAGGAGCTGGCCGACGAATGCAGGATCCCGTTCGTCGCGCGCGAGATCAGCGAAGTGGAATTGCGCGCGGCCGACGAGATCATGATCACGTCGGCCACGAAGGAAGTGCTGCCCGTCACGTCGCTCGACGATCTGCCCGTCCATGGCGGCAAGCCGGGCCCCGTATTCGCGGCGTTGTATGACGCGTACCAGCGTGCGAAGGCGCGCGAGTTTGAACAGTTTGACCTAACCCGGAGAAAATGATGAGCGAACCGACCAAAACCATCGAGGTGACCGGCGCGATCGATACCCGGAAGGAGTCGCTGCTGGAGTTTCCGTGCGATTTCCCGATCAAGATCATGGGCAAGGCGCACCCCGAGTTCAAGGACACGATCTTCAAGGTCGTGGCCGTTCACGACAACGAGATCGACGTCGAGAAGATCGAGGAGCGTGCGTCGAGCGGCGGCAATTACACGGGCCTCACGATCACCGTGCGGGCGACGAGCCAGGAACAGCTCGACAACATCTACCGCGCACTGACCGGCCATCCGATGGTCAAGGTCGTACTTTAAGCGCCTTCCATCCTCCTTCCTGCGCGCACTCGGCGGGGGTCTTCCCCGCCGCGCGCCGCGCGTCCAGCTCGTCGCACAGCCGCTTGTATTCGGCGACTTCCTCGAACAGCCAGGTTCTGAACGCCTGCACGCGCGGCGTGTTCAGCAGCGGCGGCGGACACACGAAAAAATAGTGCCACGGGCTCGGCCCGTCGATGTCGAACAGGCGCACGATGCGCCCGTCGAGCAGGTCGTGCACCGCGAGCGAGCGGCGCACGAGCGCGATGCCCTGGCCGTCGATCGCGGCCAGCAGCAGGTTCGACGAATCCTGGTACAGAATCCCCCGTTTCGGCTCGGTCAGCGTCTTGAGTCCGGCCGCGTCGAACCACGGCCGCCACAGCTCGTCGTCCGAGCGCAGCAGGTTGTAGTGCACGAGATCGGCGGGCGTTTGCGGCAGCTTGCCGCCGTTCAGCGTCGGCGCGCATGCCGGAAAGAACACTTCGTCGAACAGCGGCTCGACATGCAGCCCCGGATAACTGCCGTGGCCGAAGCGGATCGCGAGATCGACGTCGTCGCGCGCGAAATCGGTGAGCGAGTTGGTCGACTGCAGCTCGACGTCGATTTCCGGATGCCGTTCGATGAACGAGCCGATGCGCGGCGTGATGAAGCGTGCGGCAAACGACGACAGCATCGACACCACGAGCCGCCGGTCGCGGTCGCTCGCGCGCACGTCGCGCGTCGCGTCGGCGATGACCATCAGCGCGGTGCGGATCTGCTGCGCGTAGCGCATGCCGGCGTCGGTCAGGCACAGCCGCTTGCCGTTGCGCGTGAACAGCTGCACGCCGAGCTCTTCCTCGAGCGCGCGCACCTGGTGGCTGACCGCGCCGTGCGTGACGTACAGCTCGTCGGCGGCGCGCGAGAAATTCTCGTGACGGGCGGCGGCTTCGAACGCGCGAATCGCGTTCAGCGCAGGCAGCTGGCGGAGGTCCATTTGCTAATTTTCCTCACATCGACGTGAAAATTGGTCGTTTTGTCGGACGCCTTGAAGTGACTACGATTGTAGCCATCGAAGCACTTATTGGCGGAGTCGATCATGCAAGAAATTTCTTCAAGCATCACGTTCGAAATCCCGGTGGGCGAAACCGTGCCGTTGAAGGTACAGCGCAGCACGCGGCTGGTGGTGCAGTGCGGGCCGGTGTGGGCGACGCGCAGCAACGACGTCGACGATTACTTCCTGGTCGACGGCGAGACGCTGAAGCTGCGCCGCGGCGAGCGGCTGTGGCTCAGCGCGGAAGGCCGGGAGGGCGCGCGCGTGGCGTTCTCGGTGTCGCGGCCGCCCCGGGAAGTCGCGCTCGGCGGGCTGGCACGGCTGCGCGAACGCGTGAGCGCGCTGCTCCACGACGGATGGCGCACCGTCTGACCATCATTTCCTCCGACGGATACTGGCGATCCGTCCCCCCTCCGAGGCCGGCGAGACCGACGGGTTTTCGGTAAACTACCGCCCATGTCCGTTTCGCCGGTTTCCATCGTGTCCACGCCTGTTGCCGTTTCCGCATCGCCCGCCGGGTCCCCGGATCAGCCGGCCCCGCCGGTTACCGTGCGGTGGCGGGGCGTCGAGACCTACGAAACGAGCTTCGACGCGATGCGCGCGTTCACCGATACGCGCACGGCCGATACCGGCGACGAGATCTGGCTGGTCGAGCACCCGCCCGTCTACACGCTCGGCCAGGCCGGCGACCCGGCCCACCTGCTGGTGGCCGACAGCGGCGTGCCGCTCGTGAAGGTCGACCGCGGCGGGCAGATCACCTACCACGGCCCCGGCCAGATCGTCGCCTACCTGCTGCTGGACCTGCGCCGGCGCAAGCTGATGGTGCGCACGCTCGTGACGAAGATCGAGGAGGCCGTGATCGAAACCCTCGCGGCGTATAATCTCGCTTCGGTCCGCAAGGCGGGCGCGCCCGGGATCTACGTGGCATCCGGCGTGCACGAGGGCGCGAAAATCGCGGCCCTCGGCCTGAAGATCCGCAACGGCTGCAGCTATCACGGGCTGAGCCTGAACGTGAAGATGGATCTGCGCCCGTTTCTTGCGATCAACCCGTGCGGCTATGCCGGACTGGAAACTGTCGACATGGCGAGCCTCGAGGTTGCCGCCGACTGGAACGACGTCGCCCATACGCTGGTGCGCCGTCTGATCGCCAACCTCGACGGCGCATCCGCGGCCGCCGACAAGCCGCAGGCACTGGAACAACATTCGAATGACTGACGTTACCGCTTCCCCCGCACCGGCCGATCCGGCCGCGACCCCTGCCTACGATCCGACCGCCAAGCAGAAGGCGCAGGCGAAGACGGCGCGCATCCCGATCAAGGTCATTCCGATCGAAAAGCTGAAGAAGCCCGAGTGGATCCGCGTGAAGGCGGCCACCGGCAGCTCGCGCTTCAACGAGATCAAGACGATCCTGCGGGAGCACAACCTGCATACGGTGTGCGAGGAAGCGAGCTGCCCGAACATCGGCGAATGCTTCGGCAAGGGCACCGCGACGTTCATGATCATGGGCGACAAGTGCACGCGCCGCTGCCCGTTCTGCGACGTCGGCCACGGCCGTCCCGACCCGCTTGACGCGGATGAACCGAAGAACCTCGCGCGCACGATCGCCGCGCTGAAGCTCAAGTACGTGGTGATCACGAGCGTCGACCGCGACGACCTGCGCGACGGCGGCGCCGCCCACTTCGTCGAATGCATCCGCGAAACGCGCGCGCAGTCGCCGGACACGCGCATCGAGATCCTGACGCCGGACTTCCGCGGCCGTCTCGACCGCGCGATCTCGATCCTGAACGCCGCGCCGCCGGACGTGATGAACCATAACCTCGAAACGGTGCCGCGCCTGTACAAGGAAGCGCGCCCGGGTTCGGACTATGCGCACTCGCTGAAGCTCCTGAAGGACTTCAAGGCGCTGCATCCGGACGTCGCGACGAAGTCGGGCCTGATGGTCGGCCTCGGCGAGACCGAAGAGGAAATCCTGCAGGTGATGCGCGACCTGCGCGCGCACGACGTCGACATGCTGACGATCGGCCAGTACCTGCAGCCGTCCGAGCACCACCTGCCGGTGCGCGCGTACGTGCATCCCGATACGTTCAAGATGTACGAGGAAGAGGCGTACAAGATGGGCTTCACGCACGCGGCCGTCGGCGCGATGGTGCGGTCGAGCTATCACGCCGACCTGCAGGCGCATGGCGCAGGGGTGGTCTGAGCCCGCTTGCTTCGTCGTCCTCTGACGAGCCAGAAAAAAGCCCGCAGCGATGCGGGCTTTTTCGTTGGTGCGGCCGCCGCCCGCGCATTCGCACGGCAATCGTCACCCGACCGGACACGCAATCCGGTCGAGCATGGAAAGCAAAGCTGAAACGGCATCGATAGCTTCGCAGGATAAGTTCGCTCCCGCCGCGCGCAAAGCTCCTATAGTCGGCTCTCCCGCAGCAATGCCCGCATTCGAAGGAGAGCCGCATGTCCCGTTTCAGCTTCATCCGCCGCGCCGTCGTCGCGCTGACCGCCTTTGCCGCGCTGGGCGCGGCGCACGCCGAATCGCGCGAAGTCGTGATCGCGTACCAGGACATGGTCGTGCCGTGGCGCTATGCGCAGGCGAGCGGTGAAGTCGAAAAGGCGACCGGCTACAAAGTCACGTTCCGCAAGCTCGACAGCGGCGCCGACGTGATCCGCGCGCTCGCATCGGGCTCCGTGCAGCTCGGCGAAGCCGGCTCGAGCCCGATCGCGGCCGGGCTGTCGCAGGGGCTCGACATCTCGCTGTTCTGGGTGCTCGACAACATCAACGACGCCGAGGCGCTCGTCGCGCGCAACGGCTCGGGCGTCACCAACATCGCCGCGCTGAAGGGCAAGAAGATCGGCGTGCCGTTCGTGTCGACGTCGCATTTCCATACGCTCGTCGCGCTGCAGGCCGTGGGCGTCAATCCGAACGACGTGAAGATCGTCAACCTGCGTCCGCCCGAAGTCGCGGCGGCGTGGGCTCGCGGCGACATCGACGCGACCTACATCTGGGATCCGGTGCTCGCGAAGGTCAAGCAGTCGGGCACCGTGCTCACGACGTCGGGCCAGGTGGCGAAGGAAAGCGGCAAGGCGACCTTCGACGGCTTCGTCGTGAGCCGCAAGTTCGCGCACGAGAACCCCGAGTTCGTCACGCGCTTCGTGAAGGTGCTCGCGGCCGCCGATGCCGACTATCGCGCGCACGCTGCCGCGTGGAAGGTCGGCTCGCCGCAGGTCGCGGCGGTCGCGAAGGTGTCGGGCGCGAACGCGCAGGACGTACCGGCCAGCCTCGCGCTCTACGCGTTCCCGACGCCGGCCGAGCAGGCGTCGCCGACGTGGCTCGGCGGCGGTGCGCAGTCGGGCGCCGCGAAATCGCTCGCGGCCACCGCCACGTTCCTCAAATCGCAAGGCACGATCCAGACGGTGCTCGCCGACTATTCGGCCGGCGTCGATCCGCAGTTCGTGCAGAAGGCCGCGCGCTGAGTGCGGCGACTCAACCCACTCGTCGCGGAGTCCTGAACATGAGCACGCTGGAAGTCCGTCAGGTATCGGTCGACTATCCGGGCGAACGCGGCCGGCCGACGACGCAGGCGCTCGCGCGCGTCGACCTGCGCATCGAGGCCGGTGAATTCGTCGTCGCGCTCGGCGCGTCCGGCTGCGGCAAGACGACGCTGCTGAACTGCATGGCCGGCTTCGTCGCGCCGACGACCGGCGACGTGCGCGTCGACGGCGTGCCGGTCACGGGCCCCGGCGCCGATCGCGGTGTCGTGTTCCAGAAATACGCGCTGCTGCCGTGGCTCGACGTGCTCGACAACGTCGCGCTCGGGTTGCGCTTCGCACGTGTGTCGAAGGCCGAACGCGAAGCGCGGGCGCGGGAGATGCTCGCGCTCGTCGGGCTCGACAGGCATGCGCATGCGCGCGTGTACGAGCTGTCGGGCGGGATGCAGCAGCGCGTCGGCATCGCGCGCGCGCTCGCGAGCGACCCGCGCGTGCTGCTGATGGACGAGCCGATGGGCGCGCTCGACGCGATGACGCGCGGCACGATGCAGGCGCTCGTGCTCGACGTATGGGCACGCACCGGCAAGACGGTGTTCTTCATTACGCACGACGTCGAGGAGGCGCTGTTCCTCGCGACGCGTCTCGTCGTGATGACGCCCGGCCCCGGCCGGATCGCGGAAACCTTCGAACTGCCGTTCGCGCGCCGCTACGTCGAATCGCGCGATGCGCGCGCGGTGAAGTCGTCACCGGATTTCATCGCATGGCGCGAACGGCTGATCGCGTACCTGCATCGCGACGAGGCCGCCGAGGCGGCGGCGTGATGCACGAACTCGCGCGACAGGGCGCGTCGGTCGGACGCGGTCGGATCAGTACCTTGCACAGGCAGGACAGCATGAGCACGCAGGATTCTTGGGCGGCCGATCGCACGGCCGCGGAGCCCGGGCAGGATCAACGCGCGACGCAACGGCGTCACGCGGCGCGGCCGGCTCGCGCATCGCATCGCTACCGGTTGCCGGGGCAGGGGAAGACGGCCGGGCTGAGCGCGGCGACGGTCGCGGCACTGGCACTGCTGTGGTGGGTCGCCACCCATCGCCAGTGGCTGCCGCCGCTGTTCCTGCCCGCGCCGGAAGCCGTGTGGACGGCATTCGTCGACGCATGGCACGGCCGCATCCAGGGCGGCCTGCCGTTGTCAGACCATCTGCTGTGGAGCGCCGCGCGCGTGTTCGGTGCGTTCGCGCTCGCGACCGCGATCGGCGTGCCGGCCGGCATCCTGATGGGCGTGAGCCGCATCGCGCGCGGCGTGCTCGATCCGTTGCTGGAGTTCTACCGGCCGCTGCCGCCGCTCGCGTATCTGCCGCTCGTCGTGATCTGGTTCGGCATCGACGAAACCGCGAAGCTCGTCGTGATCTTCCTCGCGTGCTTCGCGCCGATCGCGATGGCCGCGCGCGCCGGCGTGCGTGCGGCAACCGTCGAGCAGATCAACGCCGCGTATTCGCTCGGCGGCAGCTTCGCGCAGATCGTGCGCCACGTGGTGCTGCCGGCCGCGCTGCCGGAAATCCTCACGGGGCTGCGGATCGCGATCGGGTTCGGCTGGACGACGCTCGTCGCGGCCGAGATGGTCGCCGCGACGGCCGGGCTCGGGCAGATGGTGCTCAACGCATCGAGCTTCCTGCGCACCGACATCGTTGTGATGGGGATTCTGCTCATCGGCGCGATCGCGTGGCTGTTCGATCTCGCGATGCGGTGGGTCGAGCAGCGGGTGGTGCCGTGGAAGGGGCGCGGGTGAGCGAGATTCGTTGCGGCGCGCGGCCGTGCGCCGCGGTGCTGCATCAGGTCGCGGTGCCGCGCCGGTAGAGGCTGAGCGCAACCGCCAGCCCGACCAGCATGCCGGCGCAGCCGCGATTGAGCCATTTCAGCGCGCTGCCGGACATGACCTTCATCGCATGATGGCCGCCTGCCGCGTAGAGCGCCATCAACAGGACGTCGATCGTGGCCGTCAGGAGGGCCAGCGTCGCGTACTGCGTCGCGACGTTCGCTTGCGGCTGGATGAACTGCGGCAGGAACGCCGAGAAGAACAGCAGGCCCTTCGGATTGGACAGCGCGACCAGCAGCGAGCGCTTGAAGGCGGAGCGGCCGTCGCGGGCGCCGTCGGCCTGCACGGCGCTGGCCGGCGCAACGGTCGCGGGGGCGTGCCAGAGCGCCCAGGCGAGGTACAGCAGGTACGCGGCGCCCGCCCACTTCAGCATGACGAACAGGTGTTCCGACGCCTGCATCAGCGCGCCGAGCCCGCATCCGACCGCGCCGATCAGGATCAGGTCGGACAGCGCGGCGCCGGCGATGCCGTAGGCCGCGATGCGCATGCCGCGCGTGGCGCCGTTGTTCAGCGCCAGCAACATCGTCGGGCCGGGCGTGACCGTGACGGCCGATACGGTGATGACATACAGCACGAGTGTCGTCGAATTCATGTCATGGCTCGCCGGGACTGGGCTTGCCAGTCTACGCGAAATCGTAACGCCGGCCGCCCGTGTCAGTCTCCCATCGCGGTCCCTTCCCGCCGCGGATCCGCCCCGCCGAACCACACCGTCTGCCCCTGCACGTTCAGCCGCTGGATTCCCTGCAGCCCCGAGTTCATCTCGACCACCCGCACGTCGTGCCCGCGGCCCTTCAGCCCGTCGGCCAGCGCATCGGACACGCGGCCGCGTTCGAGTTGCGTCGGCCCGTTCATCGACCCGAAGTTCGGCAGCGCGATCGCCTGCTGCATCGTCATCCCCCAGTCGAGCACGCCGACCAGCGTCTTCGCGACGTGATTGATGATCGCGGGGCCGCCGGCCGAGCCGACGATCATCGTCACCTGTTTCGTCTTCTTGTCGAACACGAGTTCCGGCGACATCGCCGAGCGCGGCCGCTTGCCGGGCTGCACGCGGTTCGCGACCGGCCGGCCGTTGTCGTTCGACACGAACGAGAAATCGGTGAGCTGGTTGTTCAGCATGAAGCCGCGCACCATCAGCCGCGATCCGAACGCGTCCTCGATGCTCGTCGTCATCGACAGCGCCTGGCCGTAGCGGTCGACGATCGCGATGTCGGAGGTCGACGGCAACTCGGGGCTGCGGTCGTCGGCCATCGCGAGCGTCGCGCCCTGCGGCGTGCCGGCCTGCGCGACGCCCATGCTGCTGTCGCCGATCAGGTGCGCGCGCTGCGCGAGATAGGTCTTGTCGGTGAGGCTCGCCCAGCTGCCGCCCGGCAGCGGCACGAAATCGGGATCGGCGACATAACGCGCGCGGTCCGCATAGGCGAGCCGCCCGGCTTCGCTGAACAGGTGCGCGGCGAACGGCGTCGGCTCGTAGCCGACGTCGTTGCGCACCGGCTTCTGCGCGCCGATCTGCTGCCAGTCGGGCATCGCTTCGAGGATGCCGAGCATCTGCGCGATCGCGAGGCCGCCCGACGACGGCGGCGGCATCCCGCACACCACCGAGCGCCGGTAATCCGCGCACAGCGGCGCGCGCACCTTCGCCTTGTAGCGCGCGAGATCCTGGAGCGACAGCAGGCCCGGGTTGGTCGGGTGCCTGCGCACCTTCGTGACGATGTCGCGCGCGATCGCGCCGCTGTAGAACGCGTTCGCGCCGCGGTCGGCGACTTGCCGCAGCACGGTTGCGAGCGCGGGGTTCTTCAGCACCGTGCCGGCCGCCTTCGGCGTGCCGTCCGGGTTGTAGAAATACGCACGCGCAGCCGGATCGTTCTTCAGGTACTTGTCGTTCGCGATCAGCGTCGCGAGCCGCGGGCTGATCGTGAAGCCGTGCTCGGCGAGCCGGATCGCCGGCTGGAACAGGCGGCGCCACGGCAGCTTGCCGTGTGCGCGGTGCGCGGCGTCGAGCATGCGCAGCACGCCCGGCGTGCCGACCGAGCGCCCGCCGACGACGCCTTCGTAGAAGCTCATCGGCTGGCCGGTCGGCCCGTAGAACAGGCGGTCGGTCGCGGCGGCCGGCGCGGTCTCGCGGCCGTCGTACGCCTGCGTCGCCTTGCCGTCGAAGTACAGCAGGAACGCACCGCCGCCGATTCCCGACGATTGCGGCTCGACGAGCGCGAGCACCATCTGCGTGGCGATCGCCGCGTCGATCGCGGTGCCGCCCGCCTTCAGCATGTCGTAGCCGGCCTGCGTCGCGAGCGGATTCGCGGCCGCGATCATGAAATGCTGCGAGGTCCAGCCCGGCTTGTCGGTCCAGCCGGACGACAGCTCGGGCGCATGGACGCCGGGCAGCGGCACGGCGGCGCCCGATGCGGCGGCGACGGGCACCACCGCGCCCGACGGCGGCGTGGACGGGGACGTGCAGCCGGCGTTGAACGCGACGAGCGCGACGGCGGCGAGCAGCGTCCAGGAGCGCGAATGCGGACGAATCCGGTCGAACATTGAACCCTCGGCAGCAGTGAATTCGAAGGAGGCGACGATGCCGGCGCAACGCGGCTGCCCGCCCCGGCGCGCTATTGTCGCCGCGCGGCCGGCGGGTTGTCACCCGACAGGAAACCCTGACGCATCGCGCCGGGCCCGCCCCGGCCGGTCTTTCCGGCCTGTTCGAGGATGAACTCTATGAACGTCGACGTCGCGCGCGTGTGGTGCCGGTTCGGCATGTAGAGCATGTACATGTGCGTGCCGAAGATGCTGAGCCGGTACGCGTCGAGCGACGTGACGACCGTGCCGCGCCGGATGTCGCCCTGCACCACGTAGTCGGGCACGATGCCGACGCCGATCCCGCCGAGGATCGCCTGCCGCAGGAACAGGAAGTTCTCCGAAATCAGCGTGGGCTCGAGCAGCACCTCGTGGCGCTCGTCGCCGAGATACGCGGCGATCCTGAGCTGCCGGCCCATCACCGTCGCGGTGACGACGGGGGAGGCCGACAACGCGCCGAGGCTCGCCGGCATCCCGTGCTCGGCCGCGAACGCGGCCGATGCGCACGCGACGTAGCGCACCGCGCCCATGTCGCGCGCGACGAGGTTCTGCGGCGGCTCGGGCATCACGCGCACCGCGATGTCGATCTCGTCGCGCATCAGGTCTTCCACGCGGTTCTCGAACACGACGTCGAGCACGATGCCCGGATGCAGCCGCTTGAACGCGAGCAGCCAGTCGGACATCACCATCTGCCCGTAGCCGCTCGGCACCGACAGCCGCACGCGGCCCTGCAGGTCCTGGCCGAGCGTCGTCACCGATTCCTGCGCGGCGAGCAGTTCGTTGCGGATGCGCCGCCCGTGCTCGTACAGCTTCAGCCCGATTTCGGTCGGCTCGATGCGCCGCGTCGTGCGCCGCACGAGCTGCTGGCCGATCGAGCGCTCGAGCTGGTTCAGCCGGTAGCTGACGTTCGCGCGGCTCATCTTGAGCCGCTGCGCGGCCTTGCTGAGATTGCCGGCGTCGAGGATCTCGACGAGCAGCGTCAGCGCGTTCAGGTCCATGCGTCGCGTCTCCTGATCCGTCCCGTTTAACGGTCGGAAGCATTCAGTGTCAAGTCAGACTTGACAGCTTGTAAAAGCGGGAGGGAATTGTCAATGAATCTCGATCAATCGAGAATCAGGTCATGCCCGGCGTACGGCCGGATCTTGTCCCGCTTCGTGCGGGACCGGGGCAGGCGCCCCGGCGCCGCTCGCGTGGCCGCGAGCCACGAACCGGCGTCGCCGCGCCTGCCGCCGCGTCAAGGAGACACGATGAACTCACCCGCTTCCCCCACCGGCCCGGCCGGCACCGTCACGCGCGAGCGGCGCGACAAGGTGCTCGTCGTCACGATCGACCATGCGCCCGTCAACGCGCTGTCCGCCGATGTGCGGCGCGGCCTCGCCGACGCGCTCGACGCCGCGCAGGCCGACGACGCGATCCGCGCGGTGCTGATCGTCGGCGCCGGCCGCAACTTCATCGCGGGCGCCGATATCCGCGAATTCGGCAAGCCGCCGGTGCCGCCGTCGCTGCCCGACGTGTGCGAGCGGATCGAATCGGGCACGAAGCCGGTCGTGGTCGCGCTGCATGGCGCGACGCTCGGCGGCGGCCTCGAAGTCGCGCTCGCCGCGCATTACCGGCTCGCGGTGCCCGGCGCGAAGCTCGGGCTGCCCGAAGTCACGCTCGGCCTGCTGCCCGGCGCGGGCGGCACGCAGCGCGCGCCGCGCCTGATCGGCGCGAAGGCCGCGCTCGACCTGATGCTGACGGGCCGCCACGCGAGCGCGGACGAAGCGCTCGCGCTCGGCCTCGTCGATCGCATCGCGCACAGCGACGACACGCTCGCCGAAGGCCTCGCCTACGCGCAGGAGCTCGTGTCGCTCGGCGCACCGGTGCGCCGCACGCGCGACGCGCAGGGGCTGGCCGACCGCGCGGCCGCGCAGGCCGCGATCGACGCGGCGCGTGCCGAGTTGCCGAAGAAGTCGCGTGGCCTTTTCTCGCCCGCGAAGATCGTCGACGCGGTCGAGGCCGCGCTCACGCAGTCGTTCGACGCGGGGATGAAGCTCGAACGCAGCCTGTTCCTGCAGTGCATCGACAGCCCGCAGCGCGCGGGCCTCGTGCATGCGTTCTTCGCGGAGCGTGAAGCGGCGAAGGTGCCCGAGGCACGTCGCGCGAGCGCGCGGCCGGTCGAGCGGATCGGCGTGGTCGGCGGCGGCACGATGGGCGCGGGCATCGCGGTCGCGGTGCTCGATGCCGGGCTGCCGGTGACGATGATCGAACGCGACGAAGCGTCGCTCGCACGCGGCCGCGCGCACGTCGAGAAGGTGTACGACGGCCTCGTCGCGAAAGGGCGGATGACGCCGGCCGCGCACGCCGCGCGGCTCGCGCGTTTCAAGGGCAGCACGTCGTACGACGCGCTCGCGCAGGCCGACGTCGTGATCGAGGCCGTGTTCGAGGACATGGCCGTGAAAAAGGCCGTGTTCGCCGAACTCGCGCGTGCGTGCAAGCCGGGTGCGGTGCTCGCGACCAACACGTCGTATCTCGACATCGACGAGATCGCCGCGAGCATCGACCGGCCGGCCGACGTGATCGGCCTGCATTTCTTCTCGCCGGCCAACGTGATGAAGCTGCTCGAGATCGTCGTGCCGGCGCGCGTGAGCGCCGAAGTGGTCGCGACCGCGTTCGCGCTCGCGAAGCAGTTGAAGAAGACGCCGGTGCGCGCCGGCGTGTGCGACGGCTTCATCGGCAACCGGATCCTCGCCGTCTACCGCACGGCGGCCGACTACCTGATGGAAGACGGCGCATCGCCGTACCAGATCGACCGCGCGGTGCGCGAATTCGGCTTCCCGATGGGGCCGTTCCAGGTCGTCGACCTCGCCGGCGGCGACATCGGCTGGGCGACCCGCAAGCGCCGCGCGGCGACGCGCGACCCGCGCGCGCGCTACGTGGAGATTTCCGACCGGCTGTGCGAGCGCGGCTGGTTCGGCCAGAAGACCGGGCGCGGCTACTACCTGTATCCGGACGGCGCGCGCGTCGGCACGCCGGACCCGGAAGTCGAGGCGATCGTCGCGCAAGAGCGCGCGAAGAAGGGCATCGCGCCGCGCACGTTCACCCACGACGAGATCATGCGCCGCTACCTCGCGGCGATGATCAACGAAGGCGCGAACGTCGTGCACCAGAAGATCGCGCTGCGCCCGCTCGACGTCGATGCGGTGTTCCTGTACGGCTACGGCTTCCCGCGTTATCGCGGCGGCCCGATGCATTACGCGGACACGGTCGGCCTCGCGAACGTGCTCGCCGATATCCGCGCGTTCGCGAAGGAAGATCCGCTGTTCTGGAAGCCGTCGCCGCTGCTCGTCGATCTCGTCGCGCGCGGCGCGGATTTCGCGAGCCTGAACCGCCTCGACTGAACGCCAACCGCATTCGCCATGGACTGACGATGGACCTCAATTTCACTCTCGAAGAGGAAGCCTTCCGCACGGAAGTGCAGCGCTTCCTGCAAGCCGAACTGCCCGGGCGCATCGCGCGCAAGGTGAAGGGCGGCCTGCATCTCACGCGCGACGACATGCGCGAATGGCACGCGATACTCAACGCGCGCGGCTGGCTCGCGAGCCACTGGCCGCGCGAGTACGGCGGCCCCGGCTGGAGCGTCGCGCAGAAGTTCCTGTTCGACAACGAGTGCGCGCTCGCGGGTGCGCCGCGCATCGTGCCGTTCGGCGTGAACATGCTCGGCCCCGTGCTGATCAAGTACGGCGACGAAGCGCAGAAGCGCCGCTGGCTGCCGCGCATTCTCGACGGCACCGACTGGTGGTGCCAGGGCTATTCGGAGCCGGGCGCCGGCTCCGATCTCGCGTCGGTGAAGACGAGCGCGGTGCGCGGGCGCGACGCGCAGGGCGAGCACTACATCGTGAACGGCCAGAAGACGTGGACCACGCTCGGCCACTACGCGAACATGATCTTCTGCCTCGTGCGCACCGCGACCGACGTGCGCAAGCAGGAAGGCATCAGCTTCCTGCTGATCGACATGAATACGCCGGGCGTCGAGGTCCGCCCGATCATCACGCTCGACGGCGAGCACGAAGTGAACGAGGTGTTCTTCACCGACGTGCGCGTGCCGGCGGAGAACCTCGTCGGTGAAGAGAACCGCGGCTGGACCTACGCGAAATACCTGCTCACGTACGAGCGCACCAACATCGCCGGAATCGGTTTTTCGACGGCCGCGCTCGACCGGCTGCGTGCCGTTGCCGCGAAGGTCATGAAGAACGGCCGGCCGCTCGCCGACGATCCGTTCTTCGCGGCGCGCGTCGCGCGTGTCGAGATCGAACTCGAGAACATGCGCACGACCAACCTGCGCGTGCTGGCCGCGGTCGCGGGCGGCGGGGTGCCGGGCGCGGAAAGCTCGATGCTGAAGATCCGCGGCACGCAGATCCGCCAGGAGATCACCGCGCTGATGCGGCGCGCGATGGGACCGTATGCACAGCCGTTCGTCGACGAGGCGCTCGATGCCGACTACGACGGCGAGCCGGTCGGCCCGGACGAAGCGGCGAGCGCCTCGCAGCAGTATTTCAACAACCGGAAGCTGTCGATCTTCGGCGGCTCGAACGAGATCCAGAAGAACATCATCGCGAAGATGATGCTCGGGCTGTAACGAGGAGCGCGACGATGGATTTCCAGCACACAGAAGACCGCCGGATGCTGGCGGACACGTTGAACCGCTTTATCGCCGAACAGTATGCGTTCCCGGTGCGCGATCGCATCGCGCAGTCGGCCGAGGGCTTCGATCGCGCGATGTGGCAGCGCTTTGCGGAACTCGGCACGGTCGGCGCGCTGTTCGCGGAAGCCGACGGCGGTTTCGGCGGCGCGGGCTTCGACATCGCCGTGGTGTTCGAATGCCTCGGGCGCGGGCTCGTCGTCGAGCCGTTCCTCGGTGCGCTGCTCGCGGGCCGCGCGCTGTCGCTCGCCGGCGGCGACGCGCATCGCGAGCGGCTCGCCGCGCTGATCGACGGCAGCGCGAGCGCCGCGTTCGCGCATGACGAGCCGGGCTCGCACTACGAACTGACGACCGTGCGCACGCGCGCCGAACGCTCGGGCGACGGCTGGGTGCTCACGGGCGCGAAGGGCGTCGTCGACCAGGCCGCGCAGGCGGCGTTCTTCGTCGTCAGTGCGCGCGTGTCCGGGCAGGACGACGACGCGGCCGGCATCGGCCTGTTCGTCGTGCCGGCCGACGCGCCGGGCGTGTCGCTGCGCGACTACCGGAAGATCGACGGCGGCCGCGCGGCCGAAGTGCGCTTCGAGCGCGTCGTGCTGCCGGCCGATGCGGCGCTCGGCGCGCACGACGGCGAAGCGGGCGCCGAGTTGCTCGAACGCGTGCTCGGCTACGGGCTGCTCGCGCTGTCGGCGGAAGCGCTCGGCGCGATGGACGTCGCGAAGGAGCACACGCTCGAGTACCTGCGCACGCGCAAGCAGTTCGGGCTGCCGATCGGCAGTTTCCAGGCGCTGCAGCACCGGATGGCCGACCTGCTGCTCGAAGTCGAGCAGGCGCGCTCGGCCGTGATCAACGCGGCCGCGCAGCTCGATGCGCCGCGCGTGGTGCGCGAACGCGCGCTGGCCGCGGCGAAATTCAGCATCGGGCGGATCGGCACGCTCGTCGCCGAGGAGAGCATCCAGTTGCACGGCGGGATCGGGATGACGTGGGAGCTGCCGCTGTCGCACTACGCGAAGCGCCTCGTGATGATCGATCACCAGCTCGGCGACGAGGATCACCATCTCGCGCGCTACATCGCGCTGTCGAAACAGTAAAGACGAACGACGCGAACGGAGGAGACAAGGATGACGAACGAATCGCGCGTTTTGCCGCTGGCCGGCGTGAAAGTGCTCGACTTCTCGCGCGTGCTCGCGGGGCCGTGGTGCGCGATGGTGCTCGCCGATTTCGGCGCGGAAGTGATCAAGGTCGAGCATCCGGCGCGCGGCGACGACACGCGCGACTGGGGCTTGCGGATCGGCGACACCGAAACGACCTACTTCAACAGCGTGAACCGCAGCAAGCGTTCGATCTGCGTCGACCTGCAGACCGACGAAGGGCGGCGGCTCGCGCGCGAACTGGCCGCGCAGGCCGACGTAGTGCTTCACAACTTCAAGTTCGGCGGCGCGGAGAAACTCGGGCTCGGCTACGACGCGCTGGCCGAACTGAACCCGCGCCTCGTGCACTGCGCGATCTCCGGCTACGACCGCTCGGGCGCCGAGGCCGCGCGGCCCGGCTACGACCTCGTCGTGCAGGGCGAGGCCGGGCTGATGGCGCTGAACGGCGAAGCCGGCCAGCCGCCGCTGAAGTTCGGCGTCGCGGCGGTCGACCTGTTCACCGGCATGTATTCGGCGCAGGCGATCCTCGCGGCGCTGTACGAACGTCATGCGACGGGGCGCGGGCGGCGCATCGAGATGGCGCTGTTCGACTGCGGGCTGATGATCACCGCGTACTACGGGCTCGACGCGCTGCTGATGGGCGAGGACCCGCCGCGCTACGGCAACGCGCATCCGTCGATCGTGCCGTACGGCGTGTTCGACGCGGCCGACGGCCCGCTCGTGATCACGGTCGGCAACAACCCGCAGTTCGCGCGCTTTTGCGACGCGATCGGGCGGCCCGACCTCGCCGCGGACGAACGCTACAAGACCAACCTCGGCCGCTCGGAGAATCGTGCCGAGCTGCTGCCCGAGATTCGTGGCGCACTCGCGCGCCGGTCGCGCGCGACTTTGCTCGCGGCGCTGGCCGACGCGGGCATTCCGTGCGGCGAAGTGCTCGGGCTGCACGAAGCGCTGACGTCGGAACGCGCGACGAACGCGGGGCTCGTGACGCGGCAGCCGCATCCGGTCGCGGGCGGCGTCGACGTGCTGGCGCCGCCGTACCGGTTCGACGGCGCGCGGCTGCCGGTGCGCGGCGCGCCGCCGGTGCTCGGCGCCGATACGGACGACGTGCTCGGCAGCTGGCTCGGGATGTCGGCCGACGAGGTCGCGCGGCTGCGCGCGGATCGGGTCGTGTAGATCGCTTTTTTCCGCCACGGCGCGGGCGGGGTAGTCGACACGCGCCGACCATTCCACACAACACCCTCGCAATGACGAGTTGGAAATGGAGACACCATGGAGCTTTCCGTCATCGAATCGGTCACGGCGCGCCGCGACTACCAGCAGCTCGTGCGTGCACGGCGCCGTTTCAGCTTCACGCTGACGGCACTGATGATCGCCACGTACTACGGCTTCATCCTGCTCGTCGCGCTCGCGCCGCACGTGCTCGCGGCGCCGCTGTATCGCGGCGCGACGACGACGGTCGGGATCGCCGCGGGCGTCGCGATCATCCTGGTCGCGATCGGGTTGACCGCGTGTTACGTGCTGCGCGCGAACCGTGCGTTCGACCGCCGCGTCGACGCGCTCCTGCAGCGTTCGTGAAGGAGGCCGACATGCGACGTACCTCGATCGCGCTCCGCGCGCTTGCCGTTCCCGCGGCCCTCGTTTCGTCTGCCGCGCATGCGGTATCGGTCGCGGGCCCGATGCCCGACAAGGTCGAACTGAACCCGGTCGCGATCGGGATGTTCTTCGCGTTCGTGTTCGCGACGCTCGCGCTCACGCGCTGGGCCGCGCGCCGCACGCGCTCGACACGCGACTTCTACACGGCCGGCGGCGGCATCACCGGGCTGCAGAACGGGCTCGCGATCGCGGGCGACTACATGTCGGCCGCGTCGTTCCTCGGGCTGTCGGGGATGGTGTTCATGTTCGGCTTCGACGGGCTCATCTACTCGATCGGCTTTCTCGTCGGCTGGCCGTTCGTGATGTTCCTGATCGCCGAACCGCTGCGCAATCTCGGCAAGTTCACGTTCGTCGACGTCGTTGCGTACCGCTTCGCACAGCGGCCGATCCGGCTGCTGACGTCCGCGAATTCGCTGACCATCGTCGTGCTGTACCTCGTCGTGCAGATGGTCGGCGCGGGCAAGCTGATCCAGCTGCTGTTCGGGCTGTCGTACGGGACGGCCGAGCTGATCGTCGGCGTGCTGATGGTCGTCTACGTGTTCTTCGGCGGGATGACCGCGACCACCTGGGTGCAGGTGATCAAGGCCGTGCTGCTGCTGTGCGGCGCGACATTGCTCGTCGTGCTCGCGCTCGCCGAATTCGGCTTCAGCGTCGACGAGATGTTCCGCCGCGCGGTGGCCGTGCATCCGGGCGCGCTGTCGATCATGGGCCCCGGCAAGCTGATCCGCGATCCGGCCAACGCGCTGTCGCTCGGCATCGCGCTGATGTTCGGCACGGCCGGCTTCCCGCACATCCTGATGCGCTTCTTCACGGTGCCGAACGCGAAGGAGGCGCGCAAGTCGGTGCTCTATGCGACCGGCTTCATCGGCTACTTCTACCTGCTGACCTTCGTGATCGGCTTCTCGGCGATCGTGCTGCTCGCGCAGCATCCGGAATTCTTCAAGCTGGGTGCCGACGGGTCATTCAATCTCACGCACGACCTGCTCGGCGGCTCGAACATGGTCGCGGTGAAGCTCGCGCAGGCGGTCGGCGGGAACTGGTTCTACGGGTTCATCGCGGCGGTCACGTTCGCGACGATCCTCGCGGTGGTCGCGGGCCTCACGCTCGCCGGCGCGACGACGATCTCGCATGATCTTTACGCGCAGATGTGGGCGCGCGGCAAGCCCGACGAGCGCCTCGAGATGCGTATCTCGCGCGCGGCGACGATTGCGTTGTCGGCGGTCGCGATCGGGCTGTCGATCCTGTTCGAGCACGTGAATGTCGCGTTCATGGTCGGCCTCGTCGCGGCGGTGGCCGCGAGCGCGAATTTCCCGGTGCTCGCGATGTCGATCTTCTGGCGCGGGATGACGACGCGCGGCGCGGTGCTCGGCGGCGGTCTCGGCCTCGTGTCGGCGGTCACGCTCACGGTGCTGTCGAAGTCGGTGTGGGTCGACGTGCTGCATCACGCGCACGCGCCGGTGTTCCTCGACAACCCGGCGCTCGTGTCGGTGCCGCTCGCGTTCGTCGGGATCGTCGTCGGTTCGCTCGCGGATCGCGGCGAGCGTGCACGGCGCGAGCGCGACGCGTTCGCGCAGCAGGAGTTCTACGCGCAGACGGGCTTGCTGGCCGGCGAGGCCGTGCAGCACTGATCCGTGATTGTGGGCGGTGAAACCCCGAGGATCGAGATCTCTCGGGGTTTCGCTTTTTTTGGGGGGCGGCGCAGAGGTAATCGCCAGTAGAGACGGAATTTGCGACAAGGTGGCCGGGGCAATCTGGTTCGATCGCGGATAGGACCAGGGCAACTCACGAATATGGTGGAGGCTAGGTCGAGGAAAAGCGCAACTTTCGGATTCGTCCAATAGACGGGGATCTCGCAATAGTTAATCGTTGCCGCTGGGCGTTCAGCGAGCAGCTCAACTATGGCTATCCAATCCGACCTGCGCTTTACCTTCACCGCTGGCAACGAATCGTTCGAGGTCGTCGAGTTCACCCTGCACGAGGGCCTGTCCGAGACCTTCCTGTTGAAGGTGGAATTGGCCAGCACGAATCCCGCCATCGACTTTGGCGAGGTGCTTGACCGCAACGGCCTGCTCACGATTTGGCAGGGTGGGCAGCCGGTGCGCTACGTGCATGGCGCCATCTCATCGTTCGTGCAGCGTGATACGGGATTTCGACGTACTCGCTATTCCGCGGTGGTCGAGCCGCGTTTGGCGCGTCTGAAGCTGTCCTCCGACTGGCGCATCTTCCAGACTTTGAGCGTGCCCGAGATCGCGACGGCCGTGCTCAAGGCGCACAATCAAACGCTGGACTACGAGCAGCGTGTCACCAACGAGCATCTGGCGCGTGAGTATTGCGTGCAGGCTGGCGACACCGACTACGATTTCATCGAACGTATTTTGCGCGAAGAAGGCTTCTTCTACGCCTTCCAGCACAAGGCAGACGGTCATCGGTTGATCCACTGCGATCGCCTGTTTATCTTCGGCCGGCAGCAGGGCGAGCCGGTGCTGTATAACCCGACACCGGGCGGCGACCAGCCGCGGCCTTGCCTGCGCACCTTCGCCTATACGGAGAACGTGCGCACCGCGCGGCAGGTGCAGCGCGACTACACCTTCAAGAGCCCACGCTTTCCGCACGAGTACCCGCGCGAGGGCACAGACCTCGATCATCAGGGCCGCGGCTACGCGCGCTACGACTATCCGGGCCGCTACAAGCACGAAGCCAGCGGCAAGGCTTTTACGCAGGACCGCCTGCGTGGTCACCGTCGCGATGCGCGTATCGCGCGGGTGAACGGCGATGATGCACGCCTGCAGCCGGGCACCGCGTTCGACTTGATT
>NZ_LDUL01000036.1:0-160896 GCF_001043615.1 Burkholderia sp. LK4
ATCCAACTTTTGGGGTGCAGTTCAATCGCACGGCGCGTTTTTCAATTGCGGGGCAGCCTGCGGGGCCGGCAGCCGTGGGCTCGTTAGCGCGCCCACGGGTCGATTACGCGAATTCCCATTGCCTCGAACGGCGTGACATCGCGCGTGGCGACGATCAGGCCGTTCGCTTCGGCCGTGCCGGCGATAAAACCATCGGATGGTGCAATTGCGACACCTGCGGCACGAGCGCGTGCGCGAAGGCTCGCATACGCTTTGCTCGCAGCATCGTCGAATGGCAGGATTCGTCCGCGAAACAATGGCAGCACGCGCTGCTCGATGCTCTGATGCAGCCACTCTCGCCGGCGTCCTTCCGGCAATACAGCCACGCCCAATCGTATTTCCGCGAGACTGATCGCAGCCAGAAACAAGGTTTCGACATTCTGGGCATCGAGCCACTCGATCACGGCCGCGTTCGGCTCGCGTCGTAGCGGTTCGGAAATGACATTCGTATCAACAAGGATCATTCGAAGCTCATCGGATCGGCAGGCGTCTTGTCGCGCTGGGCGTCGAAATCGAATCCGCCGGCCTCCTGCCCGATTGCCGCCAGCATCGTTCCCAGCTTGAGCCGCCCGCCCGGAAGAACGGCCTGTTCGAGAATGTCGCGCACCTCGGCTTCGGTGCTGCGCCCATGTTGGGCCGCGCGAATGCGAAGTGCTCGATGCACTTCATCGGACAGATTTCGGACGGTGATCACCGGCATGGTGCGCCTCATCAAGATTGCTTTCAATGCAGTCATATTAGCATTTTGCTGTCATACCAAGTGAATCGCGACACTGCGACTCTAACCGGCCCGACAAGCCCTTTCTATCTGGCCATTCGGCCAATCTTCCCTGCGCAACGACGCCGTCACATTCGTCAACAATTCCTCAACAAACGATAACAAGAACGCTTCTCATTCACGTTGAAATTACATAGAATGCCGCCTGAAAACAAATCGTAATAATTCCCGACGGCGTGCACATTTCCGCAGCGCACCGCCCCGGGGCCACACCGCGAGGTCGAAGCGCACCATGAAGTCACGTCCCGACGAGCTGAAGCTCGGTAAATTCACCACCTTGTGCAGCGTGCTCGCCGCCGGCCCGGCATTCGCGGCGGACGGTACGCCGCCACCCGCCCCGGCCGGCACCGAAGGCCACCTCGCGCCGATCGAGATCCAGGGCAAGACCGAGCACAGCTACAAGGCCGACTTCTCCGCTTCCGCGAAATTCACCGCGCCGCTCGTCGACACGCCGAAATCCGTCACCGTGATCCCGCAGGAACTGATCCAGAGCAGCGGCGCGGCGACGCTGACCGAAGCGCTGCGCACCGTGCCCGGCATCACGTTCGGCGCCGGCGAAGGCGGCAACCCGCTCGGCGACCGTCCGTTCATCCGCGGCTACGACACGCAGGGCAGCATGTTCGTCGACGGCATGCGCGACACGGGCGCCACCACCCGCGAGATCTTCAACACCGAGCGCGTCGAGATCACCAAGGGTTCCGATGGCGCGTACGGCGGCCGCGGCGGCGCGGGCGGCAGCATCAACCTGATCACGAAGGCCCCGCACCTCGGCACGACGGCCGCCGCGAGCGCGGGCCTCGGCACCGACCGCTATCGGCGTTTCACCGCCGACGGCAACTGGCAATTCGCCGATCACGCCGCATTCCGCCTGAACCTGATGAGCCACAACAACGACGTCGCCGGCCGCGACGCCGTCAACAACGAGCGCTGGGGCGTCGCGCCGTCGATCGCGTTCGGCCTCGGCACGCCGACGCGCGTGACCGCGAGCTACTACCACCTGCAGACGGACGACATGCCCGATGGCGGCATCCCGTACTTCTACACGACGTCGAACAAGCCCGCGAACGTCGGCACGATCTATCCGGCGCCCGTCGATCGTCACAACTTCTACGGCCTGATCGACCGCGACTTCCGCAAGACCACGTCGGACATCAGCACGCTCAAGATCGAGCACGACATCACGCCGAACCTCACGGTGCGCAACACCACGCGCTATACGGAATCGACGCAGGACTACATCTGGACGCAGCCGGACGACAGCCAGGGCAACGTGGTGAACGGCAAGGTCTGGCGCCGCAACAACAACCGCGACAGCTCGATCAACAGCCTCGCGAACCTGACCGAGCTGTTCGGCGAATTCCGCACGGGCCCGTTCAAGCACAGCTTCACGACCGGCATCGAGCTGTCCCGCGAATGGGGCAAGCGCGATTCGTACACGGTCGCCACCGACAAGGGCACGATCTGCCAGAAAGGCATCGGCGCCGCATCGGGCTACAACTGCACGAGCCTGTGGTCGCCGAACCCGAACGACCCGTGGGCCGGTTCGATCACGCGCAACAACGACTACGCGCATGCACGCACCACGACGAAGTCGATCTACGGCTTCGACACGATCGAGATCACGCCGCGCTGGCAGGTCAACGCCGGCGTGCGCGTCGACGACTACTCGACCCGCTTCACCGACACCAAGGCCAACGGCGGTAAAACCTATACGCGCGACGACACGCTCGTGAACTGGCAGGCCGGCCTCGTGTTCAAGCCCGCGCAGAACGGCAGCATCTACGCGTCGTATGCGACGTCGTCGACGCCGGCCGGCATGCTGCTCGGCGAAGGCAGCGAGACGCAGTCGCTCACGCCGGGCCGCGGCGGCGTCGGCCCGAACGCCGATCAGATGGCGCCCGAGAAGAACCGCAGCATCGAGCTCGGCACCAAGTGGAACGTGCTGAACGACAAGCTGTCACTCACCGCCGCGCTGTTCCAGATCGATACGACCAACGCGCGCGTGACGCTGCCGAACAACCAGTACGCGATGGTCGGCAACAAGCGTGTGCAGGGTCTCGAACTCGGCGTCGCAGGGCAGATCACGAAGCAGTGGCAGGTGTTCGGCGGCTACACGTACATGAAGAGCGCGCTGCGCGACAACGGCAAGGACGCGGCGAACGACGGCAACCGCTTCCCGAACACGCCGAAGCACAGCCTCACGATGTGGTCGAACTACGACGTGACGCCGAAGTTCACGGTCGGCGGCGGCGCGTTCTACATGTCGGAAGTGTTCGGCGATCCCGCGAACCTGCGAGCAGTGCCGTCGTACTGGCGCTTCGACGCGATGGCGCAGTACCGGATCAACAAGAAGCTCGACCTGCAACTGAACGTGAACAACCTGTTCAACCGCACCTACTTCGACCAGGCGTACCCGGCGCACTACGCGTCGATCGCTCCGGGCCGCTCGGCGTTCGTCACGCTGAACGCGCGCTACTGATCGATGGAGGCTGTATCGCTGAAGGCGCTCGCGTCGGTGTCGCCGCGCGAGTTCGCCGACATCCTGGCCGGGCCGCCCGAGCGCGCCGCCGCGTGGGTCGCGGCGGCGGCCGACAACGGCATCGTCGATGCGCAGGCTGTCTACGGGCAGTACCTGCTCGACGGGCATGGCGTCGCGCGCGACCCGGCGGCCGCGTTCAACTGGTTCCGGCACGCGGCGCGGGCCGGCCACGCGATGGCGATGAACATGCTCGGCCGCTGCTACGAGTTCGGCTGGGGCACGGCCGCGTGCGCGCCGGTCGCCGTGTACTGGTACCGGCTCGCCGCTCATGCGGGGCTCGACTGGGGCATGTACAACTACGCGACGACGCTCGCGCTCGGCAACGGCGTCGACGAGAACCGCGCCGACGCGCTCGACTGGTTCCGCCGCGCGGCCGCGCTCGGCCATGCGAAATCGATCAACCTGATCGGCGGTTTCTACGAGGACGGCTGGGTCGTACCGGCCGACCCCGACGCCGCGTTCGACCACTATCGCCGCGCCGCCCTCGCCGGCGACTTCCGCGGCCAGTTCAACCATGCGCGGCTGCTTGCCGAGCGCGGACGCATCGACGAGGCGCTCGGCTGGCTCGCGCGCGTGCCGGCCACCGCTACCCCCGCGTTCGTCGCGAAGATGCGCGCGTATCTCGCGTCGTCGCCGATCGACGCGTTTCGCGCGGCGGCGCTGCAGTCGCAACCCCAGCCGCAGCCGCACGTTATGGAATCCGCAACATGATGCTTCATATCCCCGGCGTGTTGACCAAGGCGCAGGTCGCGCAATGCCGCGACCACCTCGATGCGGCCGAATGGGTCGACGGTAACGCGACGTCCGGCACGCAGTCGGCGCTCGCGAAACGCAACCGCCAATTGCCGGAAGGCTCGCCTGCCGCGCGCGCGGTGGGCGACGCGATCCAGGACGCGCTCGCGCGCCACCCGCTGTTCTTTTCGGCGGCGCTGCCGCTCAAGGTGTTTCCGCCGCTGTTCAATCGCTACGAAGGCGGCGAGACGTTCGGCACGCACGTCGACAACGCGATCCGGCTGCTGCGCGGCACGGATTTCCGCGTGCGCAGCGACCTGTCGGCGACGCTGTTTCTCGAGGAACCCGATGCGTACGACGGCGGCGAGCTGTGTGTCGAGGATACGTACGGCACCCATCGCGCGAAGCTGCCGGCAGGCGATCTCGTGCTGTATCCGGCGTCGAGCCTGCATCAGGTGACGCCCGTCACGCGCGGCGAGCGCGTCGCGTCGTTCTTCTGGATCCAGAGCATGGTGCGCGACGACGGCGACCGCACGCTGCTGTTCCAGCTCGATACGCAGATTCAGGCGCTGTCCGCCGAAAAAGGCGCGAAGGACCCGATGGTCATTTCCCTGACCGGGATTTATCACAATCTGTTGAGGAAGTGGGCGGATGCGTAACGCGAACGGGTAACGCTGCCCCCCGGCGCTTGCGCTGCGTCGGACTCCATGACTAAAATGACCATCGTCAAATGACCATGCTCATATCATGATGCCGCACGCTCCCGTATCGAAATCCGAATTCAAGGCTCGCGCACTCGAATACTTCCGGCTCGTCGAGGCGTCGGGCGAAAGCCTGATCGTCACCGATCACGGCAAGCCGACGCTCGAGATCCGGCCGTATCACGCACGCGAAGCTCAGCCGTTGGACATATTGCGCGGTTCGGTCATGCGCTATGACAATCCTCTCGATCCGATTGCGGAAGATGATTGGGAGGCGTCGCGGTGATCGTGCTGGATACACATGCATTGGTATGGTGGGTGGCGGGCGACCCGTCGCTCAGCAGGAAGGCGAGAAGCGCGATCGATCGCGCCCGGAGCGAAGGCGCGCTCGCCGCGTCCGCGATCTCCGCGTGGGAGATTGCGATGCTGGTGCGCAACGACCGCCTCGCACTGACGATGGAGGTCGAAGCATGGCTCGCCACCGTCGCGCAGATCGACGGGATGCGCTTCGTGCCCGTCGACGCCGACATCGCCGCGAAATCCACCAACCTCCCCGGCACGTTCCACAAGGATCCGGCCGATCGCATGATCGTTGCGACCGCTCGACGGCTCGGCGTGCCGCTCGTCACGCGCGACGAAAAAATCCGCGCTTACGCGCACGTCAAGACGCTCTGGTGAGCGTCGCCTGCCCGCGGGCCGAACCGCCGCGCATCCTTTGCCGGACTCCGGCATATTGGCGAATCGTCTGACAAAACGACCTCGGCCGGCCAGCCTCGGCGCCGGCTCATGGCCCGTAACCGTCATCGCGTCATTGCGCCATTTCGTCCGCTATCGTGATATCGCTCTCCGATCCGGTTGTCCGCTCGATCGCCCTGCTGGAGTCGCACGAAGGGTTTGTCGATCTCGCCGGTTTTCATGACCGCATCGCCGTCGATCCCGGCCGCGACGACGCCGCACACTCGAGCCGGCATTTCCTGAAAGTGCGTCACGGTGTGGCGCAACGGCTGATCGCCGCCGCGCATGCGCTGCCCGACGGCCTGCGCCTGTACGTCAAGGAAGGCTATCGTCCGCTGGCGCTGCAACGCCACTACTTCACCCGGCATCTCGCGCACCTGCGCCGGACGCTGAACCCGCTGCCGGACGAGGACACATTGGTCGCGCTGACGAGCCACTACGTCGCGCCGTCGGAAGTCGCCGCCCATCCGACGGGCGCGGCCGTCGACCTGACACTGATCTCGACGGACGGCGTCGAGCTCGACATGGGCTGCGTGCTCGACGCAACCGACCAGGAATCGTCCGGCGCGTGTTATACGCACAACCCGTTCATCAGCCAGGCTGCCGCCCGCCACCGCCAGGTGCTGATCGCCGCGCTGACGGGCGCCGGCTTCACCAATTACCCGTCGGAATGGTGGCATTGGTCATTCGGCGACCGCTATTGGGCCGTCATGCACAACCAGTCGCACGCAATTTACGGTCCCGTCGAGGAAAGCATGCTCGACGAAGCCGCGCGCTGACGTTCTTTCCGACGAAACGAACCCGCCCCGGTAACATCCTCACTTGTCGATCCCTGCCCGCTCCCGCACAATCGCAGCACCTGCATCACTCTCCCCCGCGCCGATGTCCTATGCGTCACTCGCCACCGGCGTCCTCCTCGCCGGCGGCCTCGGTCAACGCTTCGACCCGAGCGGCCTGCACAGCAAGCTGCTCGCGCTGCTTCCCGACGGCACGCCGGTTGCGGTCGCGGCCGCCCGCCGTCTCGCGGCGGCCACGGCCGACGTGATCGCCGTCGTGCGTCCCGGTGCCGAAAAACTCGCGATGCTGCTGAACGAAGCCGGCTGCCATGTCGTCTACGCGCCCGACGCGGTGCGCGGCATGGGCGCGAGCCTCGCGGCCGGCGTGCGCGCGACACCCGACGCGAACGGCTGGCTCGTCGCGCTCGGCGACATGCCGTGGATCGCGGCGTCCACCTACGAAAGCGTCACACGCGCACTCGACGCCGACGACGCGTCGATCGTCGCACCCGCACATCGCGGCGCGCGCGGCCATCCGGTCGGGTTCGCCGCGCACCACTTCGATGCGCTCGCCGCCCTCGACGGCGACACCGGCGCCCGCGCGCTGTTCGCCAGTGCACCGGTCAGGCTGCTCGACGTCGACGATCCGGGCATCGTGCGCGACGTCGATACGCCCGCGGATTTGCGCTGACGCCGATCCCGCCCCGCACGCGGAGCGGCGCATGGCCCGCTCCTGCGCAGCAGGCGTCGGCACGAAAACCACGCCCGCGCGGATTGCCCCGACGGCAGGCGCCCCACCGCGACAATCCCGCTGCAAATGCACGCCCGATTGCCTATAACGGAGACGAGGCGCCCCCGCCGCGCCACCGCCGTCACGCACTGCGCGAGTTCTCCATGACCGATCACACGACCCCGACGCCCGAGCCACCGGCCGACCCGAACCGCGACCCGGAGGACGACCCGCTGTCGTCGCCGCCCGGCCATCACGACAACCCGCAGCAACCGGACGGGCCACCGAGCAAGGATCCGGTCTAGCCGCCGGGCGGCCGCGCCGCGCATTCGCCGCGCATTCGCCACGGGTTCCGGTCATGCGGCGCCCGCGCATGACGCTGCCTAACGCGCGGTATACCCGCCGTCGATCGGCAGCGATACGCCGCTGACCATCGATGCCGCATCGCTCAGCAGGAACAGGATCGGCTCGACGACCTCGTCCGGCTCCGCGAATCGCCCGAGCGGGATCGCGGCCAGCATCGGCGCACGCTTTTCCGGATCGCTCCACGCGAACTGCGCCATCGGCGTGAGGGTGACCGTCGGGTTCACACTGTTCACACGAATACCGTGCGGCCCGAGTTCGATGCACAGCACGCGCGTGATCGCGTCCATCGCCGCCTTCGACGCGCAATAGCCCAGATGCGCGGGCAGGCCGACGAGCGCGGCCTGGCTCGATACGTTGACGATGCTGCCCCGCGCCTGCGCTGCGCCACGTCCGTCGCGCGCGATCATCTTCCGCGCGACGGCCCGTGCGACGAGCGCCGCGCCGCGCGCGTTGACCGCCATCACGCGATCGAAATGCGCGGCGCTCACGTCGAGCGCCGATTCGAGCGACGCGATCCCCGCGCAATTCACGAGGCCGTCGAACGCGTCGTGCGCGGCGAGCGCCGCGTCGATCGCGTGTTCGTCGCCACCGACATCGACGCGCAACGTCTCGCACGCAGCCTCGCCGGCCAGCGCGTCGAGCGCGGCCATGTCGCGCCCCGCCGCGACGACCCGCGCGCCCGCCCGCGCCAGCGCGACCGCGCACGCGCGCCCGATCCCGCTCGACGCACCCGTGACGAGCACCCGCGAACCGCCGAAATCGAATCGACTTTTCATGATGGCGTGTGCAACCCGTGCATGATCGGTGCGAGCGCCGGATACAGCGCCGTATAGAGCGCAAAGCGCGCCGTATAGGCTGCCGCGCGTCCGGCATCGGGCCGCGCGCGCTCGACGAGCGTGACCCATCCGCCTTGCGCACCCTCGTGCGACACGAGCCCCACCCCGACTCCCGCGAGCAGGGCCGCCCCCATCGCGGCTTCGACGTCCTGCTCGATCGTCCACACCGGGAAGCCCGTCACGTCCGCGATGATCTGCATCCACAGCGCCGAATGCGCGGCCCCGCCCACGACGATCAGCCGGTCGTCGAGAGCGGCCGCGCCGCGTCGGCCGGCCTCGATGTTGTGCCGCAACGCGAACGCGACGCCTTCGAGCACCGCGCGATACAGGTGCGCGCGCGTGTGCGCGAGACTCAGCCCGACGAATGCGCCGCTCGCCTTCGCGTCCCACACCGGGCTGCGCTCGCCCATCAGGTACGGCAGGAACAGCACGCCATCGGCGCCCGGCGGCACGCTTTCGGCCGCCTCCTCGAGCAACACGTGCGGATCGCCGTGCGGCAGCAGGCGTGCCGCATCGATCTCCGCGTGACAGAACTGGTCGCGAAACCACGCGACCGACGCGCCTGCCGTGATCGCGCCGCCGAACACGTACAGGTCGCGCTGCCCGTCGAACACGTGCGGCATGCTGACGAGCCCGTGCCGCGCATCGACGTGCCGGCTCACGTAACCCCAGCACATGCTGGTGCCGATCATCGCGACATGCTGCCCCGCGCGCGTCGCGCCGGCCGCGAAGGTCGCGACGGCCGCATCGACGCCGCCCGCGACGACGGGCGTGCCGGCCGGCAGCCCGAGCGGCTCCGTCCATTGCGACAGCAGGCCGCCGACGACGTCCGTCGATTCGACGAGCCGCTCGGGCATCATCGTCGCCGGGATGCCGAGCATGTCGAGCGCATCGTCGGACCATTCGCGGCGCGCGACGTCGTACACGCCGCCGATATTGCCGGCCGAGCTGTGATCGACCGCGACCTCGCCGGTCAGCAGGTAGATCACGTAGGCGTTCGGCGGCAGGAAGTAGCGCACGTTCGCCCACACGTCCGGCCGCTGGTCGCGCAGCCACAGCATCTTCGTGAAGCCGTAATAGCTGTCGACGCCGTTGCCCGTGATCGCGCGCAGCCGCTCGACGTTCACGTTCGCATTGATCCAGTCGACTTCCGCGGTCGCACGCCGGTCCATCCAGATCAGGCACGGATGGACCGGCCGCATGTCGCTGTCGACCGGAACGCCCGAGCCGCCGTACAGGCTGCCCACGCACACCGCGCGGATCGCGTCGGCCGGCACACCCTGCGCGCGCGCATCGCTCACGCAGCCGGCGATGCATTCGAGCACGGCGTCGAACCACACCTGCGGCCATTGCTCGGCCCACAGCGGGCGCGGCGTATCGGGCTGGTAGCCGGCCGAGCGCCGCGCGACGATCGTGCCGTGCCGGTCGACGAGCAGCGCCTTGGTGCTCTGCGTGCCGATGTCCACGCCTATGACGTATTCCATGATGTCTCCGGTGAGGCGCACGCCGGCCGTCAGCGGGCCGGCTTCAGCAGCACCTTGATCGATTCGGGCGATTTCGCGACGCGGATCGCGTCGTCCCACTCCTCGAGCGCGAAATCGTGCGTGACGATGCCTTTCGACGTGACGAGCCCGCGTGCGAGCAGGTCGATCGCGACCGGGTAGCAGTATGGCCCCAGGTGCGCGCCGCGCACGTCGAGCTCCTTGCGGTCGCCGATGATCGACCAGTCGACGGTCGCATCCTCGCCGAACACGCTGAATTCGACGAAGCGGCCGAGCTTGCGGATCAGGTCGAGCCCCTGGCTCACGCCGACCGGCGCGCCGGTCGTCTCGATGTAGACGTCGCAGCCGTAGCCGTCGGTGAGCGACCGGACGATCTCGCGCGCATCGTCGCGCGCCGGGTTGATCGTCACGTCGGCGCCGTACTCGCGCGCGAGTTCGAGCCGCTCGTCGATCAGGTCGATCACGACGAGTTTCTTCGGCGTCTTCAGGTGCGCGACCTGCGTCATCATCAGCCCGAGCGGGCCCGCTCCGGCGATCACGACCACATCGTCGAGCTGCAGGTCGCCGCGGTTCACCGTATGGATCGCGCACGACAGCGGCTCGATGATCGCGGCGTCTTCGAGCGACACGCCGAGCGGGATCCTGTGGACGATCGCGGTGGGCGGAATGCGCATGTATTCGGCCATCCCGCCGTCGGCCACCTCGCGCTGGAAGCCGAAGATGTTGTGCACTTCGCACATCCAGTACTGGCCCGACCGGCAATAACGGCACTTGCCGCACGGCACGATCTGCTCGGCGATCACGCGGTCGCCCAACGCCACGCCGAAATGCTCGGCCGCGCCGTCGCCGAGCGCTTCGACATGGCCGAAAAATTCATGGCCGGGAATCACGGGCGCCTTCACCCACGGGCTCGGGCCGCCCCAGAACATCTTCGCGCCCGTATAGCACTTGCAGTCGCTCGCGCAAATCCCGCACGCGGCGATGCGGATCACGAGTTCGTTCGTGCCGGGGCGCGGCTTCGCGACCTGTTCGACGCGGTAGTCCTCGGGGCCGTGGCAGACGACCGCGGTCATCCGCGGCTGGGCTTCGGGTGTCGTCATGAGTTGTCTCTTTCGTTGATGATTCGGATATCTGATCGATCGCACGTTACCGCGACCGTTCGCGGCTGATGTAGATCGCGAGCAGGATGATTCCGCCCTTGATCACGTTCTGCACATACGGGTTCACGCCGATCATGTTCAGCCCGTTGTTGAGCACGCCGAGCAGCAGCGCACCGACCAGCGTGCCGAGGATCGCGCCGCGCCCGCCCGAGATCGACGTGCCGCCCATCACGACGGCCGCGATCGCGTCGAGCTCGAAGCCCACGCCCGCGTTCGGCTGCCCGCTCATCAGCCGGCCCGTCAGCACGATTGCGGCGAGCGCCGACGTGAGCCCGGCGAGCGTGTAGACGATCAGCTTCACGCGCGCCACGCGCACGCCGGTGAGCCGCGTCGCCTGCTCGTTGCCGCCGATCGCATACACGTAGCGGCCGAACGGCATCCGGTCGAGCAGCAGCCACGCGATTGCATAGGCCACCAGCATGATCAGTACCGGCGCCTGGATGCCGAACACCTTGCCGCTGCCGAAGAACGCGACCCAGTCGGGCAGACCGTCGATCGGATAGCCGCCCGTGTAGATCAGTGCCAGGCCGCGCGCGATGCCCATCGTCGCGAGCGTGACGATGATCGGCGGCATCCCCGCGAACGCGACGAACAGGCCGTTCAGGAAGCCGAACCCGAGGCCGACCGCGATGCCGATCGCGAGCGCGGCCACCGCGTTCACGCCGGCCACCATCAGCCCGGCCGCGAGCGTGCCCGACAGCGCCATCACCGAGCCGACCGACAGGTCGATCCCGCCGGTCAGGATCACGCAGGTCATGCCCACCGCGATGATCGCGTTGATCGACACCTGGCGCAGCACGTTCTCCAGGTTCGCGGCGGACAGGAAGCTCGGGCTCGCGATCATCATCGCGATGCACACGACGATCAGGCCGACGAGCGGATAGAACAGCGTCGAGCGTCGCAACTGCGCCCACATCGCGCGCGGCGGCGGTGCGTCGCCGTTTCCGGCGGCAGCCGCGAGGGTCGGGGAAGACGGGGAAGAAGAATCAGGCAGGTTCATGGGTCGCTCCTCGCGTGCCGGCTGTGGCATAGGTCATGACCGTGTCGGGATCGATCTCGTCGCCTTCGAGCGTCGCCTCGATGCGCCCCTGCCGGAACACGGCGACGCGATCGCACATGCCGACGATCTCCGGCAGCTCGGACGAGATCATGATGATGGCGTAGCCGCGCGCGGTGAGTTCGCGCATCAGCCCGTAGATTTCGGCTTTCGCGCCGACGTCGATGCCGCGCGTCGGCTCGTCGAAGATCAGCACCGACGTGTGATGGTTGAGCCAGCGCGCGATCACGACCTTCTGCTGGTTGCCGCCCGACAGCGTCGCGACCTCGGTATGGATCGACGGCGCCTTCACGCCGACGCGCCGCATCACGTCGTGCGTCGCGCGCGCCTCGCCGCGGCGGTCGATCAGCCAGCGCATCGCCCGGTACTTGCCGAGGTTGTTCAGCGAGATGTTGTCGCGAATCGAGAACGACGTGACGAGCCCTTCCGTCTTGCGGCTTTCCGGCAGGATGCCGATGCCCGCGCGCAACGCGTCGGCCGGATCGGCGAGCGTCGCCGCCGTGCCGCGCACGCGCACGTCCTTGCGATGCGCACGCGTCGCGCCGATCACCGCGAGCGCGGTTTCGGTGCGGCCCGAGCCGACCAGCCCGGCGAAGCCGAGAATCTCGCCCGCATGCAGCGCGAAACGGTTCACGGGGCCGTCGCGCTCGATCTGCAGCGCATCGACCTCCAGTACCCGCGGCGCATCCGCCGCGCGCGCCGGCTTCGGCGGAAAACTGCTCTCGATCCGCCGCCCGACCATCATCCGCACCAGCTGCTCGACGTCGGTGCGCGCGACGTCGGTCGTCGCAACGTACTGGCCGTCGCGCAGCACCGTGATGCGGTCGCACACCGCGAAGATTTCCTCGAGATGATGCGAGATGAAGATCATCGCGACGCCCTGCCGCTTCAGCTCGCGCATGATCGCGAACAGGTGCCCGGCCTCGGCCGGCGTAAGCGTGGCGGTCGGTTCGTCGAGGATCAGGATGCGCGCGTCGAGCGACAGCGCCTTGCCGATCTCGACGAACTGCTGCTGCGCGACCGACAGCGCACGGATCGGCGCATCGAGATCGATCGCGACGCCGAGCCGCGCGAAGATGCCGGCCGCCGCGCGACGCATCCGCTTGCGGTCGCGTGCGCCCCAGCGGTTGCGCAGCTCGCGGCCGAGGAACAGGTTGTCGACGGCATCGAGATGCGGGATCAGGCTGAATTCCTGGAACACGATGCCGACACCCGCCGCGACCGCGTCGCGATAGTCCGCGAAACGACGCAGCGCGCCGTCGATCTCGATCGTGCCGGTATCCGGCCGATGAATGCCGCACAGGATCTTCATCAACGTCGACTTGCCCGCGCCGTTCTCGCCGAGCAGCGCATGGATCTCGCCGCGCGCGATCTCGAGATGAATGCCGGACAGCGCCTTCACGCCCGGAAAGCTTTTCGCGATGTCGCTGAGCCGGAGTATCGTGTCCATCGGTTTCTCCGTACGAAGGGCGCCGGCCGTGCCGCCGCCCTTCGGGTCGCATTGCACGTCGTTCACCAGCTGAAGCCCTTCGCGTTGCCGCGGTCGACCACCTTCACGTCGACCGGGATCGCCTTCGGCACCGTCGCGCCCCACTTGCGCGCAATCGCGATGCCGAGCGCGATACGCACCTGGTCGGCCGGGAACTGCGCGGTCGTCTCGATGAACTTCGAATTCGGCTTCTGGATCGCGGCGATCGCCTCGGGCGCGCCGTCGACGCTCGTCAGCTTGATGTCCTTGCCCGAGCTCTCGATCGCGGCGAGCGCGCCCATCGCGCCGCCGTCGTTCACGCTGAAGACGCCCTTCAGCTTCGGGTGCGCGGAGATCAGGTTCTCGGTCACCGACAGCGCGGTCGCGCGCTCCTGCTTGCCGTTCTGCGTGTCGACCAGCTTCACGTTCGGGTATTTCGCGAGCCCCGCCTTGCAGCCGCGCACGCGTTCGAGAATCGGCACGACCGGAATGCCGTCGAGGATCGCCACCTCGCCGCTGCCGCCGATCGCTTTCGCGAGGTAGTCGCACGACATCACGCCCGCGTCGTAGTTCTTCGAGCCGACGAACGAATCGACCGGGCCGTTCGCGTTCGCATCGACGGCCACGACCACCGCGCCGGCCTTCTTCGCCTGCGTGATCGCCGACTGGATGCCGGTCGAATCGGTCGGGTTCACGAGCAGGATGTCGATCTTCTTCTGCAGCATGTCCTCGACGTCGCTCACCTGCTTGCTGACGTCGTGATGCGCGTCGGTGACGACGACCTGCGCACCGATCGACGCGGCCGCGTCGTTCAGCGCCTTCTGCATCGTCACGAAATACGGGTTGTTGAGCTCCTGGAACGTCATGCCGATCCGCAGCGGTGCGGCCTGCAAGGCGGCGGGCAGCCAGGCCGCGGCGGCGAGCGCGGCAACCGCCGCCAGGCGGGCGGCGCGACGGGGGGATGAGGCGGGCGATGCAGGCGTCATGACGGTGTCTCCGGTTGTATGAGGCTTTTTCGTGGGTGAGCAAGCCCCTCGCGACGCGGGCGGCGCGATCGGCTGGGTGAAACGGCGTGGAAAACTCGGGCGGGCGGCGGCCCGGCGATCATCCGGGCTGCGGGGCGAGTTCGGGCGCGCCGGGCGTCACGACGCGCGGCGGCAGCGGATTGCCGGTGGGTGCCGCGTGCAGCGCCAGTTCACGGCTGCGCGCGTTCAGGCGCTGCAGTGCGCGGAATTCGGACGGCGCCATCCCCTTCACCGCGCGGAACTGGCGGTTGAAGTTCGACACGTTGTTGAAGCCGGCCTGGAAGCAGATATCGGTGATGTTCGCGTCGTCGGCGAGCAGCAGCTGGCACGCGGATTCGATCCGCAGACGATTCACGTACTGGACGAACGGCATGCCCGTCTGGCGATGAAACGCGCGCGAGAACGCGCTGACGCTCTGCCCGGTCAGTTGCGCGAGATCGGATTCGCGCAGCTCGGACGCGAGGTTCTTGCCGATGTACGACAGCGCATGGCTGAGCCGCGTCGGCGTGACATCGGCCTGGTCGTACGCGGGGCTCGCGAGCAGCGTGCGTTCGGCCGCCCCGCACAGCCGTTCGAGGATCGTCATGAACAGCGCGATGCGGCGCATGCCGCGCGCGGCCAGCAGTTCGTCGAACAGCGGCGCGATCGCGGCGCTGGTCGCCGCGTCGAAGCCGACCCCGCGCCGCGCATCGTCGAGCAACGCCTGCGCGTCGCGGCATTCGGGAAACGCGTCCATGCAGCGGCGCACGAATACCGGATCGAACTGGATCACGAGGTTGCGGCGTTCGACGGTTTCGCCTTCGGCCATGTCGCTGACCCAGTTGTGCGGCAGGTTCGGGCCGAGCAGCACGAGATGGCCGGGGCCGAACGAGCCGATGTGGTCGCCGACGAAATACTTGCCGCGCGTCGCGACGATCAGGTGCAGTTCGAATTCGGGATGGAAGTGCCAGCGGATCGTGCGATACGGATAACCGTGCGACCAGACCTTGAACGACTCGTCGCGTCGCACTTCGACCACTTCCAGATCGGGGTGCATCATGTGGGCGTCTCCATTCCCGTGTCTCGCCGGCCGGTTCGTTTTGCGCGTGCGCCGCGTATTTCACGCGGCGACGCGACCGGTCGCATGGGAAGCAATTTAGGTCGATCGAGCGCGCGGCTCCACCAACTTTACGCCTGATTTTCGATACTTTTTTGCCCATTCCGGCCGCAAATGGCGCCGGATGGCAAATTTGTGCAGTGCGGAACGGCCGCGCGGCCGCCCGCCCGGCGCTTACGCGGCCGCGTGCTCGCGCGCGGTACGCGCTTCGTACGCCTTCAGGTGGTTGTACGCGATCCGCAGCAGCGACAGCCCATCGGCCGCCTGCGGGTCGCGGCGCGCGAGCAGGTCGCCGATCACGTGATCGGCTTCGACGCGCGCATGGTTTTCGACGTCGCGCAGCATCGACGCGGTCAGCGGCGACGGCGTCAGCACCATCCGCTGCATCCGCTCGATGGCGGCCGGATCGGGCCGGTGGCCGTTGTGCTCGGCAATCGCACTGCATTCGCCGAGCATCGTCTCGAGCAGGCGGCGGCCGTCCGGCGCGGCGAGAATGTCGCCGACCGACGCGCGGAACAGCGACGTGCTCGCGGCGAGCGTCGCGAGGAACACCCATTTTTCCCACATTCGCGCGGCCACGTCGTCACTGAGCGTCGCATCGAACCCCCCGCCGCCGAGCACCTCGGCCACCGCGCGCACACGCGGCGATTCGCCGCCCGCGAGTTCGCCGAACGTGACCCCGTGCGTGTCGTTGAGGTGCACGACGCGCTGCTCGCGATCGAGCGTCGCCGCGATCACGCACAGCCCGCCGAGCACCTGCGCGGCGCCGAACCGCTCGCGCAGCACGTCGAGATGGCGCATCCCGTTGAGCATGGGCAGGATCAGCGTCTGCGGGCCGACGAACGGCGCGAACGACTGAATCGCGTCGTCGAGGCTGTACGCCTTGCAGCTCAGCAGCACGAGGTCGAACGGCGCGACGCCGGCACCCGCGTCGCCCGCGCGCACGGTCTGCACGTTCGCGAGCGTCAGGTCGCCGCGCGGGCTGCGGATCAGCAGCCCGTCGCGCGCCAGCGCGGCCGCGCGGCCGTCGCGCACCAGGAACGTCACGTCGCGCCCCGCCGCGGCCAGCCGGCCGCCGAAATATCCGCCGACCGCGCCGGCCCCCACCACCAGAATCCGCATCGTTACCTCCTTTCGGTTTCATTCGCCGCCGCGCCGCGCGCGGCGCGTATTCAATCGCCCCGACAGTATAGCGACGCCCGTTATGCATATGCATAGATACCCTTGCTGGTGTCGAAGGCATCGGCAAGGGTGCCTCATAGGGATAACCCGCCTACGGCGACGCACGTCGGGCGCCGTCAAGATACTTATCCCGTCACGCCGCCCCGGCGAGCTTCCACGACTGACCGACCACACACCATGCGCAACCTTTCCCTGAATCAGAAACTCGCCTCGATGATCGTCATCCTCTGGCTCGGCCTGCTCGTGATCGCGGGGCTCGGGGCCTGGCAGACGCGCGCATCGATGATCGCGGACCGCCGCGACCAGCTCGCGTCGCTGGTCGCGCAGGCCACGAGCGTGACCGATCATTACTACAAGCTGTCGCAGCAGAACGCGCTGCCGGAAGCCGACGCGAAGCAGAAGGCGCTCGAGGCGATCGCCGCGATGCGTTCCGGCGCCGACGGCTACATCTCCGTCAACGACTCGAAGCCCGTGATCGTGATGCATCCGATCAAGGCCGACCTCAACGGCAAGGACGTGTCGAATTTCACCGATCCGAACGGCAAGCACCTGTTCGTCGAGATCGTGAAGGCCGGCAACCTCGAAGGCGGCAAGGGCTTCGTCGAGTATCTGTGGCCGAAGCCGGGCGCCGACAAGCCGCAGGAGAAAACCAGCGCCGTGCAGCGCTTCGCACCCTGGGACTGGTACATCGTGACCGGCATGTACATGAACGACGTGCGCACCGCCGTGCTCGAAAGCGTCGGCCGCTGGCTCGCGATGACGACCGTGCTCGGCGGGATCGCGACCGCCGTGATGGTGCTGGTGCTGAAAAGCGTGCGCGCGAACCTCGGCGGCGAGCTGGAAGTGGCACTCGACGCCGCGCAGCGCATCGCGCAGGGCGACCTGACCGCGCACGTCGCCGTGAAGCACGACGATCGCGGCAGCCTGCTGCACGCGCTGCACACGATGCAAGGCGGGCTGATCGACATGGTGTCGCGCGTGCGGATGGGTACCGAGAACATCAACGTCGGCGCAAGCGAGATCGCGTCGGGCAACACGGATCTGTCGCAGCGCACCGAGGAACAGGCGGCCGCGCTCGTGCAGACCGCGTCGAGCATGGACCAGATGACCGCGAACGTGAAGCAGAACGCGGACAGCGCCGCCCAGGCCGCGTCGCTCGCCGGCCAGGCCGCGCAGGTCGCGACGCGCGGCAGCGCGGTGGTTGACGACGTCGTGCGCACGATGAACGAGATCACCGACCGCTCGCACAAGATCGGCGACATCATCGGCGTAATCGACGGGATCGCGTTCCAGACCAACATCCTCGCGCTGAATGCGGCCGTCGAAGCCGCGCGCGCGGGCGAACAGGGCCGCGGCTTCGCGGTGGTCGCGGCCGAAGTGCGCTCGCTCGCGCAACGCTCGGCGACGGCGGCGAAGGAAATCAAGTCGCTGATCGTGTCGTCGAACGAGACCGTCGAGCAAGGCGCGGCGCTCGTCACGCACGCGGGCGAGACGATGGCCGAGATCGTGCAGTCGGTGCGGCGCGTGAACGAGATCCTCGACGAGATCAGCCATGCGTCGCGCGAACAGAGCGCCGGGATCGAGCAGGTCAATCGCGCGGTGGGCGAGATGGACCAGGTCACGCAGCAGAACGCCGCGCTCGTCGAAGAAGCGGCGGCCGCCGCGCATTCGCTGCGCGATCAGGCCGAGGCGCTGCGGGACGCCGTGACGCGGTTTGCGCTGCCGGCCTGACGGCGGCCGCCCGGCGCACGCTTGCTCACGCGGCGTCGCCGGGCCGTGACGCGGCGGGGCCGATGCCGAGCCCCAGCCCCGCCGCCCGCTGGACCAGCTCGACGTCGTTGTTCGCGCCGAGCTTCTTCATCGCACTGATCTTCTGCGCGCTGACCGTCTGCTTGCCCTTGCTCAGACGCTGCGCGATCGTCTTGATCGGCACCCCCGACAGATACAGGCGAATGACCTCGATCTCGCGCGCCGACAGCTTCACGGGCGCATCGCCGCGCTCGCCGGCCGCCTCGATCGCGCGCCTGACGAGCGGCGACAGGTAGCGCCCGCCGCTGTAGGCCGAATGAATGGCCGTGACGATATGGCCAACCTCGTCGAACTTGCTGACGACGCTCACGCCGCCGATCGCGAGGATCGACCCGACGATCAGCGGATTCTCGTTCGCGACCAGCACGACGACCCCGACGTTCGGACGCGTGCGCCGCAGCCAGTCGAGCAGCCCGAGGCCGTCCATCTGCACGTCCCCGCGGATCGCATAGTCGACCAGCACGACATCGCAGTCGACGCCGCCGAGCGACGCGGCCAGCTCGGCCACATTCCGGCACACCGCGACGAGCTCGATCGCGCAGGCGCTGCCTGCGACCTGCTCGATGCCGGCCAGCGTCAACGGCCAGTCGTACGCGAAGACGATGCGAACGTTGAATTTCCTCATGCGTGGTTCCCGGTGGTTCATCGGCCGCGCGACGCGCAACGCGCACGGCCGGTTTGGCGTTGATCGGACGTTCAGGCTATTTTTAGCCTGAACGATGATTCTATGAAGCCGCACGCGGACGGGATATCGGACGGTAACGGGATTGGTCGTCAGGGACGTAATACGAGTTTGAATTTGCGCCGGTTCGAGCGGCCGTCCCGGAGCGGCCGGCACCTGGAAACATCGGCCGGATGGCCGGCGTGGCGGGCCACACGGTCCATCCGGCCGGCCAGCAGGTAAAATCGACGCCTTTGCATGCCGCGCCGGGCCGCCGGCGGCGAGCGACGCGCCGATGCCGGCCGCGCGCCACCGCCCTGCGCCCGCGCCCGTACTCCGGTGGCCCCGCCCCGCTTTCCTCATGACCGAATCCGACCTGCAATCCGACGACACCTCCATCCACGAAGACGGCCTCTGGCGCGACAACGGCTGGACGGCCCGCATCATCAAGAACGAAGACGACGACGGCTGGGCCGTCGAAATGATCAAGGACGGCGAGTCCGAGCCCGCGCTCGTCGGGCCGTGGACCATGGGCCGCGACAAGAAGAACCCGAAGCCGATGGACGCGAACGCGTTCCGCACGCTCGTGAAGACCGCGACCGAGGTGCTGATGCGCCACAAGCAGCAGCGGCGCGCGATGCTGCACAAGGAAGTGACGGTTCAGGGCGAGGACGGCCAGGATGTGTCGGTGACGCTCGACATCGTGCCGGACGAATTCGAGCCGTACGCGCAGCTCAAGGCATTCGATCCGTATGGCGAGCTGCTGGCCGAAGCCAAGGTGTCGGCCGGTTTCAAGCTCAACAAGGCCAGTGCCGAGCGCTGGGTCGCCTCGGGCTTCGAGCGGCCGGCCGCCTGATCGCGCGGCATGCCGCGCCGCGCGATCAGGCGCCGGCGCCCCGCCGCGCGCGCTGCAGCCGGCGCGCCGCCAGCTTGCGCCGCACGAGCTGCTCGAAGTGCCGCGTCGCGACCTGCGGATCGCGCGCGGCCAGCCCGAGCGCGTTGCGCGCGAGCTGGATCGGCGTCAGCACGAGGCCCCACGGCAGCCCCCACCAGCCGAACGCGGCCGACGCCAGCAACGCGACCGCCTGCTTCCTGCGGCCGCAACGCCGGCAGCACACGTGGTGCCGTGTCGCCCAGCGCGTGACGAACAGCAGCGACACGACGCGATGCGACGCATGGACATCGACCGGCCGGTCGTCGCGACGGCAGATCGGGCACGGCCCGTAACGCCAGTCGTGCACATACTCCCAGACCTTCGCGTCGGGCACCCGCTCCGCCTCGACGACGATCGGATGCGCGCGGGCGCACGCCGGACGGCAATAGCGGCGGCCGTCGATCGACCGCCCGCCGACCAGGAACGTCCTGCCGCAGTGACTGCACTCTGCCACGGTAACCTCGGATAAGCGTGATGCGCCGCATGCCGGCCGCGCGCGCATCGCCGCGCCGGCGGTCCGGACGGGCCGTTTCATGTCTTAACGGCCGACGTCGCGCGGTCTTGAGCGGCTGCGCGCCGCGGCGTGTCAGCCGTGCAGCCCGTGCGCGGTCATCAGCCGGTACAGCGTCGCGCGCGAGATGCCCAGCTCGGCCGCCACGTCGGCATGCTGGTGGCGGTGGCGCATCAGCGTTTCCTCGATCGCGCGCCGCTCGGCCCGCCGGCGCGTTTCGGCGAGCGTCGGCGGCTGCCGCGACGTGTACTGGTGCAGCTCGAGATCGGCGGCCGAGATCATCGGGCCGTTCGTCATCACGACCGCGAGCCGGATCCGGTTGATCAGCTCGCGCACGTTGCCCGGCCACGGATAGTTGTGGATCGCTTCGACCGCGCTCGGCATGAAGCCGCGAATCCGTTGCGCATTGTCGCCGCGATAGCGCCGCAGCACATGGTCGGCGAGCAGCATGATGTCGCGGCCGCGCACGCGCAGCGGCGGTTCGTCGATGCGCAGCACGCACAGGCGGTAGTACAGGTCGGCACGGAACCGCCCCGCCTGCATCGCGGCCTCGAGATCGACGTGGGTCGCCGACACGATCCGCACGTCCACCGGAATCGACGCGTGCCCGCCGAGGCGCTCGATCGTGCCTTCCTGCAGGAAGCGCAGCAGGCTCGCCTGGCTCTCGAACGGCATGTCGCCGATTTCATCGAGAAACAGCGTACCGCCGTGCGCGGCCTCGATACGGCCGATCTTGCGCTGGTGCGCGCCCGTGAACGCGCCGCGCTCGTGGCCGAACAGTTCGGCCTGCAGCAGCGTCGACGGAATGGCCGCGCAGTTCACGGCGACGAACGGCGCGTCGGCGCGCGACGACTGCTGGTGAATCGCCGCCGCCGTCAGCTCCTTGCCGGTGCCGGACTCACCGGCGATGAAAACGGTCGCCTCCGTATTCGCGACCTTGCGGATCGTCGCGAACAGCCGGCGCATCGCGTCGCACGAGCCGATCATCGTGCCGCCGGGGGGCGCCGCATCGGCGTCCGGGCCGCCGTCCGCGAGCCTCAGCATCCCGTACGCATGGCCGACCAGATAGCCGATCGTCGTGTATGCCGTCGCGTTGCGCACGTAATCGAAACAGCAGTGGCGAATCAGGCGCGCGATGGAAATATCCCGCAGCCGCTCGTCGTCGGCGAACGCGAGCCAGCCGACGCGCGGGTCGCGCAGCAGCGCCTCGAACGACGTGACGTCGGGCGACGCGAAGCTGCCGAAATCGACGATGCCTGCATGCAGACGGTTCGCCCTGACGAGATTCAGTGCGTCCGCAACGGTTTTCGCGCGCCACACGTCCCAGCCGCGCGACGCGAGACAGTCGACGAGCGCGGCGTCGTGCTGCTGCGACAGGTAGACGAGCGGCCGCGACGGCACGACATGGTTGCGCCGGACGGCAATGAACGGCGCCGTCCCCGCATCGCGTTCGAGATCCTGCGGGCCCGACACCCTGATCTGGCAGCAATAGTTCACGATGGCCTCGTGGCTTGGGTTGGTTGTCGAAACGGCCGTTGCCGGATCGCGTGGAGCGGGGCACCGTAGTCCCGCGACACGGCGCCGGGCCGTCTCGGACTGACGTTCGTTATCGGCAGAAAACGACGCGCTGCGTGTAGATCTGCGGCTCGACGGCCGGCTTCGCGGAGCCGTTGAGGTCGTCACGATAGGCACGGTAGGTCTTGCCGTTCACCGTCACTTCCGTCGCACGGGCCGTCTCGATCGAGTTGAGCCCGTTGCGCTGCCAGCCGCTCACCTGGTCCGCCGCCGTCACGCTCGCATCGCCCGCGATCTTCTGCGTGATCGCGCTGCCGTCGCTCCACGGCTGCGTCTGCATGTCCTCGGCATGCTGCATCGCGCCGACCGTCTTGCCGGTCGGCGTCGGCCCCCTCTGCGCCTCGAACGGCGCGCCTCGGCCGTACACCGGCGATTGCCACGACGGTGCGTGCCCCTCCTCCGGCATCATGTAGATCATCTGCGGATCGCCGATCATCATCATCGGCGCGCACGCCGTGTTGTCGGCGCGACCGAGCGTCGTCAGCGCCTGCGCGACGCTCGTGGCGTTTGCCGCGGTCTGCTCGCCCAGGATCACGAAGACCGCCGGGTTCTGAAATACCGCCTGTGCTGCGGCTTGTGCGCTGTACAACAACAGAGCGACCAAAAAGATCCTCATGATTGAGGCCTCCTTGCATCCTCGTCAGGCAAAAAGAGGTGTTGACCTCGGGGATGGGATCAACACCCGTCAAACAGGAAACGACCGTCGGGCCTCGGGTCCGGACGGCTCCCGTGCGCCGCCATTCCGGCGCACGGGAGCCGGACCCGCGTGCTTACGACGACGTGCTCGTCGAGATGACGGCCGGAGCCGGCACGACCGGTGCGGCCGGGGCGGCCTGCTGGTCGACCGGAGCCGCCGGCAATCCTTGCGCCGGATCGGACAACGCCGGCATCTCGGCGGGCTGCGCGGCGGCCTGGTCCGGCACCTTCGCGTCGGCTGCCGGCATGTCGGCAGGCGCTGCGGCCGCGGCGGCGGCAGGTTGCGCGGGTTCCGGTGCGGGCGCTTCCGCGGCGACCGGCGCCGGTTCGGCAGCCTTCGCATCGGCTGCCGGTGCGGGCATCGCGGCCTCGGCTGCGGGCGCCGCGACGACGGCAGCGGCCGGCGTCGTATCCGCAGCCGGCGCGGCAGCGGCCTGCGCTGCGTTGTCGGTCGCGGCCGGCATCGGCTCCGGTGCCCTGTCGGCGACGGGCTGCACAGGCTCGGGGGCCTTGTCGGCAATTGCCGGTGCGGGTTCGGGCGCCTTGTCGGCAACCGCCGGTGCGGGCTCCGGTGCCTTGTCGGCAACCGCCGGTGCGGGCTCCGGTGCCTTGTCGGCGACGGGCTGCACGGGTTCGGCGGCCTTCGTGTCAGCGACCGGCGCGGCAGGCACCGGCGATGCCTTGTCCGCAACGGCCGGCGCGGCAAGCACGGCGGCAGCCGGCACGGCGGCGATCGCGGCCGCCGGTACGACCGAGGCTGCGGGCGCGGCGGCGACGGCGGGTGCGGCAGCCACCGCCGGCGCTGCAGCGACGGCCGGTGCCGCGGCTGCAACGGCGGGTTTGGCAACGGCAGGGGCTGCGGCAGCAGCAACGGCCGGTGCGGCAACAGCCGGTGCGGCAACGGCCGGCGCGGCGGCAACCGGCGCGATCGACGGCACGGGCACGGGTACCGGCACCGACACGGGCGCCGCCTGCACCGAGGTCGTCGCCACCGGGCGGGCCTGCGCCGGTGCCGGCGCGGCAGCGCCCAGCGGCGGCAAGCCCATGCGGTCACGCACGATCGGATCGCGATACTTCACGTCGTCGGCGACCGTCGCTTCCACGCTCGGCGCCACGTTCGAACGTGCGAGCGGCGTCGTCGTGCCCGGGCACAGATGCCCGGTCGCTTCCACCGCACGCCGGTTCGCGTCGCTCTGGCAGAGCAGCGCGAGCGCCACGTCGGTCAAGCCCATCGCACGGAATTCACGCGCATCGAGACGCCGCACGCAGGCCTGGTCGACCAGCGTCGTGCCGCCCGTCGCGCCGAACCCCGGGAACGACACGCCGACGCTCACCGATCCCATGCAGGTATCGGACAGCGTGGTCGTGAGGCCCGGCGCCTGGATCGCGGGGTTCGTCTTGATCGTCTGCGTGCCGGAGTAGTTGACGTTTTCCGACGACTGGGTGTTGTACGGGTTGGTGCCGGGCGCGCCGGACGACTGCAGCGACTGCGGCGTCACGTTCGTGCCGCCGCTCGTGCTGGACGGCATCGTCACGTTCACGTTCACGCTCGAATTGCCGCTGCTGCGAACCCCGCTGGAGCTGGTGGCGTTGCCGCCGCGCGAGCTCGTGGTGTTCGTGTTCATGCTCGAGCCGCCGCCCTGGCTGACTGCCGTCGACGACGTCGACGACTGCGCGCTCGAAGTCGAATCGGCGGTTTGCGCTTGGGCGCCGATCGTGGTCATCGCGAACATCGCAGCGCATGCCACCTTGATCCTGTTGCTGTTCATTTCACTCTCCGGACGAGGTTTTACCTCCCACCCAGGCAACCGTACTAATTCCCCTGATTCCCTTCAGCTTTGCCTGCTTCCCCGAACTGCTTCCAGCCGTTGCCCAGCTGGGACCACGAGCCGGCCGACATGCCCTGCCACTGCTGGGCGTCTGGTCCGCCGATGGCACTGCCCGAAGAAAGCGTTTGTTGTTCTGACGGTTTGGTTGTCTGGTCAGGGTTGTTTGACGTCTGCAAATTCGATTGCACGTCGTTGGCAATACGGTCAGCGCCATACGCCGTCAGAGACGCGAGCATCAGAGCGGCGGCAATCAGTTTCTGCTTCATGCCAACTCCTTACGTGACAACAATGTGGGCAAAAGAGACCAGCGTCGCTGGGAAACTGGTCCCCCCACACCTGACTAATGACTGCTTCCGGTCGCACTTGAACTGGCGTTGCTTCCGCCCGATGCGGACGGCGAGCCGGCCGGACCGGTACTCCACACGGTCGACGAGTTGTAGTGATTCGAACCCGCGATCGCGCCTGACCCCGCACTGCCGGTCAGCCCAGCGGCACCCGCGTTGGCATTGCCCTGGTCGTTCGCGCTGCTGGCCGTGTAGTGGTTGGCGCCCAGCACGATCGTGGCACTCACCCCTCCCGACAGCGCATTCGCGTTCTCGTTCGTTTTGCTGTTTCCACCGTACGAGCCTGCGGCACCGATACCGCCGCCTGCCGCGAACGCGCCCCCGTTCGTGCCCGAACCGCTGGCCGTCGAGGTCGTGTTGTGGAAAGCGGACGCCGTGCCGGCGGAACCAGCGGGTGTCACCGTACTGCCCGCGTTCGCGCCCGCCGTCGAAGTCGAATTGCTGGTATAGCTGCCGGAGCCGACCAGAACCGAACCGGAAACACCCGCCGCAACGGACTGTGTCTGGTTGGTCGTGGAGGAACCCGCTGCCAATGCAGCCGACGATATGACGGTGAGCGCTGTCGCGAAAATGACTTTGGCTTTCATAGCAATTCCTTGCTGTGAGTAAGTTCGGCGGTGGCGGAGCCGGGTCTACCCCCATCGAGCGGAACCCGGCATCCGTACCGCCAGCCAATGACGAACGCTACGCGTCGCGGCTTAGTGGTGATACGTCCAGCCGATCGAGCCGGCATTCGCACCGCTGGTGCCGCCTGCTTGTGCGCCGCCGAAGCCGAAACCGCCAACCGACGACGATTGCGTGTGGTTCGTGTACGAGATCGAACCGCTGCCAGGGCCACCTGCAAGTGCGCCGGCTGCACCGAGTGCAGAGCCGGAATCGGTCGCGGTGAAATGGCCGAAGCCGGCAACGCCTGCCATCGTCGAACCGCCGCTCGACGAGCTGCTGCTCGACACCGTGCCGCTGCCTGCGAACGCTGCACCCGAAACCGCCAGAACTGCTGCTGCAATCAGAAGCTTCTTCATGGTCGACTCCAAAACGGCGTGGACGGAGTGAGTCAGGAAGATCGCACGCCATCAACCTTCCTGACTTGAGCAATCCTAGAAATTAAGGATCACTATCGAATTAAGAAATCACGATGCCTTTTCAATTTCTGTTTTTTGCGAATTTTGCCAGATGAAGCTTAGTCTCGTGTTTTTTAGTTATCCAAATTTTTTTGTTAGGTGTTTTCTATTATTTTTATGAACATTGGATTTATTAAAAAAACACAATCAGCCTGACAAGCCGGAAAGATGCAGACACATTTCCGGCCTGCGATATTCGATACCCCGCCGGTCGGCGTGCCGGTACGCGGCACTCCATGCCGGAATCGAAAATTCGCGAATACATTAACCACCGCAAATGCAGCGACGTTGAAAAATACGCCTTTTATTCAGGCGACAACGGGCCTGCATTGCAGCCACGTGGCATGCCGTCTCCCTGAGCTGTCGACGAAAGGTCTTCCGGATAATCCGGCCGACGGGCGTTCGATCTAATCCGGCCGGCGCCGGCATGGGCCAGGCGCGATCGAAGCGGCCCTGCACGGCCGAAGACGAATCGGCATCACGCTGTCCGGCACGAACAGCCTGATCCATCCCGATGAACTGAATGAAAGTGAGTGTCGCTGTCGCCCGACTGCCGTGCGGCGCGACAACCGCGCCATCACGCGAAGCGCGCGGCGGGCAAGAAACCGGGACAACGCAACCCGCGATGCTGGCACAGCGTCGCGAGCGTCACCCCGGCCTTTCCGACTACCCCACTGATGCGCAAAGTACGCGCCGATCAACCTACAGCTTATGGTCTTCATCGCCGTTTCCCCGACTGCTTATTGACGAGTTGGCCGCCCCACCTGTTCGTTGCTTCGTGTCGACCGCCCGCCGGTGCGTCCAGTACCGCAAGCAGCGTGCCACACGTTATTCCACCGGAGATTGCGCACGGCGAGCGGCCGTCACGGCAGCCCGCATCGCCGGGAACGACATTTTTTGTTTCAGGAATGTATCGCAATGGCGGTTTGACGCCCTCGGCGCTTGTCGAGCGCCACGACGCAACTGCCGGATTTGACGGACGAATCCGGCTCGCGGCCGTGCGTCTGATGGTCAGATGAACGAGTGTTTCAAACTTGAGAAGCACATGGCCGCGCAAGGCCGGCGGCGCCGGCATTTCCGCTTGCGAACCGTGGGGCGACACGCAAATGGCCCCCTCGCGTGCCATCACAAACGAGAATCGATTCGGCCGACACAATGCCCGGAGAGCCCGGTACATCAGCCTCCTGCATGACGTCGGCACGCGTTTCTCCGGATGACCGAAACGAATTTGATTCATTCGTGAAAATACCGACAGGATCACACGCCGCTCGAACGTCGAAATAACCGTAAAAATTAAAACTTTCGCACCGGCGTAATAATTAAAACAAATGAAAACACGCGGCCTCACCCGGACGCCATACAACATTTTTTCACTTTCATTCCCCAGCCTTTCATTCACCCAATCTCCAGGTTGGCTGCACGTTCAAGAAACGTTTTTATCCCTTTATCCGCTCATTTCTCATTGATGAAACATTCCCGCTCAACATCCGCTTGACGAAGCGAATCCCGCAAAAGCCTGATTTATCGCGTGTTTCGTCGTATCGAATCGCATCGATCCGGCAATCGGCCTGCGGGCTTTTCTGGCCCCACGATTCACGCATGAAACAGAAGCGCGCATATCACGCAGCAATCTCGCCGCCGCGCCCGTGCGCATCGTGCCGACATCGTTCATGGCATGCCGATTGCCTGATATCCGGCTCTCACCGAGCGGCACGCCGTGGCACAAGATCACGAACGGCGGCCTGCTCGTCAATCAGCGTATCGGGGAAAAGGCGATGAAGATCACCACCGATCGATCGACGCTTGCGTCGTTCAAGCTTCAACGGGGTAGTCAGCGAAACCGGAGTGCCTGTCGCGGCGCTTCGTCAACCTCCGTACATGCGAACCGGCGCTTGCCGAAGCGACACCCGTGCAGCGGGATGGAACGCGTGCGCGCCGCCGTCGAACTGATCGACGTGTGGTTCCCCGAGCTGAACGACGAAGGTGAAAGCCATGAATGACAGGGTCACGCTCGAGACGCGCGCCGGGCAGCGTGTCCTCGTCACGGGCGGCGCCGGCTTTCTCGGCAGCTATGTATGCGAGCGCCTGGTCATGGAAGGCGCATCCGTCACGTGCATCGACAGCCTGCTGACGGGACGCAAGCTCAACGTCGCCGACCTGAAGGCGTCCGGCCGCTTCGAGTTCGTGAAGGGCGACGTCTCGCTCGGCCTGCCGCAACTGCAGGTGGACGAGATCTGGAATCTCGCGTGCGCGGCATCGCCGCCCACCTACCAGATCGATCCCGTCCACACGATGATGACGAACGTGCTCGGCATGCACCACTGCCTCGCGCTCGCGCGCAAGACGGGCGCGCGCGTGTTCCAGGCGTCGACCAGCGAGATTTACGGCGACCCGGCCGTGCATCCGCAGACGGAAACCTATCGCGGCAACGTCAACACGATCGGCCCGCGCGCGTGCTACGACGAAGGCAAGCGCGCGGCCGAGGCGCTGTGCTACGACTACTACCGCATGCACGGCATCGACGTGCGCGTCGCGCGCATCTTCAACACCTACGGCCCGCGGATGTCGCCGCGCGACGGCCGCGTCGTGTCGAACTTCATCGTCGGCGCGCTCAACGGCGCGCCGCTCGAGATCTACGGCGACGGCATGCAGACACGTTCGTTCTGCTTCGCGACCGATCTCGTCGACGGCTTCTTCTGCCTGATGAGTGCCGAGCGCAACATCGGCACGCCGGTCAACCTCGGCAACCCCGGCGAATTCACGATGCTCGAACTCGCGGAGAAAGTGCTCGCGATGACGGGCTCGAAATCGGAGATCCTGTTCCGGCCGCTGCCGATTGACGACCCGCACCAGCGCAGGCCCGACATCTCGATCGCGGCGGCCGAGCTCGGCTGGCGGCCGGCCGTCGATCTCGACGAAGGGCTGCGCCGGACCGTCGACTATTTCAGCCGGGAACTGTGGCTCGAGCCGGTGCTGCGCATGACCGGGGCCACGGCATGAAGGTGCTCGTGACAGGCGGAGCGGGCTATATCGGCAGCCATACCTGCAAGGCGCTCGCGGCGGCGGGACACGAGCCGGTCGCCTACGACAATCTGTCGACCGGCCATCGCGACGCCGTTCGGTGGGGGCCGCTCGTCGCGGCCGACATTCTCGATCGCGACGCGCTGTCGAAGGCATTCGCCGTGCATCGGCCCGACGTCGTGATCCATTTCGCCGCGCTCGCCTACGTCGGCGAATCGGTGCTCGCGCCCGAGCGCTATTACACGGTCAACGTCACGGGCACCTGCACGCTGCTGAGCGCGATGCGCGCGGCCGGCGTCGGGCGGATCGTGATGTCGTCGTCGTGCGCGACTTACGGCATTCCGGATGCGCTGCCGATCTCGGAACGCACGCCGCAGCGGCCGATCAATCCGTACGGCTTCACCAAGTACGCGATGGAACGGATGGCCGCCGATTTCGAGCGCGCGTACGGAATCAGGTGGGTCGCGCTGCGCTACTTCAACGCGGCAGGCGCGGACCCTGACGGCATGATCGGCGAATGCCACGAACCGGAAACGCACGCACTGCCGCTCGCGATCCGCGCGGCGCTCGGCACGGGCGACGCGTTCCAGGTGATGGGCACCGACTACCCGACACCCGACGGATCGGCGATTCGCGACTACGTGCACGTGAGCGACCTCGCCGACGCGCACCTGCAGGCGACCGCCTATCTGTGCGGCGGTGGCCACAGCGTCGCGTTGAATCTCGGCACCGGCAAAGGGACGTCGGTGGTCGACGCGCTGCGCGCCGTCGAAGCCGTGACGGGCCGCCGCGTGCCGACGGTGACGGCCGCGCGCCGCCCGGGCGACCCGCCCGAGCTGTACGCCGACGCCACGAAAGCCGCGCTCGTGCTCGGCTGGCGGCCGCGTTTCACCGCGATCGAACCGATGGTCGAACACGCCGCGGCCTGGTTTCAGAAAGCACTGCAAGTCGAATCCGGCAAGTGAGCCGGTTTCCTTGAACGCCACCCAGGGGAATCACCATGAATGTGCGGATCGCCATCGTCGGCACCGGTTACGTCGGGCTGGTGAGCGGCGCGTGCTTTGCGGATCTCGGGCATGACGTCGTCTGCATCGACAACAATCGCGGCAAGATCGACGCGCTGAACGAAGGCCTCATGCCGATCTACGAACCGGGCCTCGACGCACTCGTCGCACGCAACGTCGAACGCGGCACGCTGCGCTTCAGCAGCGACCTCGCGGCGAGCGTGTGCGACCGCGACGCGGTATTCATCGCGGTCGGCACGCCGACGCTGCCGGGCACCGACCAGGCAGACCTGCAGTACGTCGAGGCAGCCGCGCGCGAGATCGCGTCGAACCTGACCGGTTTCGCAGTCGTCGTCACGAAGTCGACGGTGCCGGTCGGCACCAACCGGGTCGTCAAGCAGATCGTCGAACGCCACGCGCCGGCAGGTGTCGACGCGGCGATCGCATCGAATCCGGAATTCCTGCGCGAAGGCTCGGCGATCGACGATTTCATGCATCCGGACCGCGTCGTGTTCGGCGCCGAGCATCCGCGCGCGATCGAGATCATGAAGGCCATCTATGCGCCGCTCGAAGCGACGGGCCACCTCGTGCTCGCGACCGAGATCGAAACGGCCGAACTCGTGAAATACGCGGCGAATGCGTTCCTCGCGGTGAAGATCAGCTACATCAACGAGATCTCGGACCTGTGCGAAGCGGTCGGCGCCGATGTCGAACTGGTCGCGAACGGGATGGGCCTCGACCGCCGCATCGGCGCATCGTTCCTGAAGGCCGGCCCCGGCTGGGGCGGCTCGTGCTTTCCGAAGGACACGCGCGCGCTGAAGGCGACGGCGTCCGAACACGCGGTGCCGCTGCGCATCGTCAGCGCGGCGATCGAATCGAACGCGCTGCGCAAGGAGCAGATCCTGCGCCGCATCGAGAAGGCCTGCGGCGGCTCGATCAAGGACAAGCGCATCGCGGTGCTCGGCCTCACGTTCAAAGGCCAGACCGACGACGTGCGCGAAAGCCCGAGCATCGACGTGATCCAGCTGCTCGTCGGCGCGGGCGCGCATATCCGCGCGTACGACCCGGCGCGTCCGCACGAAGCGTCGCGGCTGCTGCCGCAGGTATTCATGGAGGGTTCCGCGATCGACGCGGTGCGCAGCGCGGACGCCGTCGTCGTGATGACCGAATGGAAGGCGTTCGAGGCACTCGATCTCGCCGACCTCGCGGATCACATGGCCGATCCCGTGATGCTCGACATGCGCAACCTGTTCAGCGAACGGCTGGCCGTCGACAGCGGCTTTCGCCGCTACGAACGCGTGGGCCGCTCGTGCGGCGAACGCACGCCGGCGGCCCCGGAACCGGAACAACAGCACGCCAGCGAGGACACCCGGCCGCAACGCGGCCTGCTTCAAGACTGATGATCTGACCTTGACGGGAGAACACCATGAAGAAGCTGGTCGCGTCGCTTGCCGGCGGCTCCGTGCCGGATACCGCCGATACCGCCGATACCGCCGATACCAACGAAACCGACACCGAGGCCGTTCGCACCGCCTCGCAGCAGGCAGACGTCCCGCTCGTCGTCCCGTTGATGGACAGCGGGACCAGGATCGTCTTCCACATCCTCGCGCTGTGCTGGTTCGTCGCGCTGGGCATCTTCTGGCGCTGGTGGCTGCGCGACGAGCACTACGTCGACGCATTCCGCTTCGGCGTCAACTGCTTCGTGCTGTTCTGGACCACCTTCATTCCCGGCTACTTCATCTTCATCATCCGCTCGGCGGTCGTGCCGAACCCCGCGCTGCCGGTGCCGCGCGACTGGCGCGTCGCGATGGTCGTCACCAAGGCGCCGTCGGAGCCGTTCGACATCGTCCGCACGACGCTGCTCGCGATGCTCGACCAGACCTACCCGCACGATACGTGGCTCGCGGATGAAGACCCGTCGCCCGAGACGCTCGACTGGTGCCGCGAGCACGGTGTATTCGTGTCGACGCGGCGCGGCATCGCCGCGTACCACCGCGCGAACTGGCCGCGCCGTACCAGATGCAAGGAAGGCAATCTCGCGTACTTCTACGACATGGTCGGCTACGACAACTACGATTTCGTGTCGCAGCTCGACGCCGACCACGTGCCGACCCGCACCTATCTCGAGGAGATGCTGCGGCCGTTCGTCGATCCGGAAGTGGGCTACGTGTCGGCACCGAGCATCTGCGACAGCAACGCGGCCGGGAGCTGGAGCGCACGCGGGCGCGTGAACGTCGAGGGGCCGCTGCACGGCACGATGCAGGCCGGTTATGCGGGCGGGCTCGCGCCGCTGTGCATCGGCTCGCACTATGCGGTGCGCTGCCGTGCGCTGCGCGAGATCGGCGGGCTCGGGCCCGAGCTCGCCGAGGATCACTCGACCACGATGATCTTCAATTCGAAGGGCTGGCGCGGCATGCACGCGCTGAACGCGATCGCGAACGGCGAAGGACCGCGCACGTTCGGCGACCTCGCCACGCAGGAGTTCCAGTGGTCCAAGAGCGTGATGATCATCATGCTGCGCTACACGCGCCACTATTTCACGGGGCTGCCGCTGAAGCTGAAGGCGCAGTTCCTGTTCTGCCAGCTGTGGTACCCGCTGTGCGCGCTCGCGATGGCCGGCGGCGTCGTGATTCCGGTCGTCGCGCTGCTCACCGGCCGCGTGTGGGCGCACGTCGACTACCTCACGTACCTCACCTACGCGCTGCCGCTGGCCGTGCTGCTCCTGTGCGTCGTGACCTGGGCCACGCGTTCGACCCAGTCGTGCCGCCCGCTGAATACGAAGCTGCTGTCGTGGGAAGGGCTGTCGTTCGTGTTCGCGCGCTGGCCGTGGGTCGTGCTCGGCTGCGCGTCGGCGGTGTTCGACTTCGTGCGCGGCAAGGAATTTCCGTTCAAGGTCACGCCGAAGGGCGGCACGATCGAACAGGACGCGCCGCTGCGCGTGGTCGCGCCGTACCTGCTGATCTCGCTGTTCTGCAGCCTGCCCGTCGTCACGGTCGAGAACCCGCGCAATGCTGCGGGCTTCTATCTGTTCTCGACACTGACGAGCATCCTGTATCTCGTGATCGCGGCCGTCGTCGCGGTGAATCACGGCAGGGAGCAAGGGCTCGAATGGTCGGCGTTCCGGCAGATGTTCTTCAGCCGCCTGCCCGTGCGCAACGCGCTGTTCGTGTTCGCGCTCGCGATGCTGCTCGCGGGCATCGGGCTGCGCGCGCCGAAAGGCTGGCAGGCGATGATGTGGCGCTCGGGCCTGCCGGCCGTGGTCGCGCCCGCGCCGGGCGAGCCGGTGAAGCAGCCCGAACTCGGCGCTTACGATCCCGACAACACGCTCGCGACCAACCGGGATCTCGCGTTCGACCATGTGTTCGTGTCGTGGAACGCGCCCGACATCCGCGCGGAAATCGACGCAGCCTACCGGAATGCGCAGGCACGGAACCGCTCGCTGATGCTGACCGTCGAGCCCTGGGCGGCGGGCGACACGCGCCCGGGCGCGCTGCTCGCGGATATCGCGCACGGGCGCTACGACGCGCAGATCGCGGCCACCTGCTCGGCGCTCGCCGCGTTGAAGGGCCCCGTGTTCGTGCGCTGGGGCCACGAGATGGAGGCCGACACCGGGCGCTATCCGTGGGCCATCGGCGATGCGCCGGCCTACGTGGATGCGTACCGGCGCGTCGTGACCACGTGCCGCACGATGACCGACCAGCTCCGCTTCGTGTGGTCGCCGGCCGGCAACCGGAACCTCGACGACTATTTTCCGGGCCGCGGTTATGTGGACGCCATCGGCCTGTCCGTGTTCGACTGTCCGCGCTGCGCGACCTGGCCGGCCGGCGGCCATGCGTCCGCCGCGAGCATCCTGCGGACCAAATACGAGCGGGTGACCGATTACGGGCTGCCGGTGATGATCACGGAGCTCGGCGTCGACGGGTCCGGTTCGCGCAAGCGCAAGGCACTCGACGAACTCCAGCGGTCGCTGTGGCGCTATCCGCTGCTGAAGGCGGTCGTGTATTTCAACGCGGTCGATACGCCGGGCGCGTGGCCGGCGCATTACGTGCCGGACTGGCGGATCGCGCCGACGTTCCTGCAGACGACGGTGGTTGCCCGATGAAATGAGGTCACCGGCAACCGGCCGCGCGCCGGCTGCCGGCCGTCAGCCGAGCAGTTCCTTCTTCCGCAGCTGCACGACGTCGCGCATCGGCGGCGCGCCGAACAGCCGGCTGTATTCGCGGCTGAACTGCGACGCGCTTTCGTAGCCGACGACGGCCGCCACCGACCCGACATCGCCGCCCTGCCGCAGCAACAGCCGCCGCGCCTCGTGCAGCCGCAGCTGCTTCTGGTACTGCAGCGGGCTCAGCGTCGTCACGTGCTTGAAATGGTGGTGCAGCGACGACACGCTCATGTTGACCGCCTGCGCGAGCGACTCGACGCGCATCGGCTCCGCGAAGTGATCGCGGAGCCATTCGATCGCGCGCGCGATCCGGTGCGTCTGGCTGCCCGCGATCGCCATGTGCCGCAGCCGCGTGCCCTGCCCGCTCGTCATCAGCCGGTACAGCAGTTCCTTTTCGATCAGCGGCGCGACGACCGGAATGTCGGCCGGCGTATCGAGCAGCCGCGTCAGGCGCAGCGCGGCATCGAGCAGCGGCGGCGTGAGCTCGGCGAGCGCGATCCCCTCGCCTTCGGGGCCCGCGTCGGGTTCGGGCAGCCGCATCTCGGCCGCGAGCTCGACGATGCGCTGCGGATCGAGCGTCAGCGACAGGCACAGGTAAGGCGCTTCCGGCGACGCGTGCGTCACGCGCGACAGGATCGGCAAGTCGATCGATGTAATCAGGCAATTCTGCGTGTCGTACTCGTAAGCCTGGCCGGCGACGATCACGCGCTTCGCGCCCTGCGCGGCGATCACGAGCGCCGCGCGCGACACGCCGCAGCCGAGATCGACCGGCCGCGAATGCCGGTGCAGCATCAGGCCCGGCACGGCCGTCGAATGCGAGCCGTCCGCCGGCGCGAAACGGCCGATCAGCGTCGCCAGCTCGCGCCGCCCGGATTCGCGCGACGTCACGATATCGGTCATGTCCATGACACTTCCTCGATAGATTTCCCCATGTCGCGGGAGCATAGCGAAACCGCCCGGAGCCTGCCGGGGATTTGCAGGATTGTTCAATAAATTTGCAGGATTGGGTAGACGCAAAAACCGGCGCCTCGCGCACACTGCCCGCTAACCGGGCGCATGCCGGGTTTTCCCCACGGAGACAATCAAAATGCCAACCTCGTTTGTCCTGAACGGCAAGAACGTCACGCTCGACGCCGATCCGTCGATGCCCGTCCTCTGGGCGATTCGCGAACACGCGGGACTCACCGGCACGAAGTTCGGCTGCGGCATGGCGCAGTGCGGCGCGTGCACGGTACATCTCGAAGGCCAGGCCGTCCGCTCGTGCGTGCTGCCGCTCGCCGGCATCGCGGGCAAGCACATCACCACGATCGAAGGACTGCAGAGCAAGCCCGCGCAGGCCGTGCAGGCCGCCTGGGTCAAGCTGCAGGTGCCGCAGTGCGGCTACTGCCAGTCCGGCCAGATCATGTCGGCCACCGCGCTGCTCGAACAGAACCCGAAGCCGACCGACGCGGACATCGACGCCGCGATGAACGGCAACCTGTGCCGCTGTGCGACCTACGCCCGCATCCGGGCGGCGATCCACGACGCGGCCGCGACGCTGGGAGCCTGACCATGACGATCGAACTCGACAACACCGGGTCGGTGCGTCCGTCGCGCCGCACGTTCCTGAAGGCCGCGGGTGCCGCGGCCGCCGTCAGCCTGACCATCGGCTTCGAATGGGCCGGGCTCGGCCGCCGCGCGCTGGCCGCGACCGCGCCCGCCGCGGACTTCGCGCCGAATGCGTTCCTGCGCATCACGCCCGACGGCGCCGTCACGGTCATCGCGAAGCACGTCGAAATGGGCCAGGGTGCGTATACGGGCATCGCGACGATCGTCGCCGAGGAGCTCGATGCCGACTGGTCGACCGTGCGCGTCGAAAGCGCGCCGGCCGATGCGAAACGCTACGCGAACCTCGCGTTCGGCACGATGCAGGGCACGGGCGGCAGCTCGGCGATGGCGAACTCGTGGCAGCAACTGCGCGAAGCGGGCGGCAAGGCCCGCGCGATGCTGGTGTCGGCCGCGGCGGCCCGCTGGAAGGTTCCGGCCGGCGAGCTGACGACCGCCAACGGCGTCGTCACGCACGCGAAGAGCGGCAAGAAGGCCGCGTACGGCACGCTCGTCGCCGATGCGTCGAAGCTGCCGGTGCCGGACAAGGTCGTGCTGAAGCAGCCGGCCGATTTCAAGCTGATCGGCCATCGGATTCCGCGCGTCGACGCGTCGCCGAAATCGAACGGCACCGCGCATTTCACGGTCGACACGACCTTCCCCGGGATGCGGGTCGCGCTGCTGCAGCGCCCGCCGCGCTTCGGCGCCACGGTGAAATCGTTCGACGTGACGGCCGCCAGGGCCGTGCCGGGTGTCGTGTCGGTCGTGCAGGTGCCGGGCGGCATCGCGGTCGTCGGAACCGGCTTCTGGGCCGCGAAACAGGGTCGCGACGCGCTGAAGGTCGAATGGGACGAAGCGCACGCCGAAAAGCGCGGCTCCGACGAGATCATGCGCGAATACCGGCAGCTCGCCGACAAGCCGGGCACGTCGGCGCGCAAGGACGGCGATGCCGATGCGGCGATCGCGGGCGCCGCGCGCAAGATCGGCGCGACGTACGAATTCCCGTATCTCGCGCACGCGCCGATGGAGCCGCTCGACGCGGTCGTCAAGCTGACGGCGGACAGCTGCGAAATCTGGGCCGGCGACCAGTTCCAGACGGTCGACCAGGCCAACGCGGCCAGGACGGCCGGCCTGAAGCCCGAACAGGTGCAGATCCACACGCTGTACGCGGGCGGCAGCTTCGGCCGGCGCGCGAACGCGTGGTCCGACTACGTGGTCGAGGCCGTGTCGATCGCGAAGGCGCTCGGCGCCGACGGCAAGCCCGTCAAGCTGCAATGGACGCGCGAGGACGACATCCAGGGCGGCTTCTACCGGCCGATGTACTTCCACAAGCTCGACGCGGGGCTGACTGAGGACGGCAAGCTGGTCGGCTGGCGCCACCGGATCGTCGGGCAGTCGATTCTCGCCGGCACGCCGTTCGAAGCGTTCATGGTCAAGAACGGCATCGACGCCACCTCGGTCGAGGGCGCGGCGAACCTGCCGTACGCGGTGCCGAACGTGTCGGTCGAACTCACCACCACCAAGGTGGGCCTGCCCGTGCTGTGGTGGCGCGTGGTCGGCAGCTCGCACACCGCGTATGCCGTCGAGGCGTTCATCGACGAAGCCGCGCACACGGCGGGCAAGGATCCGTACGCATTCCGCCGCGACCTGCTCGTGAAGGAGCCCCGCATGCGCGCGGTGCTGGACCTGGCCGCGCAGAAGGCCGGCTGGGATCCGGCCAAGCCGCTGCCGAAGGGCCGCGGGCGCGGGATCGCCGTCGCCGAGGCGTTCAAGAGCTATGTCGCGCAGGTGGCCGAAGTGTCGGTCGATGCGGACGGCAAGGTGAAGGTCGAGCGCGTGGTGTGCGCGGTCGATTGCGGGATCGCGATCAATCCCGACATCGTCGCCGCGCAGATGGAGGGCGGCATCGGCTTCGGGCTCGGCGCGGTGATGCACAGCGCGATCACGCTGAAGGACGGCCAGGTCGAACAGCGCAACTTCGACGGCTACCACGTGCTGCGCATCGCGGAGATGCCGAAGGTCGAGGTGCATATCGTGCCGTCGGCCGAAGCGCCGACCGGGGTCGGTGAGCCGGGCGTCGCGCCGGTCGGGCCCGCGGTCGCGAACGCGATCTTCGCGGCAACGGGCAAGCGGCATTACGTGCTGCCGTTCGATTCGGCGGATAGCGCGAAGGCTTGACGGCGGGGCGACACGCCGGCCGCGGGGCGGAGACGCCCTGCGGCCGGCGTTTTCAATGCATCGCGGGAATGTCGTGCTTGTTCGAGCCGACGCCGCCCGACCTCGCGCGGCCCGTCCGCCCCCCTTACTCCTGCTCGACTTCCGGCCAAAGCCTCGGAAACAGAAACCGGAGGCTGCTCAGCGGCAATCCGAACGAAAGCTCGCCGCGATGCGAAGGCGAAGTCAGCAGACCGCAATCCAGCAGCGATCGAACGATCCTGCGCGCCAGTACGTCGCTGACACCCAGCATCTGCGCAAATTCCGCACGCGTGACGGTTCGGCGCAGCGCGACGAACTCCATCGCGAGCGCCGCGGCTTCCGCTTTGATAACGGATTTTTCCGAGCGGATCTTCCACGGATTGGCCTCCAGAAATCTCAGCAAATCCAGCAGCCTTCCCGTCACCCCGTCGAACTGGGTCATATGCACCATAAACCCGACCTGGTCCTGACAGCAGTCGAGAAAAAAACGCGCAAACCTGACCAGTCCTTCCTGGGATAGATTGCCCCGGCCGTCCAGATCGTTGCGCCGTGTCTGATCGGCTTCGCTCAGCCTGGCGTAATACTGCTCATGCTCTCGCGCCAGCCCTCGAAGCGGCGACCAGAGACCGTGGGTCAGATCGGCCGCGCGCAATCCGAGATGCGAATGCAAGCGTGCGACGCGACCGTTGCCGTCCATGAACGGGTGCACCCACGCGAGACGATGATGCGAACAGGCAATGCCGATCAGTTGGTATTCCCTGGCGCGAATGCGGGCATAACGAGTCGCCCAGGCCTGAAGCAACGGTTCGATCATTTCGGGTTCCGGCGCCAAATGACGCCCCACCGTCACATCCGATCGACGAAATTCGCCCGGGACAACGATATCCCCGTCGCCGGTCAATCGTTCATCGTCACGCAGGCAGGAAAAGAAGCGATCGTGAATAGCCGCGATTCGCGCCGGTTCAAACAGCGCGGCGACCGGAAGCGCTCGCCACTCCTCCTCGAGCGCTGTTTCCGTCGCGATATGCGCCACCGCGAAGAGCTGCTTCCGGCGTTCGACGATATCGGTCGAATAATCCCGATGCAGCGCCGCCTCGATCTTGGCCGGCGTGGTGTGCTGGCCTTCGATCTTGTTCGTGTAGTACGAATTCATCGCGCGGAGTTGCGGCACGAGCGCAGTCGCCAGCGGGGTACCGCGCACGGCAAGCAACCGCTGCGACGAATCGACGAGTTCGGCGGCCTGCTCGAGCAGCGGATCGAGTACGCGATCTTCGGGAAACAAAGGCTCAAAGGTGGCGACGGTCGTCATGCTTCCGTGTAGGGTTTCATGTAGGGTTCGATGTCGGCAATTATAGTCACTTATGTCACTGATTTATATTGATTTTCCATCGAACCGTGTAGGGTTCGATGTAGGGTTCGATGTCGTGTTCCCATCCCCTGCCGCCGATCCGGATCGCGCACATGTTGCCCCCGGCTCCCCCCGCGTTACGTCAGACGTAACGCCCGTAACGTCGCCCGCCGATGCTACGTAACAATCCTTCACCTTTGCTCTGACCCTTTCCCTACCCGCGGCACGCCGCTCCTTGAAAATTCTTTTAAATTCAAGGCCAGAGTGCCGTCCGCTCGGGTGCCGCCCCCTGTCGTGACACGACGATCCCTTCCCTGGCCCGGAAGTTGCAGCACAGGACCCGCAAACACTCCTTTATGGACATGCGAGGGCCACCATGGATTGCAAATACCTGTACATCGACAACATAAAAATCAACTTCGTGCGCCGCACGATCGAAATCGACAACAAGATCGTCGACGTCACGCCGCGTGAATTCGACGTCGTCGAATTCCTGCTCGACAACATGAACAAGATCGTGCCGCGGCAGGCAATCCAGGAAGCCGTGTGGGGCCGTGAACTCGGCGTGTCGTCGCGCACGCTCGACACCCATATCTCGCGTATCCGCTCGAAGCTGCAACTCGATCACGACAAGAACCTGCGGATCATTCCGATCTATGCGGTCGGCTATCGCCTGGTGCTGTTCGGTGCGGCGATGACGCACGTCGAGCGCCACGAAGCCGCGCCGATCCTGCGCGCGACACCGCAAGCCGTGATGGCCGCCGACTACGCCTGACGATTTACCCGCGAGCCGCATGCATGCGGCTCGCCTGCCAAGCTCCCCCCACCGCGCTGCGCCGATCCGCAGCGCTTCGCGGCACGCCCGTCGGGCGCGGCCCGCACGCCGCCCGGCCCGCCAGCCAGTCGCGACCCGACCGCCGCCTCCGGGCGGCGGTCGCTTTTGGGCGCCGGCGGCCGCACGACACCGCGCTTCGTCACGCGTCGTCGCGTCCGCTCGTGCCCCCGCCGATGCCCGCGACTACGGAATCCGGCGTGACACACGACCCTCGCCGTCCCTACAATCGACCCGGTAGCCGCGCGCCCTCCGCGCCGCCGGCCCGGAACGAACGGAACGATCATGAAGATGCGCGATTCGCGAATCGCCGTCGCCTGCCTTTGCGCGTTGGCCGCGCTGGTCGCACTCGTGTGCACCGCGCCGCCCGTTGCGCACGCGGCGAACGACACCACGCTTCACGCCGCGTCGATGACGCCGGGCGATCCGGATGACGGCAGCGCCGGTCGCGACACGCCGCCCGCACGCCAGCGCCGGATGGATGCCGCTGCAACCACGCCGCCCGATCGCGTGCGCCGGCAAGCTTCGCCGGGGGCCTCCGCCGATCCGCCTTCGTGCCATGCCCGGCCCGTGATGACGATGTGTCGCGGCCTCCACTCGAACGACGCGAAGCGGCGCTGCATGCGCTGCCTCGATCAGTAACGACGCGCAACGCGCCGCCTCATGCGGCGCGTTGCGCCTCCAGCCACGCCTGGAACATCAGCACCGTCCACAGCTGGTGCTGCCAGTTCATCCGGCCGGTCACGTGCTGCCGCCACAGACGTTCGACCGCGTCCGCATCGAAATAGCCTTCCTCGCGCAACCGCGACGGCCGCAGCAGCGCCTCGGCCCAGTCGCGCAGCGCGCCGCGCAGCCAGTGATCGACGGGCGCGCAGAAGCCCTGCTTCGGCCGGTCGATCAGCGCGGACGGCACGTAGCGGTCGAGCAGCCGGCGCAGCAGCGCCTTCGATTGCCCTTCCGGCAAGCGCACGTGCGCCGGCACGCGCCACGCGAATTCGACGACGTGATGATCGAGGAACGGCATGCGCGTTTCGAGGCTCACCGCCATCGCCGCGCGATCGACTTTCGCGAGGATGTCGGTCGGCAGGTACGTGAGCGTGTCGATCGCCATCGCCTGCTCGGCGAAGCTCAGGTGCGCGGGCCACGCGGATACGGTGTCGAGCGGCGTCGCCGGCTCCTGCCCCGACAGCGCGAGGCGCTCGGGATGATGCACCGACGACATCAGCAGCCGGTACAGCCCGATGCGGCTCTCGGCGGTCATCACGTGGCCGAGCTTGTGCAGGCGATCGCCGATGCGCGCCGCCGATTCGCGTGCCTCCACGCCGCCCCACGCCCCCTGCGCGACGGCCGCAAGCTGATCCGCGTGATCGGGCCGCAACGCATGCAGCGCGGCGGCGATCCGCGCGCGCACGGCGCCCGGCACGCGATGCAGCTTGCGCCACAGGCGCGGCGTCAGGAAATAGCGCGTATAGCCGCCGAACAGCTCGTCGCCGCCGTCGCCGGACAGGCTCACCTTCACGTGCCGGCGCGTCAGCTCCGACACGAGAAAGGTCGGGATCTGCGACGCATCGGAAAACGGCTCGTCGTAGATCGACGGCAGCTTCGGCACGACGCCGAGCGCGTGGTCGGCCGTGACGTAGAGCTCGGTATGGCGCGTGCCGAGATGGCGCGCGACGGCCTTTGCATAACCGGCCTCGTCGTAGCCGGCCTCATGGAAGCCGATCGTGAACGTATCGACCGGTGTCGACGATTGCGCCTGCATCAGCGCGACGATCGTCGACGAATCGATGCCGCCGGACAGGAACGCGCCGAGCGGCACGTCGGCTTCCATCTGCCGCGCGACGGCCTGGCGCAGGACCGCGTCGAGCTGGCCGACCGCTTCGTCGGCACTGCCCTCGAACGGCTGCGCGCGACCGTCCTCGATCACCTGTTCGAGCGTCCAGTACGCACGCAGGCGCGGCGTGTCGCGCGCATGCTCGAACTGGATATACGTGCCGGGCGGCAGCTTGTGGATGCCGCGATAGATCGTATGCGGCGCGGGCACGCTCGACTGGCGCAGGTACAGGCACAGCGCATCGCGATCGATCGCGCCGTCGAAGCCCGGATAACCGCGCAGCGCCTTCAGTTCGGACGCGAACACGAGCGCGTCGCCGATCCGGCCGTAGTAGAGCGGTTTTTCGCCGATCCGGTCTCGCGCGAGCGTCAGCACCCGCGATGCCCGATTCCACAGCGCGAACGCAAACATGCCGGTCGCGCGCCGCAGCGTCGCGTCGACACCCCACGCGACGATCGCCGCGATCAGCACCTCGCTGTCGGAGTGGCCGCGCCACGCCGGTGCGCGCCCCGCGCGCTCGAGCTCCGCGCGCAGTTCGCGATGGTTGTAGATTTCGCCGTTGAAGACCATGACGTAGCGACCGCACGCGGATGCCATCGGCTGTCGGCCGTGTACCGACAGGTCGACGATCGCGAGCCGCCGGTGGCCGAGCGCGATGCCGGCCTCCGGGTCGACCCAGATCCCCTGCCCGTCCGGCCCGCGATGCGCAAGGCTCGCCGTCATGCGCGCGAGTGTGCCGCGCGCTGTCTCCTCATCGCAGGCGACGCTATTCAAAAAGCCGTCGATTCCGCACATTGATTTGTCCGCCCCTGTTGACCAGTTCCGTCACGCACGGCGCAACCTCGCGGCCCGCCGTCCGGCGTGACGATCGGGCCATATTACGAAGAAATAAATCAGCAATAATTCATAGGTGAACTCGCCAATCACTCGAAAAAAACGCTGTCAAGCATCGTGTGCGGAGCGCGTCGGCGCGCGCGGCCGCAGCGGCCCGTCGGGCCGGCGACGCGCGGGCCGGCCCGACGTTCATCGGTCACGGAAAAAACGGGGACGAACGCGGCGGACGCGCGACGTCAGGACGGTAGCCGGCGGGCCGCCAGGTATGCGAGCTGCGCGCGGTTCTGCACGTTGAAGAGTTTTTCGAGCGAGCGGATATGGTGGCCGACCTTGTGCAGCGACGTGCGCAGTGCACTCGCGATCTCCTGGTCGGACAGACCATGCACGAGACGGTCGAGCACCTGTAGTTGCTCGTCGCCGAGCGCGAAGCCGCGCATGCGCGCGATGCGTGCCTCGAGGAACGGCAGCGCGACACGATGCACCGCGAGGCTGACCGACAGCGCACCGCCGATCACGCGATCGTCGATCCATTCGGTGCCGTGCGTCTCCGACGTCACGTTCACCGCGACACGCAGGTCGAGGCGCGGCGCCGACAGGCCGAACAGCACGCCGCTGTTCATCGCGTGCGCACGCAGATGGCCGGCGAGCGCCAGCATCTTGCGGTCGCCGCTGCCCTGCGCGGCCGCCTCGATCTCGTCGAGCTGCCACGCAACCGGAAAGCCGCTCTGCCGCACCTGCGCGAACCGCGGGTCGCTCTCGTAGAGCATGCCCTCGAAAAACGGCTGCATGAACGTCGCGGGAGCGAGGTCGCGAAGCAGGTGCGCGCACAGGATGCGCCGCCCGATCATTTCGAAAGCCCCGTAACCGAGCGTGCTGAAACCGATTTGCCGCAAGCGCGCATGGCATAACGCGAAATCGGCCAAAGCCGGGTCGGTTTTACCGAATTCGATTTGCGCGCCGGTAAAAACGTCGTGCCCGATTGCCTGATATTCATTCGAATAAGCCGCGGCCGTTGCAATATCGGCCTGCGAAAACCACTCGACGCGTGGTGCGCCGTCAGCGTATGTCATGAGGAGCCCGCCCTTTCCCAATATATGAACCTGCGCCCCGTCACGATCTGGTCTTGTCTCGATGGATTTTCTGGTCTTCGTTATTTGCGTGCGAATAGGAATCTTCCGCCGCCATTAGTATTACGGCATATTACGCGTACACAAGCGTTTTTGTACAATGCCCCGCGCTGCGTCATGGATGACGATCCGCGCATATCACACCGATGCTCGATCGCACCGCCGCGACGGCCATACACGATACGGCCGCCGCCAGGCGTTATGCGTCGATTCCGAGGGATGGCACATGTCCGACATTGCATTGCATGAAGAAGCGGTCGCCTCAACCTTTCCCCACCCGTCGCACGGGCCGGGCGCGTGCCCCGACGTGCTGCGGGAGCGCCCCGTGCAGGTCGTCTGGTGCGACGACGTGAAACGCGGCGACGTCACGCAGCCGCACGCGCCGAAACTCGGCGTGGCCGATACGCTCGCGCACGCGCAGAGCACGGCCGAGCGCAGCCGGATCGTCGCAAGCCTGCTGCACCTGACGGGCTTCTCGACGTTCGCGTACTTCGCGCTCGAATTCGCGCACGAGCGGGTAGAAAGTCTCTATCTGCACGAAGCATTCACGCCGTCCACCTATCGCGGCGACTACGTGCGCCACCAACATCACGACGTCGATCCGCGCACGCTCGGCGCACGCGTATGCAACATGCCGATCGTGTGGGACCTGCAGCAGTTGCGCCGCGAACACCGCGAGCGCGACGCCGGCCCGCGCGCGTCGCCGGCCGCGCTCGACGGCTTCCTGCAGACGATGCAGGACGACGGGATGTGCAGCGGCATCATGTATTCGATGGCCGTGCCCGGCACGCGGCTGCATGCGTTCATGAGCTTCACCGCGCCGCGCCGCACGCGCGAATGGATCACGCCGGCGACGATCGAGCAGGCGCTGTCGATCGGACTGTCGGTACACAAGTTCGCGTCGCCGCAGTTGATCTCGACCTCGCGCGAGCGCGCGGTGAACGGGCTCACGCCGTTCGAGCAGGAACTGCTGCTCGGCATTGCCGAAGGCGCATCCGACAAGGAGATCGGCCGGCGCCTCGACACCAGCGCGCACAACGTCGACTATCACCTGCGCAAGCTGCGCAAGCGCTTCGGCGTCGCGAACCGGATCCAGCTCACGTACCTGACGTCGAAGCTCGAATTGATCTGACCGTCGCGCAACGCGTGCGACGTGCCGCAAGCAAGCGCGTAAACGCACATGCCGGCCACGAAGGCCGGCATGTGCGGGTTGCGGCGCGGTGCCGGGCCCGGCGCCGCTTCCGGGCAGACGGCCTGCGTTACTTCAGCAGCGTCATCTGCACCACCTTGACGATCACGAGACCGACCGCGATCACGAGATAGCCGCGCAGCACGGCCATCCAGATTCGCGTCGCCAGCGTCATGTTCTGCGGCTCGAGCGTATCGAGCGGCGGCATGCGCCACGTGTCGCGCAACGTGCGATCGACGGCCGGTTCGATCACGCGCTTGTTGCGACGGATCAATACCGTCGCGATATAACCCGTGATCGCGAGCACGGTGCCGCCGACCAGCACGTCGATGATCGCTTCGCCGCTGATATCCGGATACATCACCGACGCAGTGAGGATGATCGACAGCAGCACGAGCACCCAGATCACCGCACCGGTGAACACGTTGAGCTTCGTCGAGTTGACCCACGGGCCGAGCACCTGACGGTCGTTGCACAGCACCAGCAGGAACACCGTCGCGCTCGGCAGCAGCACGCCCGCGAGCGTCTGCACCGCTTCCGTCAGCAGGCCGAGCGGGCTGCCCGGAATCAGCACGAGCGTGGCCGCGGCCGCGACGATGCCGAAATACACGAGATAGAAACCCTTCGCGTCGGACACGCCGCGGTGCAGCGAGTGGCGGATCTTGAACACGTCGCCGATCGCATAGGCCGTCGACAGCGACACGGCCGCCGCGCCGATGATGCACGCGTCGAGCAGCGCCACCGCGAACAGCGTTGCGCTCGTGCGGCCGGCATACTTCTCGAGGCCCGCGATGATGCCGCCCGCGTCGGTGAAGTTGCCGGCTTCCGGATGCCCGTTGAACAGCGCGGCGCTGAAACCGATCATGGCGACCGCACCGATCAGCACGAACACGATGCCGATCCACAGGTCGGCCTTTTCATATTTCATGAAGCGCGGCGTGATGCGCTTGTCGATCACGTAGCTCTGCTGGAAGAACAGCTGCCACGGCGCGACGGTCGTGCCGACGATGCCGATCACGAGCAGCATCACGTCCGACAGCTTCGCGTGCGCGGGCCAGTTCGGCACGAAGAAATCGCGCGTCATCTGCGCGACGGGCGGATGGATCGACACGAGCACCGGCACGAGCAGCAGGCTCAGCACGCACAGCCCGATCGCGAACCGCTCGAATCGCCTGAAATCCCCGGTACTCACCGCGGCCATGGTCAGCGCCGCGGCCACGCACACGCCGGCGACCTTCGGCAGCCCGAAGAAATCCAGCACGAACGTGATGCCGATGAACTCGGTGACGATGGTGAGCGCATTGAGCAGGAACAGGTCGATCACGCTGAACGCGCCCCAGAACTTGCCGAAGCGCTCGAAGATCAGCCGTGCATGCCCGACGCCCGTCACCGCGCCGAGGCGCAGCACCATTTCCTGGTTCACGTACAGCACGGGCACGAGCAGCAGCAGCGTCCACAGCAGCGTCGTGCCGTAGTTCTGGCCGGCCTGCGTGTAGGTGCCGAAGGCGCCGGCGTCGTTGTCGCCGACCATCACGATGAGGCCCGGGCCGATGATCGCGAGCAGCGTGCGCAGGCGCGCCCACCACGAGCCGCGCGTGCCGGTGTCGTGATGCGCGATCGTACCGAGCGCGCCGCGGATGTCGCCAAGGTGGGCCTCGTCGAGCACGGCGGCGCGTTCGACGGCGATCGGTGGAGAAACGTTGGATGGCGTGGACATGATGTGTTCCGTACGGCTAATGGTTATCTGGCGAGCGTGCGACCTTGGGATGCGCGCGGGGCGACCGCCCGATGGCGGCCGCGCGTGCGCATGCCGAGGCGCGCTCGGCGCGTCTTTCAGCGGATCAGCGATTTCAGCCGGTTCAACAGGCGGGAGAACACCCGCGGACGGGCGTCGAGCATCAGCATCGCGTCGTAGTCGTTGCGCGATTCCGTGACGTGCGGGAGATTCGACAGCAGAAGGCCGAAGTTCATGGTCTGGCTCCGTGCGGCGACGGCAAGCGTGCCGGCCGCGTGGTGGGCGCGGGGCCAGTCCGGCGCCTGAACGACGTGTCAGGCTAGTCGGCCGGATTGTCCCTGCGACCCGGGTTCAAAAGGGTCTGTGCGTGCAACGGGCATAAGGGACAACTGTCACTGTCGTTCATGGCGGCTCCTGTGCGGTGTTCCGGAGAACACGGTTGACCGCCGTCAGGCGTGCGGGCCGGCATTCGCGCGCCAGGGAAAGGCGTGCGCGAACGCGGCCGCCTGCCAGGCGGCGGTGAAACCGGGCAGCGCATGCGAAAACGCATCACGCTAACCGGCGCGAATCAGGGTGCACGTAGGAATTTGCTGCGGAATACTGCTGCGCGCACCGTTTGCCCGGGGGACAAACGGCGGCTTCGATGAGGCGCGGACGTCGGTCGCTCAGGCGGAAATTTCGTTCGAAGATCGACTACTGCAGGCGTCCAAGGCGGCGGCCCCAAGAGTGAAGATGCCGGATTCTATGGACCGCCCGAAAGTGAAGTCAACCCCGCCGAACCCCATTTCCCGAAATAAATTTCCGTCTTCGCGGCACTGAAAGAATTGCCCTTGAATTGACGTGCCGAAACCTTTCAGCGCGTCATGTCACGGTCACGATCCGATGTGTGCGAACAACGGCGCGGCACCCGGCCGTCGCTTCGTCGTGCCGGCCTCGCACCCTCGCGCTCCACGGCGACGCATCCGCCACACACGGCGCGTTTCATGCGTTTTTTACTTGCGCTGCAGCAAACGACGCGAATACAATCCGCCGCAATTCATCACAGGAGTCCCTCCGTGGACACATGCTCTAGTTGCAGTTCGACGCCGGTCCAGGCCGGCCAAGCCATCGCGAGATAGCAGCCAGACGCATGTCTTACGCCGCTAGCTCGCATTCGTCGGGTTAGCGCGCTTCCTTCCGGGCCGGCCATCGCCGGTTCGTCCGTTGCACGCTCCGTTACGTTCCACCCTCCGATCGCAGGCCGCGTCACGCGCCCGCGCTCGATCACGTCGTCCGGCCTCCGCCGGACCGGACGGAGGCAGTGTCATGTTTCTTCAATCGCTCGCGGTCAGGCTCAAGCGCATCGTGCATGTCGCATGCGACCGCTCGTTCGTTTCCGGCCTCTCGCCGCTCGCCCATGCACTCGGCAACTGGCGCAGCTCGGCGCTCGCCCACGTACCGGCAGCGCCCCGCCCGCTCGACTGCCTGCTGTTCGCCGTGATGGCGGCCGCGGTCGCACTCGTCGCGCTGCTGTGCTCCGCCGCGCCGCGCCTCGGCTTCGCGCAGGTGTGGCGTATCGGCGGCTGGCTGCCGTAAGCCCCGCCCCGCGCGGCGGTGGCATGTGCCATGTACCGCCGCGTCAAGCTCGCCGCACCACGTTTTCGTTTCTTCAGCGTAACCAATCAAACCACCGACGGAACCCACATGAAGAACTACCTCGAACCCGTCCCGCGCTCGTTCCGCCTCAATGCGCTCGCCGCGCTGCTGCTGTCGCTCGCCGCCGCGCCCGCGTTCGCGCAATCGTCGCCGCCGGCCGCGGCCGAACCGGCGGCCGGCGCCAGTGACGCCGCCGCTCCCGCACAACAGGCCGCCGATGCTGCCGCGCCCGCTCCCGTCGGCCTTTGGGAACGCTCGAACCTGCTCGGCAACATGGGCGGCCTGCGCGACGTGCTCGGCGATCACGGCATCACGCTGAACCTGCAGGAGACCAGCGAGTACCTGTACAACACGTCGGGCGGCACGGGTCGCGGCGGCGCCTACCAGGGGCTCACGCAATTCGGCTTCGACGTCGACACCGGCAAGGCGATCGGCCTGCCGGGCGGCACGTTCAACGTGTCGGCGCTGCAGATTCACGGCACCAACCTCACGCAACGTTATCTGCAGACGCTGCAGACCGCGACCGGTATCGAGGCGAATTCGATCACGCGTCTGTGGGAGCTCTGGTACCAGCAGTCGCTGCTCGACGGCAAGGTCGACGTGAAGGTCGGCCAGCAGAGCGTCGACCAGGAATTCATGGTGAGCCAGAACGCGTCGGCCTTCATGAACGCCACGTTCGGCTGGCCCGTGCTGCCGTCGGCCGATCTGCCGGCCGGCGGCCCCGCGTATCCGATGTCGTCGCTCGGCGTGCGGCTGCGCGTGAAGCCCGCCGATGCGTGGACCGCGATGGTCGGCGTGTTCGACGGCAACCCGGCCGGCCGCACCGACGGCGATGCGCAGGTGCTGAACGCGCACGGCACCAACTTCAACCTGCGCAGCGGCGCGTTCGTGATCGGCGAAGTGCAATATGCGCTGAACGCGCCGCCCGCCGATCCGAAGGCGCCGCAGCCGGCCGGCCTGCCGGGTACGTACAAGCTCGGCTTCTGGTATCAGTCGCAGCATGCGAACGATCCGCGTTACGGCACCGACGGCCTGTCGCTCGCGAATCCGGCGAGCAACGGCATGCCGGCCACGCATCGCGGCAACTACAGTTTCTATGCGGTCGCGGACCAGATGGTGTGGCGGCCGTCGCCGGACAGCCCGCGCTCGGTGGGCGTGTTCGCGCGCGTGATGGGCGCGCCGGGCGATCGCAATACCGTCGATTTCGCCGCCAATGCAGGCGTGACGCTGAAGGCGCCGTTCAAGGGACGCGACAACGACGTCGCGGGTCTCGCGGTCGGCTACACGAAGATCGGCTCGCATGCGCGCGGCCTCGACGGCGACACCGGCGCATACACGACACCCGGCTATCCGGTACGCCGCGCGGAAACGGTCGTCGAGGCAACCTACCAGTACCAGGTCACGCCGTGGTGGCAGTTGCAGGCCGACCTGCAGCACTTCTTCCGTCCGGGCGGCGGCATCCCGAACCCGAACGCGGCCGGTGCGCGCATCGGGGACGAAACGGTGGTCGGCGTGCGCACGACGATCGTGTTCTGACGCACGCCGGATGCAGACACGGGCCGGACGGCCCGTGCGTGCTCTCGCGGTGCAAGCGCGCGGCCCGTGCCGCGCGTCACTCGCCGTACAGCCCGAGCAGTTTCAGCGTGACGCCGTTGGTCCAGCCGAAGCCGTCCTGCAGCGGATATTCGCCGCCGCCTCCACCGCCCGTGCCGGCGCCTTCGACCACGTACTTCTCGACGAGCTTGCCTTCGGTCGCATACACGTGCTTCACGTCGGACAGGAAACGCGTGCCGATGTCTTTCGCGAGCGCCGGTTCGCCATAGCGCCGCAGCCCGTCGATCGCGATCCACTGCAACGGCGCCCAGCCGTTCGGCGCGTCCCACTGCTGCCCCGTGTTCTCGGTGGTCGTCGCGAGGCCGCCCGGCTGCAGCAGCGTCTTGCGCACCTCGCGCGCGGTCGCCTTCGCGCGCTCGGGCCACGCAACGCCCGCGAACAACGGATACAGCGCGGCGGCCGTCACGGCGTCGCGCGGCTTGCGCAACTGCCAGTCGTAGTCGCCGTAGTAACCGCGACGGTTCCACAGATAGCGGTTGATCGCGGCCGCACGCCGCGCCGCGCGCCCGGAAAAATCGGTCACGCAGGCCACGTCGCGCGTGAGCGCGCAGCCCTTCACGATCGTCGTCTCGAGATGGAACATCAGGCTGTTCAGGTCGACCGGCACGATCGACGTCGTGCGGATCGTCGCGAGCGTCTTGCCGTCGCCGAACCAGCGCGAGCTGTAGTCCCAGCCGCTTTCGGCACCCGCGCGCAGGTCGCGGTACACCTCGTTCGCCGGACGCCCCGGCACCGACTTCGCGGTCGTCACGTCCTCGAGATACGACTCGTCGCGCGGCGTATCGCTCGCATCCCAGTAGCGGTTCAGCACCGCGCCGTCGGGCATCGCGACCACATTGCGCGCGGCCTGCCCGCGTGGCGTCGTGGTTTCGCCCTGCATCCAGTACGCGTGCTCCTTGCGCAGTTCCGGCAGATATTTCTGGTAGACCTTGTCGCCTTCGGCCTGTGCGGCAAGCGTGACCATATAGGCGAAGAACGGCGGCTGCGAGCGGCTCGCATAGTACGTACGGTTGCCGTTCGGGATGTGCCCGATCGTGTCGATCAGATGGGCGAAGTTGTCGAGCATGTCGTCGACGAGATCCTCGCGGCCCGACACCTGCAGCCCGAGCATCGTGAAATAGGTATCCCAGTAGTAGCCTTCGCGGAAACGGCCGCCCGGCACGACATACGGCTTCGGCAGCGGAATCAGCGAACTGTAGGGCGGCACCGTCGTGCTCGTGCGCGTGAGCTGCGGCCACAGCCAGTCGATGTGCTGGCGCAGCGTCTGGTTCGGCGGTGGCGTGACGCCGCCTTCCGGGGGCGGCGTGAAATGCTGGCCGACGAACGCCTTCAGCGAGAAGCCCGGCTGCGATTTCTGTTGCTGATACAACTGTACGATCATCGCGGGATCGCTGTCGGGCGTCGCGTCGACGAAGGTCTTCTGGTCGGGATAGATCTGCGCGGTCTGCACGGCGACGAACAGGTCGCCGTAGAGCTGGCTCGGCGGCGGCAGCAACGTGCCCGACGCGGGGCCGGCAACCGCGGCCGTCGCGGGCGCCGCCGACTGATCGACCGCCTGCGCGGCGGCCCGGTTCGCGTTGTCGGCCTGCGCTGCGCAGCCGGCCACGGCGAGATACGCGACGGCCAGTGCGGCGGCCCAGCGAAGACGCGGCGCGGCGCGCCCGAGCGGCGGTGAGCGACGGAGCGGAAAGCGGGTTGAGAAACGGGTTGAGAAGCGCGTTGGGATGCGCGTTGAGACGCGGGATGCAATCGATGCGGCACGACGTGACGTCATGACGTGTCCCCTCCTTTCGATGGTGAGTGGGTCGGCACGAGGTCTCGTTCGCGCGCGCGCTCGTCTCGATGGCCCTCGATCGATGCGCGTCGTTTTGTGTTGCGAGTGGGCCTGACTGTCGCACGAAACGTGCACATCAAGCAAGTTTCGATTCGCGCGGCTCGCGCAGGCGACCTGCGTCGCGTGGACGCGATCCCGACGCGTGCGGTGCACAAACGCGATGCATGCGCGGCGTTTGCGCGGTCGTTCTTTCCGCGCCGCCCGCGAAAAGAACGACTGTTGCACTATGCGGAACATCTGTTGTCGTACGTGACTCAACGGTCACATTGTGGGCATAATGGCGTCTTTACCGCGCGCCCAGCCCATGTCGCCCGTCTTTCTAGCACCGCTCATCGTTGCCTGTGCGTTGTTCATGGAAAGCGTCGACGCGAACATCATCGTCACCGCCCTGCCCGCGATGGCGAGGGACTTCGGGCACAGCCCCGTCACGTTGAACATTGCGATCACGGCCTACGTGGTCGGGCTCGGCGTGTTCATTCCGATCTGCGGCTGGTTGGCCGACCGCTTCAGCGCGCGCTCCGTGTTCCGCACCGCGATCGGCATCTTCGTCGTCGGCTCGCTGATGTGCGCGGCATCCAATTCTCTCGGCGTGCTCACGTTCGCACGCTTCATCCAGGGCGTCGGCGGCGCGATGATGGTGCCCGTCGGCCGCATCATCATTTTCCGCGCCGTGCCGCGCTCGGATCTCGTGCGCGCGATGAACTACCTCGCGATTCCCGCGCTGTTCGGGCCCACGGTCGGGCCGCTCGTCGGCGGCTTCATCACGACCTACCTGCACTGGCGGATGATCTTCTTCATCAACGTGCCGATCGGCATCTACGGGATCTACCTCGCGAGCAAGCACATCGCGAACACGCACGAGCCCGACCCGGGCCCGCTCGACTGGTTCGGATTCCTGCTGTCGGCCAGCGGCGCCGCACTGCTGCTGATGGGCCTCACGCTGATCGACGGTGCGCTCACGTCGCGCTCGAACGCCCTCGCCATGTGCGTGACCGGCACCGTCCTGCTCGCGCTCTACGTGCCGTACGCGCGCCGCAAGGAACGCCCGGTGCTCGACCTCAGCTTCCTCAAGATCCCGACGTATCACGCGAGCGTCGTCGGCGGGTCGCTGTTCCGCATCGGCCTCGGCGCGGTGCCGTTCCTGCTGCCGCTCGCGCTGCAGGAAGGGCTCGGCATGAGCGCGTTCCATTCGGGGCTCATCACGTGCGCGTCCGCGTTCGGCGGCGCGATGAGCCGCTCGACGGCCACCCATACGCTGCGCCGCTTCGGCTTCCGCACGGTACTGATCTACAACGCGGCATTCGCGGGGCTCGCGATCGCCGCGTACGGCGTGTTCCACCCCGGCATGGCGACCTGGGCGATCTGGCTGATCGTGCTCATCGGCGGCATCTTCCCCGCGCTGCAGTTCACGAGCCTGAACTCGATGATCTATGCGGACATCTCGCCGCGCGACGCGGGCCGCGCGACCAGCCTCGGCAGCGTCGTGCAGCAGATGTCGCTCGGTCTCGGCGTGACGGTGGCCGGCCTCGTGCTGCACGTTTCGCACTGGCTGCAGGGTCATCAGAAGATGGTGTGGTCGGATTTCTGGCCCGCGTTCCTGGTGGTCGGGCTGTGCTCGTTCGCGTCGATTCCGATCACGCGGCGGCTGCCGCCCGGCGCCGGCGACGAAGTCGCGCGCGGCAAGCGCCAGTAGCAATCAGTCGGACGAGCGGGAATAGCGACAGGGCAGAACGGGCAGCAGGGAAAACCGCCCGCGAAGCAAACCGGAAAAAACAAAAAAATCAGCGGACATCCACACGGGGCCGGTGCACAGCCGCATGGATGTCCGCTCAGGGCTCCGGGTCTCCCGATGGGGGTTGAGAATCCCGGATTCGCTTCCTGCGTGCCATGGACATATGTGCGTCGGAAGCGGAATCGTTGCGCGCACATTTCGTCGCGCCATGAACTGCACTATAGGGAAACTTGCGAAACGTATCTGTCAACCATTGTCAGACACGTTGCATCGGCACGTCGCACGCGCGCGCCGCTTTCGCGCTAAAGTGGTTCCCGACCATCACTCCCGGCCGCCCCTCCGATGCTTACGCTCTCGCCCGCCGCCGCCCGCGCCCTGCATCTCGCCGCGCAGGGCCTGCTGACACCGCCCCGCCGCAAGGCGACCAAAGCCGACGTGCTCGACACGATCCGCCGGATGGCGCAGCTGCAGATCGATACCATCCACGTCGTCGCGCGCAGCCCGTATCTCGTGCTGTTCAGCCGCCTCGGCGATTTCTCGCCGCAGTGGCTCGACGAACATCTTGCCGAGGCGCGGCTGTTCGAATACTGGTCGCACGAAGCGTGCTTCCTGCCGGCCGAGCAGTTCGGCCTGATGCGCTACAAGATGCTCGATCCGTCGGGGATGGGCTGGAAATATGCGGCGGAATGGCATGAACAGAATCGTCCCGAGATCGAACGGCTGCTCGCGCGGATTCGCGAAGAAGGCCCGGTGAAGTCGGCGGATTTCGTCCGCGAGGATGGCGTGAAGGGCAACGGCTGGTGGGATCGCAAGCCCGAGAAGCGCCACCTGGAAGTGCTGTTCACGACGGGCGACCTGATGGTGTCGGAACGCCGCAATTTCCAGCGCGTGTACGACGTGCGCGAGCGCGTGCTGCCCGGCTGGGACGACACGCGCGACCTGCCGCCGCGCGAAGCCGTGCTGCCCGCGCTGCTCGACTACACGTGCCGTGCACTCGGCGTCGTGCGCGCGGACTGGGTGGCCGACTACTATCGGCTGCCGCGCCGCTCGTACCGCGCGGAGCTCGAGCAGCTCGCCGACGCGGGCGACCTGATCCCGGTGGCGATCGACGACTGGAAGGAGCCGGCCTACGTGCATCGCTCGCTCGTAGCGTTGCTGCCGGCCGCCGAGGCCGACACGCTGCGCTCGACGGTCACGACGCTGCTGTCGCCGTTCGACCCGGTCGTATGGGACCGGCGGCGTGCATCGACGCTATTCGGTTTCGACTACACGATCGAATGCTATACGCCCGAGCACAAGCGGCGTTATGGCTATTTCTGCCTGCCGGTGCTCCATCGCGGCCGGCTGGTCGGGCGCGTCGACGCGAAGGCGCATCGCACGCTCCGCACGTTCGAACTGAAGGCCGTGCATGTCGAGCCGGGCGTGCGGTTCGGCACGGGGCTCGCCGCCGATGTCGCGAAGGCGGTGAAGAAACTCGCGGCGTGGCACGGCACGCCGGAAGTCACGACCCGGCACGCACCGCAGGAACTGGTGAAGGCGCTGGCCGCCGACTGATACCCGCGCATTCGGCTCGACATTCGGCTCGCGCAGCCGGCCCGCAAGGCCGGCTTACGCGACCGGCCGATGATCAGTCGCGCAGCTTGCGGAAACGCGGCGTGCCGTCTTCGAGGTTCCCGTTGAACATCGCTTCCGGGCGCACCCACAGCCCGCGCGCATGCGGCCACAGGTGTTCGTACACGACCACCGATTCCTCGGTTTCGGAATGGCGGGCAACGCCGATGTAGCGATACAGCCCGCCCTTGTAATGGCGATGCGTCGCGAGCTGTTCGGCTTCCTGTTCGGTCATGATCGGTTTCTCTTCGGCAAAAACGGAAAGCGCGTATTGTATGCGCTGCGCCGCGCGTCAGCGTTTCGCGTAGATGTCCGGGCGGCGGATCTCCATCACGCGTTCGGGGTTCGCGCACGCCCCGAAGCCGACCGGCCGGTACAGCTCGTGCGCATCGGACGTCACGAGCATGATGCGGCGCAGGCCCTGCACCATCTCCTGCGCGAACACGTGGTCGATCAGCGCGCGGCCGTAGCCGTTGCCGCGTTCGGCAGGCAGCACGAACACGTCGCACAGGTACGCGAACGTCGCGTGATCGGTCACGAGGCGCGCGAAGCCGACGAGCCGGTCGCCGATATACGCGCCGAAACAAAGGGAACCCTCGATCGCCTTCTCCACCACGTCGCGTGGAATACCCTGCGACCAGTACGCGTCGCGATGCAGGAAGTCGAAGATCGCGTCGACGTCGAGTTCGCGCTTGTCGGTGGAAAATCTCAGCGTGGCGGGGGTGGCAGCAGGCACGTCGGTCTCCGGTCGGGGTGGTGGAAAGCGAAGTGTCGACGATACCGCGCGGCGCGGCGGGGGACAAGGTACAGTGCCGATCATCCGGACGACGCGAAGACGCTGCTCGACCCTCCCGTTTCGCCGCGGGCGCAACCGACCGCACGGGCGACGGGCCGCGATTCGGTGACAATGTCGTCTGCCCGATAACATGCCACGCTGCCTCATGCCCTACCGCCTCATCGCATTCGACTTCGACGGCACGCTCGCCGATTCGCTCGACAGTTTTCTCGCGGCGCTGTCGGAAGCGTCGCGCATGCACGGCTTTCGCGACGCCACGCCCGAGCTGCGTCCGGCACTGCGCGGGATGTCGGCGCGCGACATCATTCGCGCGCTCGACGTGCCGATGTGGAAAGTGCCGCGCGTGACGATCGACATGCGTCGCCTGATGCGGCCGCGCGTCGCGCAAGTGGCGTTGTTCCCCGGCGTCGGCGAAACGTTCGACGCGCTCGCCGCGCGCGGCATCCGCATCGCGATCGCCACGTCGAATACCGAGGAGATCGTGCGCGACCGGCTCGGCCCGCACGCCAGCAGCCGGGTCGAACATTTCGCGTGCGGCATTCCGCTGTTCGGCAAGGCACGTCGCCTGCGCGCACTCGTTCATGAAGCCGGCCTGCGCAACGACGAAGTGCTGTACGTGGGCGATGAAATCCGCGACGCCGTTGCTGCCGCGTCTCGACGCATTGCTCGACCGCGTGTGACACGTTCGCGCGCATCGCGATGCCGGCCAGCGTCGACGCTCGACGCGCGCGTCACCGCAACATGTCGATGACTGGCGGATGACACCCACGTGCATTCCGCACGCCGCATGCGCGCAAAAATTGCCGCCGCCACGCACGCGACAGGTACGCAATACCTGCCGGCATGCGTGCTCATCGATTCGTCTTACCAACCGTTACACAAACCACAGCGCGGTAGCACCTGCTACCGGATCGCCCTCCTAGAATCAGTCGGGCCGGGAAACACTTCGATCGGCGCCGCGGCAGAGCGGCGGTCGAATCCGGCCCGGGCGCGCCCGGTCTCTCGCACAGCGACGGATCACCCGATCCGTTTTTCAACCAGAGCCCCGATTGAAAGGAGGTCCCATGAACCGCTTTCCCCACGTCTCGCGCCTTGCCTTGTCTGCCGCTGGCCTGCTTCTCGTCGCCGTGACGGCGACCGCGCAAACCGCACAACCGGCACCGGCCGCGCCGGCCGCCGCCACCGCGACGCGCATCCACGAAGCCGACCAGGCATTCATCACGGACGGCACGAAAACGGTGTCGACGCAGCACGACGCGGCGCGCATCGCCGATTCGCGCACGTCGGACAGCCAGGTCAAGGCGTTCGCGCAACGCGTGTCGGCCGACGATGAAAAGATCATCCAGGCGATGCGCGCAGCCAGCCCGCGCGGCGTCGACGTGCCCGCCAACGACCCCGACACGGCCGTGCTGAACAGCATCAAGACCCTGCGCGGCGCCGAGTTCGACAAGGCGTACATCGAGCAGGTCGCGCTCGCCGGCCAGCAGAAGGCCATCTCGGCCTTCCAGGCCGAAATCGCATCGGGCCGCGACACGAAGCTGAAGGAAGTCGCACGCCAGTCGCTGCCGATCCTGCAGAAGCATTACGCCGACGCACAGAAGCTCGCGGAGCGCCACCACCTCGCATCGGCGCAGTAACGCGCCGCCGCGCCGCGCATCGTGCGCGGCGCACGGCTTCTTCCCCTGCCGTCGCGTCGCCGCCCCCCCTCAGGCGACGCGACGCACGCCGTGCGTCATACGCGACACGTTACGTCGCAAGCTTCGCCATCAACCGCGCCCTCACCTCCGGCCATTCGTCGTCGATGATGCTGAAGCGCACCGAATTGCGCTTGCGGCCATCCGGCATGATCCGTTCGTGCCGCACGATGCCTTCCTGCTTCGCACCGAGCCGCAGGATCGCCGCGCGCGATTTCTCGTTCAGCTCGTCGGTCGTGAACTGCACGCGCACGCATTGCAGCACGTCGAACGCATAACCCAGCAACAGCCATTTCGCTTCGGTGTTCGCACGCGTGCGCTGCGCCGATTCGCTCAACCACGTATGGCCGATCTCGAGCTTGCGGTTCTTGCGATCGATCTTCCAGAAACGCGTGCTGCCGATCGCGCGGCCCGACGCGCGATCGACGATCGTGAACGGCATCACGGTGGCGGCCGAACGCCCCTGCAATGCCGTGTCGATATACGCGTCGATCGTGTCCGGGCCCGGCACGACCGTGACCTTCAGGTTCCACAACCGGCCGTCCGCGGCAGCGTCCAGCAGCGCCTGCCGGTCGGATCGTTCGAGCGGCCGCAGTTCGACGCGTTCGCCGGTGAGAATCGGTTGTTCGACGGAAGCGGAAGCATCGGTCATGAGCGGTTCCGGAAAAGACGAAAAAACGGCGACGGCGGCGAAACGCCCATCATACGGCCGCGTCAGCCGAGGATCGCGGCCAGCCGGCGGCGGATCGCCTTCGCCTCGCCGCGCAGCGCATCGGTGAACGCATCGACGAGCAGGCTTTTCGGCCGGTGCTCGGGCACGATCACGCTGACGCGGTACGGAAACGACCGGGTGAGCGGCCGCACGTGCAGGTCGCGCCCGACGAAATCGAGCGCGGTCAACGGATTGACGATCGCGACGCCGAGCCCCTGCCGCACGAACGCGCACACCGACACGGCCGACGGCGTGTCGACGACCGAGCGTGGCGCCACGCCGAGCTGCGCAAACGCCTCGTCGATCAGGATGCGGTACGGATCGTTCAGCGACAGGCTCACGAATGGACGATCGGCGAGATCCGGCAGATCGATCGCATCCTGCGCGAGCAGCGGATGGCCGTCGGGCAGCACGCATACTTCGTCGACTTCGAGCAACGGCGTGAGCACGGTGCCGGCCGGCGCGACGTCGTGCTCGGTCAGCCCGAGGTCGTAGCGCTGCGCGGTGAGCCACTCTTCGAGCATCGGCGATTCCTGCGTTTCGACCGACAGGCTGACGCCCGCATGGGCGTCGCGAAACCGGCGCGCCGCGCCGGGGAGGATCGCGTGCGAGAACGCCGGCAGCGCGATCACCGACAGTTGACCGTCACGAAACTCGCGCAGGCGCGCGGCCGTGGCCGCGACGCGTTCAAGCCCCACATACGCGAGCCGCACGTCGTCGAACAGCGTCAGTGCGGCCATCGTCGGCCGCAACCGGCCGTGCGCGCGCTCGAACAGCGCGAAGCCGACGACCTGCTCCATGCGCGCGAGCTCGCGGCTGATCGTCGGTTGCGACGTATAGAGCATCTCGGCCGCCCGCGTCGTGCTGCCGGTGACCATCAGCGCGCGAAAGACCTCGATATGGCGGTGCGTGAGCATGATCGTCTATATCAAATGTGAATCGAATTTCGATAAATAGGCATTTTACTGCATAGATAAACAGGCGCATCATTCACGTCATCCGTTCATTCGACCCGATTCATCCGCCATGTCCCTCGATTCCCGCCAGCTCGCGACGCTCGCGCAGCAATACGGCACCCCGCTGTGGGTGTACGACGCCGACGTCATCCGCGACCGCATCGCCCAACTGCGTCAGTTCGACGTGATCCGTTATGCGCAGAAGGCCAACTCGAACGTCCATATCCTGAAGCTGATGCGCGAGGAAGGCGCGTGCGTCGATGCCGTGTCGCTCGGCGAGATCGAGCGCAGCCTCGCGGCCGGGTTCAGCCCGGCCGGCGAGCCGGAAGGCGTCGTGTTCACGGCCGACCTGATCGACCGCCCGACGCTCGCGGCGGTGCTGAAGCACGGCGTGACCGTGAACGCCGGTTCGCTCGACATGCTCGCGCGCATCGGCAAGCACGCGCCCGGCCACCGCGTGTGGCTGCGCGTCAACCCCGGTTTCGGCCACGGCCACAGCAACAAGACCAACACCGGCGGCCCGCAGAGCAAGCACGGCATCTGGATCGACGACGTGCCGCGCGCGATCGAGATCGTGCGCCAGTACGGGCTGAAGCTGGTCGGCATCCACATGCATATCGGGTCGGGCGTCGACTACGGCCACCTGTCGCAGGTATGCGATGCGATGGTCGACCTCGTCACGTCGCTCGGCCATGACATCGACGCGATCTCGGCCGGCGGCGGCCTGTCGATCCCGTATCGCGACGGCGAGCCGCGCGTCGACGTCGGTCACTACTTCAGCCAGTGGGACGCCGCGCGCAAGCGGATCGAACGGCATCTCGGCCACCCGGTGCGCATCGAGATCGAACCGGGCCGCTTCCTCGTCGCCGAAGCCGGCACGCTCGTCACCGAAGTGCAGGCCGTCAACCGCCGGCCGAAGCACGATTTCGTGCTGATCGATGCGGGCTTCAACGACCTGATGCGCCCGTCGATGTACGGCAGCTACCACGCGGTGTCGGTGCACGCGCACGATGGCGCGCTGCCGGCCGGACGGCCGCTGGTCGAGCTCGCGATCGCGGGGCCGCTGTGCGAATCGGGCGACGTGTTCACGCAGGACGCGGGCGGCGTGGTCACGCACCGCAAGCTGCCGCAGCCGCAGATCGGCGACCTGCTGTTCCTGCACGACGCGGGCGCGTATGGCGCGTCGATGTCCTCGAACTACAACAGCCGGCCGCTCGCGCCGGAAGTGCTCGTCGATCGCGGCACGCCGCGGCTGATCCGCCGCCGGCAGACGATCGACGAATTGCTCGCGCTCGAAACGTTCGAGTAAGGCCGGCACGACGGAACGGGGTGCGCGGCCTGCGCACCTCGCCCCCTCACCTCACCGTCACGCGCACGTCGGCGCCCGCCGCACGCCACGCCTTCAGCAACGCCGCGCGCCGCCGCGGATAGCGCACGTCCAGCCGTTCGAGCGCGACGATGCGATCCGTCCGGAAATGCCGGAAATCGTTCCGGCCTTCGCACCACGCCGCCAGGATGCGCACGTCATTGAAATAGCCGAGCGCGAATGGCCACACGACCCGTTCGCCGCCCGTTTTCCGGCCCTCGTCCGCGTAGCGGATCCTGACCTTGCTTTCGGTACGGATCGCCATGCGCACGACACCCATGTCGACGGTTTCCCGATCGACGATCGTGCGCGGGCCGACGAGCAGCGTCGTGCATTCCATCTCGCGGCGCAGCTCGGCGGGCAACACCGCAGAGATCTTCGCGAGCGCATCGGACGCAGCCGTCGTGAGCTGCGCATCCGCGAACTTCCCGACCCAGCGAAAACCGAGCATCAGCGCTTCCAGCTCCGTTTGCGAGAACATCAGCGGCGGCAGCATGAACCCGGCACGCAGCACATAACCGACACCGGGCTCACCGTCGATGTCCGCGCCCTGCGCCTGCAGCGACGCGATATCGCGATAGACCGTACGGAGGCTGACGCCGAGTTCCCCGGCCAGCACGCGGCCGCTCACCGGGCGGCGGTGGCGCCGCAGCACCTGCAGCAGCGCGAGCAATCGTTCGGCACGCGTCATCGTTCCATGCTGCCATTTTCTGACAGCATCCGTTCATAGAATGGGACGCATCTTAATCGATCCCGGGACGGCCCCGCATGACCTCTCCGAATCTCGTTCTCCTGTATGTCGACGACCCGACGCGCAGCGCGCAGTTCTACGCGCGCCTGTTCGGGCGCCCGCCCGTCGCCGCGTTTCCCACCTATGCGGCATTCACGTTCGACAACGGGTTGCACCTGGGCCTGTGGTCGACCCGCGCGCGCGATTTCGTGTCGGGCGGCGCCGGCCACCGCTCGGAGCTGGCATTCATGGTCGACGACGACCACGAGGTGCGGCGCCTGTACGAAGCGTGGAAAGCGCTCGGCGTGACGTTCGAGCAGGCGCCGATGACGGCCGTGTTCGGCCTGACGTTCGTCGCGCTCGACCCGGACGGCCACCGCTTGCGCGTGTGTACCCCGGACGATTGAGCGCGAACGGGCGCGACCCGCGGCGGGTCGCGCCCGCTCCCTCTACCAGGCGCGCGCGTCAGCCCGCGCGCTGCACGGGTGCCACTTTCGAGAAGTATTTCGCGCCCGCCACGCAGCCGACCACGACGACCGTCACGACGACCATCGACGGCGGAACCGTCTCGTGCAGCAGCCCGGCCGCCAGCAGCAGGCCGAAGAACGGCTGCAGCAGCTGCAACTGGCCGACGCTCGCGATCCCGCCGAGCGCGAGCCCGCGATACCAGAACACGAAGCCGATCAGCATGCTGAACAACGACACGTACGCGAGCCCCCACAGTGCGGCGGCATCGACGCCGTCGAACGACGCGGGCGAGGTGAGCCACGTGAGCGGCAACATCAACGGCAGCGACAGCACGAGCGCCCACGAGATCACCTGCCACCCGCCGAGCTGACGCGACAGGCGCGCGCCTTCCGCGTAGCCCAGCCCGCATGCGACGATCGCGGCCAGCATCAGCGCATCGCCGATCACCGACGCCTGGCCGCCGTTGCGCAACGCAAACGCAGCCACCGCACCGCTGCCGACGATCGAGAAGATCCAAAACGGCAGCCGCGGCCGCTCGCCGCCGCGCCACACGCCGAACAGCGCGGTCGCGAGCGGCAGCAGCCCGACGAACACGATCGCGTGCGCGGACGTCACATGTTTCAGCGCGAGCGCCGTCAGCAACGGAAAACCGACGACGACCCCGAGCGCGACGATGGCCAGCGACACGGCCTCGGCGCGGGTCGGCCGCCGCTGCTTCAGCACGACGAGCAGCAGCAGGCCGAGCGCGCCGGCGATCGTCGCGCGCGCGAACGTGAGGAACAGCGGGTCGAGCCCCTGCACCGCGATACGCGTCGCGGGCAGCGAGCCGCTGAAGATGATCACGCCCAGCAGGCCGCTGAGCCATCCGTCGGTCGTCTTTTGCACGGGAAATCCTGAACGGGGAAAGTGGATCACCGATGATCCGCCGCCCGTGAAAAGCGCGTAAGCTACAGCCCAATACAATTCCGACAAACTGTACTGGACAACCGTCCGTACAGTTCATTCTTCGCCATGAGCCATTCCGCGCCGCTTTCCGTTCCGCCCGCACCGTCGCGCACGCGCGTGGAAACCGTGATGGACACCTTGCGCGCGCGGATCGCGAGCCGCGCGCTGATGCCCGGTGCGCGCGTCCCGTCGATCCGGATGATGGCCGACGGGCTGGGCGTGTCGAAATCGACCGTCGTCGATGCATACGAGCGGCTCGCGAGCGAAGGCGTGCTCGTCGCGCGGCGCGGCTCGGGCTTCTACGTGTCGGGGCACGCGCCGCCGCTCGCGCTCGCCGATCTCGGCCCGCGTCTCGATCGCGAGCTCGATCCGCTGTGGCTGTCGCGCCAGTCGCTCGAGGCCGCGCCGACGACCGTGAAGCCCGGCTGCGGATGGCTGCCGCCGTCGTGGCTGCCGGACGAGAGCCTGCGCCGCGCGCTGCGCGCCGTGTCGCGCGACGAATCCGACGCGCTGACCGATTACGCGACGCCGCTCGGCCTGCCCGCGCTGCGCCAGCAGCTCGCCTGGCGGCTCGCGCAGCACGGCGTCCACGCGGAACCCGCGCAGATCATGCTGACCGACGGCGGCACGCATGCGCTCGACCTCGTGTGCCGCCTGCTGCTGGAGCCGGGCGACACGGTCGTGCTCGACGATCCGTGCTACTTCAACTTCCAGGCGCTGCTGCGCGCGCATCGCGCGCGGATCGTCAGCGTCCCGTACACGCCGAACGGCCCCGATCTCGCGCGCTTCGAGCAGGTGCTGGCCGAGCACCGGCCGCGCCTGTACATCACCAACGCGGCGCTGCACAACCCGACCGGCGCGACGCTCGCGCCGCCCGTCGCACACCGCCTGCTGACGCTCGCGGCCGAGCACGGCCTGCTGATCGTCGAGGACGACATCTTCGCGGATTTCGAGAGCACGCCCGCGCCACGCCTCGCGGCCTTCGACGGGCTGTCGCGCGTCGTGTCGATCGGCAGCTTCTCGAAGACGCTGTCGGCCGCGGTCCGCTGCGGCTACGTCGCCGCGCGCCCGGAATGGATCGAGGCGCTCGTCGACCTGAAGCTCGCGACGTCGTTCGGCCATGCGCAGATCGGCGCGAACGTCGTGCACCGGCTGCTCGTCGACGGTACGTACCGGCGCCATCTCGACAGCCTGCGCGCACGTCTCGCGGATGCAATGGGCGAGACGATCCGGCGTCTCGCACGCGCGGGCCTCGGGATCTGGACGGAGCCGCGCGGCGGCCTGTTCGTGTGGGCGGAGTTGCCCGACGGGCTCGACGCCGCGCGTGTCGCACGCCATGCGCTCGATCACGATGTGGTGCTCGCGCCGGGCAACGTGTTCAGCGCGTCGCACGGCGCGACCTCGTTCATGCGCTTCAACGTGTCGCGCTGCAAGGGGCCGGCGGTGTTCGATGCGCTGGCGCGGGCGATGGAGGCGGTGCGGGCGGCGGAGCACACGGGTGCGCGGGACGATGCGGACGGGCGCGTGCTGACCGGCGAGCCGTGAGAACGGGCGGAAGCGCAAGCGGTAATCGAATGGTTCCGGCATCAGCGTTTTCCTTCACTTGCAGCGTCATCGTTCGCGCTCGCGGTAGATGAGTCGCAAAATCGTACTCATCCCATAGACGAGCGCGCCCCCGACAACCGATAGTTTTCCAACTTTTTTTACCGGGATCTATCGAGCCAATGAACGGGATTCTGAATTCACACGATGCCGACGAAAACGAAGACGACGAATGGGTTTTCGTTGGAACCGCCTACACGAACACGACGCCAGGATCCGTTCATGTCGTCGACCTTGACCCGACACCGATCTGCGAGAACATGCCGAACAAGGCATTCCGGAAACTGATCGTGCGGTTGCGTGACGCGGCGATTTCGTTGATTCAGGATCGGATTCACGGTGTTGCACATTGGGAGCAAAGAGAACAGGAACGCGTCCATACCTGGTTCGGGCGATCCGATGAGGAAATTCGACATCACCTACGGATCGGGTTGCCGAAGCTTCTGCGCGTCATGCAGGAATTGAAACCGGAAAATGTCATCCGCTGGGACGAGCAGAAACAGCGAAACATCACGTGTACCGTGTTTCCCGACAACGGAATCACCGATGCCGCCGTATGCAAACCCGATTCAGACAAGCGAATCATCGCAATCTATCCGCACTTCTGCACGCTTCCCGACGCTCGACTCTCTTCCAATTGCAAGTTGAAGGTCTTGATTCACGAGTGCACGCACTACGTCGATACCTTCGACTCGAATGACGAAATCTACGGATTCGGGACCGGCCTGAAATACTGGGCGCGGGATCATCGGGATCTGGCAATCAATAACGCCGACAGCCTCGCTTGCTATATTTCGTTCTTTGACGACAGGGTCTTGTGGTGAGGTCTCCCGCGCATCTGACGAGCATCGCGCTCGGGTTATGCCTGGCGTTTTCGCCGCCGCTCGCGGCATGTACCGTTTCCGAAGACATGCTGGACAGTGTCGCGCTCAACTCTTCCGCCATTCCGAATGAGGATCGAGTCAAGATAGCGGACATGGTTATCCGTGCCCGTCAGTGGCCTGATGCGGACATTCGCGGCATCATCTCTGCCGGCGCGTATATCGGTGAAAAGGACCCACAAGTGCTTGCGCTGCGTCGAGCGGCCAATCTGAGGGAATACCTCGTCCAGCTCGGCGTCAAGGACGAGAACATCTGGACAGACACGCACATGATCTCGAAACCGTATCCGAAAGACAGCGCCGGCTACGAGGGTTATCTTCAGATCGGACTGACCCTGGTTCCGCTGTGCACGGACGGATGCCGGCATCTTTGCGACGATCCTCGCATCACGCCGACATCCAGAGCCATTCGTTGATAACGATCTTCTTTCGACGAAGCCGCCATCGAACATCGCAGGTGGCGGGGTGACGCGAACGCCGCGCGTCACTCCTCCGCCTACCTCACACCTCCCCTGCGTGCGCCCTCGCCCGCACCTCGGCAAACGACGTATCGACGAGCAGGCGCCCCGTATCGAACATCGTCTCGAGCGCTTCTTCCCACTCGCCTTCCAGCATCCGGTCGTCCCACGCAACCGGCAGCGTCGTCGTCCGATACTCGCCGGTTCGAACATTGCGCAGCAGCGTGAGCCGCCCTTTCTTCGAGCGCTTGCCCTGATCGGTGACCGGATCCTTGCGAACGTCGTGCCACTCGCCGCCGCGCCGGATCGCCGAGCACTTCATCGCGAAGCGCTGCGTATCGCGGTTCACCTGCTGCAGCAGCGCGCCACCCATGCCGAACACCACATTGCCGGCCGCGTAACCCGCTTCGTCGAGCGCGGAAAGGATCGCTTCGATCGACAGCTCGTCGACACCATCGCCCTGGATCACGCGCACGCGGTTCAGCACGCGCCGCCCCTTGCCGTTCACGGTCGAGCCGAACGACGCGTCCAGCGCACGCACGGTCTGCAGCACGATCTTCACGGGGTCGCCCGAATCGGGACGCACGACCAGCGTCGCGCCCGACTCGAGCACGGCCTGCCGAAGCTCGCCGCCCCACAGGTCGAGTGCGGCGAACAGATCGTAGGAGTCCGACACGACCGACACGATCGCGCCGGGCAAGCCGAAGCGCGCAATCATGTTCCGGTACGCGTCGGCCTCGCCTTCGCGCCCCCACGACGTGATCGTGCTGTGCTCCGCCGCCGGCACCGAGTACGCGGCCATCGGCTCGCGATAGAAGCGGTTCGCGGCCAGCACGCCGAGCACCGTGTCCGAGCCCATGAAGTTCACGAGGTGCGCGGCGCCGCCGATCGCGGCCGACTCCGCGCTCGACACGCCGCGCGCGCCGAAGTCGTGCAGCTTGAACGGCAGTTGCGCGAGATCGTCGTCGGTCTTTTCGAGGAAGCGGCGGATCGTCTGCCGCAGGTGCCAGCTGCGCGTCGCGACCGTCACCGGATACCAGACCCGCAGCAGCATCGTCTCGAGATACGACGCGAGCCAGAACACCTGCGGGTCGTCGCATTCGACCGTCATCAGCACGTTGTGCACCGGCACGACCGAACCCTCCGGCACCGCACGGATCTTCACCGGCAGATAACCGTCGTAGCGTTCGACGATATGACGCCAGCCGGCTTCGTTGAACGGCTCGCCGTGCACCGTGAAGAAATCGCACGCTTCGTCGATCATCGCGTGCGTGATCGGCTTGCACAGATATTCCTTCAGCAACATCTGCAGTCCGAAGAACACCGTGCGGTCGTAACGGCCGCCACGCGATTCGACGTACGAGAACATCGCCTGCGCGTCGGGCGGATATTGCAGGAAGTGGGAAGCCTTGTACGAATCCGTGTTGAGGATCGGATTGGCGAGAACCGCGGCAAAGCCGCCGGGAACGTTTTGCATGGCTAGAGCTCCTCTAGGCCGTTGAAGTGCCGCCGCGTCTGTCGCGGCGGACCGGAATGCGGGGAATCAGCGGATCAAAGCTTCCCCAGGAAGTGATACGCGATGTCGAAGTGATCCTCGAACATCACGTTGCGCATCTGCGCGAATTCGTTCAGCGGCACCCAGCGCGCCTTGTCGGCGTCGTCGCTGCCCTTCACGCGCGGCAGTTCGCCGGTCGGGAAATTGAACAGGCACGCGTGCGTGATCGTGCGGCCGCGCAACGAGCGCGTAGGGTGATCGAACACCTGGCGATCCTTGATCGAGCCGCGCAGCACGGGCTCCGGCAGCTTCAGGCCGGTCTCCTCGCGCAGCTCGCGGATGCAGGCCGCGTCGAGCCGCTCGTCCTGGTTCACGAACCCGCCCGGCAGCGCCCACAGGCCGCGGCCCGGTTCGCTGCGGCGGCGCACCAGCAGGATATGGCCCGAGTGCACGACCACCGCGTCGACCGTCACGAACGTGACCGGATACGGGGCGGCCGCCCACGCCTTGCGATACGCGGCGATGAATTCGGCTTCCGACTTCAGTTGCGCGAATTCCGGCTGCGTGCGGAAACGCTCGAGCCAGCCGAACACGGGTTCCGGCACGGCCCATTGCACGAAGCTGTTGGGGCGTTCGGCGAAATACTGGTCGCGGATCTCGGTGGCGGAAATGTCTTCCGTCGCGTCGACGTCGACGAGTTCCCATTGCGGGAACATCCGCAGGTAATACGACGTGGCGTCCTTCTCGTGGCCGATCAGCCCGACCTTGCGCTGCGCGACGTCGCCGAGCGCGGACGCGACGGCGTCCTGCACCCAGCGCACCCAGTCGCCGTCGTTGTAGGTCGAATCCTGCAACGGCGCGATCGTCACGCGGTCGCGCTCGGACGCGTCGAGCAGCGAAGCCAGCATCTGGCGGCGCTCGTCGAACGAGAATGGATCCTTGATGGTGCGGGGCTTGTCGGTCGACCCGATCAGCACGCACACGCGCTCGGCCCGGCTCAGTGCCGACTTCAGCACGTTCAGGTGACCACGATGCGGAGGCTGGAAACGACCAATGAAAACGAGCGCGTCGAAGCGCCGGTTCTGTTGCGTACTCATGAGGCTCCCTCAAGAGATTGAAACGCTTCGGGTCTTTCCCGAAGGGTTGGTGTGAATCGTAGGGGAAATCCCGGAGGTCGTCAATCGAGCCCTTGCTCGACTTGACGAAGTATGAAGAAATGCTCCGAATCGGCGGGTTACACTCGATTCCATCCCAATCCGCGCCATTGCACCCGCCATCATGAGGATCTCAGTCAGCCGGACCGTCGGCGTCGATCGCAGGCGCCTCTTCACGTGGTCGCAGGATTACGCGCGGCGGCTCGTGTGGGACAGCTTCCTCACCGATGCCTATCTGCTCGACGGCACGACGGCCGACGTTGGCGTCGACGCGTTCTGCCGCAGTCAGTCGGGCGCGACGATGGTGTCGCGCTACATCTCGTACCGGCCGCCGCAGGTCGCGGCCGTCGAAATGGTCGACGGCCCGAAAGTGCTCGAACGCTTCAGCGGCAGCTGGAACTTCACCGAGCGCACACCCGGCACAACCGAGGTGAAATTCACGTACCACTTCCGCGCCCAGCCGGCCTGGCTGCGCTGGCTGCTCGAACCGCTGATCGGCGCGTTCTATCTGGTGCAGACGCGCCGGCGTCTCGACTCGTTCAAGCGCTGGGCCGAAGCGGAAGCGCTGCCGCACTGACCGGCGAGCGCGGGCCGCACGGCCCGGCGTGTCTGCGCCGCCTCCCCCCGAATACGTCCGAACGCGCGATCGCCGCGCCGTCCCGGCATGCGCCGCGCATTTGCCAGATTCGCCGAACCCGGGGAAACTACGGGCGGCCGTCACCCCGACGGCGCGCCCCGACCGAGAGAACGGGGCACCTCTCACTGCAACGGCTTCGACACGAACCTACTCCAATGAGCCTGATATCCCGATTCTTTGGCCGCAAGGAAGAACCTGAAAACCCGGTCGCGCTGGTCGCGGCGCCCGACGTCGAGAACCCGCTGAGCGTGACGGTCGTCTTCGACGGCCCGCTGCAGGTCGATATCGCAGCGCTGACGGCCGCGCTGCGTGCGTACCACCCGAGCATGAAGCAGGCGCGGGTCGAAACCGAGCCGACGCTCGAGCAGGTATTCGGGCTCGCCGGCTGGGGCAACCACGTCGTCCGGCTCGTCGGCTTCGACGCGCCCTATCCGTCCGAGGCACTGGAAGCCTGTGTCGCACCGGCCCACTACGGGCAGGACCTGAAGCAGCAGGTGCGTGCGAGCCGCAGCCACGTGATCCTCTACTACGCCGGGCACGAAGCGAATCCGCTCGACCAGTACGTCGCGCTGGCGGCCGTCGCCGGCGCGCTGGCCGAACAGAACGGCCTCGCGGTGCTGAACGAGCACGCGCATACGTCGCTGCCGGCCGGCGTCTTCAATGCGAAGGAACTCGGCGAGGAAAGCCTCGAAGTGCTGCGGGACATCCCGTTGAACCTGTTCTTCTGCGGCTTCGTGAAATACGAAGTCGAAGGTGTCGACGGCGTGTGGATGCGCACCTATGGCGCCGACGTGTTCGGCCTGCCCGATTTCGCCGCGCTCGCGGAAGGCCATCACGAAGGCGAACGCTATTCGGGCATCTTCAACAACGTGATGCACTACCTGCTGGAAAGCGGCGCGCGCATGCATGCGGGCGAAACGATGCAGATCGGCGCGGAAACGTTCATGAAGCTGCGTGAACCGCTCGAGCACGAGTATTACCTGCAAGGCCCCGCGCAGGTGCTGGTGGCCGAGCTGATCTCGGCGGATCAGATCAATCGCTGATTCCACCTCGCCGCGTCTTTGCACGGCGCACGGGCTCGGAAGTTCGTGAACCACGTGCGCCGCTGCGTCACATGACGGCGGCATGAAAGCCGCCGCTCGAACCCGATGAGGAGTTCCCCGTGTTCGGTTTTCGCCTGAGTCTCACGCTGGCCGCCATCGGCCTCTCGTTGTCGGCGCACGCCGACAGCATCGACTGCTCGCGCGCGAAGACGCGCACCGAGCGCCTGATCTGCAGCGACAAGGCACTCGTATCGGCCGACAGCGCATTGGCAAGCGCCTACTACGGCGCACTCGATATGGCGGCCGACCAGCAGGCCGTCGTCCGATCGCAACGCGCATGGCTCGCTCAACGCGATGCGTGCGCCGATGCAGCCTGCATCGCCACCGCTTACCGCGACCGTCAGGCAGCGCTGAAGCAGGTGAAGCATGCGGGCTGGAAAACCTATCGCGATCCGGCGCTGGGCATCTCGTTCGAGTACCTCGGGAACCGCCAGATCAAGAAGCCGTGCCCTGAAATCGGCGGCGAGCGCTGCGTCGCGGTCGTCGGCCGCAACATGACGAACAGTAGCTATTTCATCGCGTTCGAGATCGTCGATGGCGCGCTCGAACCCGTTGCGGAAAAGAAAGCCGGATTCGAGCGGCAGGACGACGGCAAATGGATGTCGACGTACGGTCGCGGCACGCCGCAAGAGGTCGAACGCTTCTCCGGCGCCGGCTGGCGCGGCATGCGCGCGACGATCACGTGCGGCATCAGCGATCCGGAAACCGGTTTCCACGCGGCCGGCGGCGAATGCTACTGGGCCGTGCTGAGCAACGGCAAGCGCGCGGCCGTCGCGAATACGCAGGGTATCGTCGGCACCGACGACGCGACGTTGCACAGCGTGTCGACGTTCCGGTTCGACCGCTAACGTGCGCCGCCCCCGCGCAACGGGAACGTTTCCGCCCCCGCATCGCGGCGCAACGTGACCTCCGTACCGGTCAGCCATCCTGACGATTGAAGGATCGGGCGCGCGATCGCGTACAGGCGGTCGGCGCTCGCACCATAGAAGTACAGGTAACCGTCGTTGCCGTCGCGATGCAATTCCGTCTCGCCCAGCTCGCCGGCGCCTGCCTGCTTCACCGCGCGATCCAGCCGTTGCTCCAGCGCGTGAAGGCGTGCCTTGTCCTTCTCGTAGTAATCGAAGTGCATCATCACGACCGGCCCGGGCGGCTTCGGCGACACATCAGCGGCCGCGTTGGCGGCAAGCAGCGCCCAGCCGAGCAACGCAGCAAATCGGATTCTGTTACACATATCGATAAAGGAAGTGAATCGCCCGCTCACGTCGGCGCACCGCCGCGCGCAACCTGCTGCCGGACTTGCGCCTGCGTACCGAGCGCAGCGGCAATCGCATCGACCGCCTCGGCCGCGCGCGCCGCGCCGCACATGAACGCGTCGACGGCCGCGAAGCGATGCTCGGGCCACGTATGGATCGTGATGTGCGATTCGGCGAGCAGCACGACACCCGTCACGCCGTGCTCGCCGCCGAAATGATGGAAATGCGCGCCGATCACGCGCGCGCCCGCCTGCCGCGCCGCTTCGGTGAGCAGCGTCTCGAGCCGTGCGGCATCGCGCAGCAACGCCGCGTCGATGCCGGCCAGGTCGGCCAGCACGTGCGAGCCGAACGTCGCGCGCGGCGGCGCGATCCCGTCGCGCGCGGTCATTTGTGCGACCCGTACGACGAGTAGCCGCTGCGGGCCGACGAACTGCCCCAGCCCCCGCCGCCCGAACCGCTGCCGCCGATCGACGCGCAGCTGAACAGCGTGACGACGATCAGGCCGTAGACACCGTAGAGGATGTACCGGATCACGCGTTGCCCCCGTCCGACGCAAAACTCTTCCACAGCCATTCAGGCAGCCACAGCACCAGCAAGCCGACCAGCACGTAAACGGAGCGGCCGCTGAACGAGAACAGCGCGCCCATGTTCAGGATCACGAGCAGCGCGCTGAACACGAGCGGCAGCGGCGCGAAACTGTGCGGGCCTTTCCGGCCGAACAGGCCGGTCGACGCGGCGGCACCCGTTGTCGCGGCAGCCGCGGCCGTCGCGAGCGCCGGCGTGCCGAAGCGTTCGGCGAGCGTGCTGCCCGACAGCGGCCGCGCGCGCGACCAGACGATCTCCGCGTCGCTGCGCTCGCGCGTCAGCTTGTCCTTCTGCCAGCCATAGTCGATGATCGACGTGCGATCGCCGACCTGCACGCGCCAGTTGAACGCGCCGACCACGTAGACGACCTCGGAGTCGTATTCCTCGCGCAGGCGGTAGGTCTTGCCGCCGTCGGTCACGTCGGACTCGCTGCCGATCGTCGGCCACTGGTCGAGCACCTGCACACGCTCCCAGCGCCCTTCGCTCTGCACGAGCCACAGGAAACCGCGCTTCGGGTTCAGCAGCAGGTATTCGTCCCACGTCTCTTCGTCGCCCGGCACGCGGCAGCGCATCATCCCGATCACCGTGTACTTCACGCCGTCGAACGTGCCGATCGCGCCGAGTTCCAGCGCCCCCTTCACCGCGTCGAGCTTGCGCTGTGCCGCGAACACGGTCTGCTGCTCGGCCGTGCACTGCACGCCCGCATGGCAACTGCCGCACACCACGTAGTCGGCCACGCTCGGCGCATACGACAGCGGCGCGCCGCAGCTCGGGCACGCGAACGGCACCATCTCCGCACCGCGCTTCTCGCGCGTATCGTTGTCGGTATCGCGCAGCCCGGTGAACGCGAGCGCATCGAACTCCAGCGCTTCGCCCGTATAGACGGCCGGACTCCCGCCGTTCGAATCGGCGTCGGAATAGTCGTACGTCGCGAATGCGTTGCCGGTCCGCAGGTCGACGACGCGCGCCTCCCAGCCGGCATCGACGCGGAACGGCAGCTCGCCGTCGCCGCCCGTGCAGCGCGCGGTGCGCACGTCGGACACGAGGAACACGCGGCCGCCGTGGTCGATCCGCATGCCCGGCTCCAGTGTGCCGAACGCGGGCCACGCGCCGCCGGACGCATCGTCGGGCTCGCGCACCGTCACCGCATACTGGCCCGACGCATCCGACAGCCAGCCGAACGTGCCGTCGTCGAACACGACATACCACTCGCTCCACACGCCGGCGTCGTAGGTCATCTGGATGCGCCCGAGCACCGTGAACGTGCGCTTGCCGTAGCGCCCGGCCGTGCCGATCTGGATCGGCGACGCATCGTCGAGCACCGTGGCCAGTTCGCCGATCCGCTCGACGTCGGTCCCGCGCTTGAGCAGCGTGCTGCGGCAGAACGCGCAGACGGCCATCACCGCCGCCGCCGAGCGAAACTCGACCGGCGCGCCGCACTGGGGGCACGAGGTACTGAACATGCGCGACGCTTACCGGGTGAGCTTCGCGAGGATCTCGGCCTTCGCGCGCGAATATTCGTCTTCGGTCACGAGGCCCTTGTCGAACAGCGTCTTCAGCTGTTCGAGCCGCTGCACGTAGTCGGTGCCTTCCGCCGGCGCGGCCGCCACCGGCGCTGCAGCGGGCGCGGGCGGCGCGGCCGGCGCCGGTTGCGCGGCGCCCGCGATCTGGCCGGCCATCGCCTGACCGATCGCCGCGCCCGCGGCGAGCCCCGCGCCGACGCCCGCGATGCCGCCCGGGTTCTGCGCGGCGAGCGGAATCGCCTGCGCGGTCTGGTATTGCGTGGCGCGTGCGAGATCGCCGGCCATCCCCGCGCCGATCCGCAGGTCGAGCGCCTTCTGCAACTCGGCCGGCAACGACACGCTCTCGACCGCGAACGCGTCGAGCGCGAGGCCGTAGCGCGTGAATACAGGCGCCAGCGCGTCGGCGACACGCTGCGACAACAGCGACTGGTTCGCGGCCATGTCGACGAACGGCACGTCGGCCGAGCCGAACGTCGTGCTCATCGCGGTCACGACGAGGTTGCGCAGTTGCTGTTCGACCTCGTCGACCGTGTACTGCGCGCGCGTGCCGCTGACCTCGCGATAGAACGCGGCCGCGTCGACGATCCGGTACGAGTAGATGCCGAACGCGCGCACCTGCACGAAACCGAATTCGCGGTCGCGGATCGTCACCGGCTGCGCGGTACCCCAGCGGCGGCCGAGCTGCAGCCGCGTGCTGAAGAAATAGACGTCCGACTTGAAAGGCGACTGAAAGAGTTTGTCCCAGTTCTTCAGGTACGTGAGCACCGGCAGCGTATTCGTTTCCAGCGTGTACAGCCCCGGCTGGAACACGTCGGCCACCTTGCCTTCGTTGACGAAGATCGCGACCTGCGTTTCGCGCACGGTCAGCTTGCCGCCGTACTGGATTTCCTGGTCTTCCATCGGATAGCGCCAGGCCAGCACGCCGTCGGTGTCTTCCGTCCATTGCAGGACGTCGATGAACTGCTTGCGGATAAACGATCCCAGACTCATGTCGATCTCCTCGAAACGCGTGGCGCGTCAGGTCAGGCAGGCGGCATTGATGATGCCGACGACGAGCGACGCGGTGCCCATCAGGCCGCCCATTGCGACGTTGCGATCCTCGATCGCATGATTCATGCCGGGCATCAGGCGCGTCAGCGCCGCATAGGTGATCAGTTGCACGACCATCGCGCCGACGGCCCAGATCACGACTTCGCCGAGTGTGGAATTGTGCGCGATGCTGGACGCGAGCGTCAGGCAGAAGCCGATCAGCGCACCGCCGAACGACAGCGTCGCGGCCGCGTTGCCGTCGCGGATCAGCGCCAGTTCGTCGAACGGGGTGACCTTCAGGTACACTGCCGCGAACACAAGAAGCAGCACGAACGCCGACAGTAAATGAACCGCATAGAGATAGGCACTATTCATTCTTTCCCTCGGATTTTGTGCTCGGTTCGCCGCCCCGTCGCCGGCCGGCCCCCGCAGGGCCGGCGGACAAAATTCCGCGCCAGTATATCCACATTGCCGAACACTGCACAACGGATGCGCCATGCTGCATAAGCGTGCGCTCGTCCTGTCGATTCTCGTGCTCGCGTCGTGCGGGCTCGGCTACGAACTGATCAGCAGCGCCCTGTCGAGCTACCTGCTCGGCGATTCGATCCTGCAGTTCTCGTCGGTGATCGGCAGCTACCTGTTCGCGATGGGGATCGGCTCCTGGCTCGCGAAGTTCGTCGAGGACGACGACGTGCTCGACCGCTTCGTCGATATCGAGCTGCTGGTCGGCCTGCTCGGCGGCGTGTCGGCCGCGCTGCTGTTCGCGGTATTCGCCTGGCTCGCCGCGCCGTTCCGCGCGGCGCTTTACGCACTGGTGCTCGCGCTCGGCCTGCTGATCGGGATGGAGATCCCGCTCGTGATGCGCGCGTTCCAGCAGCGTCGCCAGGCATTCCGCCATACCGTCAGCGAAGTGCTGACGTTCGACTATCTCGGCTCGCTCGCCGTGTCGCTGATCTTCCCGCTCGTGCTCGCGCCGCGCCTCGGCCTGCTGCGCACCAGCTTCCTGTTCGGGCTCCTGAACGCCTTCGTCGCGCTGTGGACGACGCACCTGTTCCGCGACGAGATCCGCAACGTGCGCGGCAAGCTGATGCGCGCGTCGCTCGTGATCGGGCTGCTCGTCGCCGGCTTCGTGCTGTCGGACCGCATCACGCACTGGGCCGAACACGGCGTGTACGGCGACGAGACGATCTATTCGGAAACGACACCGTACCAGCGCATCGTGCTCACCCAGTGGCACGACGACATGCGGCTGTACCTGAACGGCAACCTGCAGTTCTCGTCGCGCGACGAGCATCGTTATCACGAAGCGCTGATCCACCCGACGATCGACGCACTGCCGTGGGCGAAGCGCGTGCTCGTGCTCGGCGGCGGCGACGGGCTCGCGGTGCGTGAACTGCTGAAGCACCGCAACCTCGAACAGATCACGCTCGTCGATCTCGACCCCGCGATGACGAAGCTATTCTCGACGTCCGCCCCGCTCGTCAAGCTGAACCAGGGCTCGCTGAAGGACCCGCGCGTGCACGTGATCAACGACGACGCGATACGCTGGCTCGAATCGAACGCCGACGTGTACGACGCAATCGTGGTCGACTTCCCCGACCCGACCAACTTCGGGCTCGGCCGGCTGTATTCGGTGCCCGTGTTCCGGCTGCTCGCGCGCCACCTGTCGGAGAACGGCTATGCGGTGATCCAGTCGACGTCGCCGTATTTCGCGCCGCACGCGTACTGGACCATCATCGCGACGCTGCACGAAGCGGGGCTCAACACGTGGCCGTACCACTGCTACGTGCCGTCGTTCGGCGACTGGGGCTTCGTGATCGCCGGCAAGCGCCGCGATTTCACGGTCCCGACGCACTACTCGGTGCCCACCCGCTGGCTCGACGCGCAGACGGCCGCCGAGATGTTCCACTTCCCGGCCGACATGCCGGCGCTGCCGATGTCGCCGAACGAACTCAACGACCAGCCGCTCGTGCGCCGCTTCGACGACGACTGGAAGCACGTGCTGCGCTGATGGACCGCCGCACGTTCCTCGTCGCGTCGGCCGCCGCATCGCTCGCCGCCTGCGGGCGCACCGGCTGGATCGAGACGACGCCGCAGGTCGGCTACCCCGGCATGCGCGAAGGCCATGCGCTGCGCGATCATGCGACGCTGCCGCCGCCTTCCGGCACGATCGAAACCGACGTCGCGATCCTCGGCGCGGGTGCCGCCGGGCTGTCGTGCGCATGGCAGCTTGCGCGCGCAGGGCACACGCGCTTCACGGTGCTCGCGGGCCCCGAATTCGGCGGCAATGCCGCCGGCGGCCGCTTCGGCGATCTCGGTTATCCAAAGGGCGCGCACTACCTGCCGCTGCCGTCGCTCGAATCCGCGCACCTGCGCGACATGCTCGCCGATCTCGGCGTGATCGAATCCGCGCCGTTCTCCGCACGCCCCGTGTACGACGAACGCGCGCTCGTGCATGCGCCCGACGAACGGCTCTTCATCGCCGGCCAGTGGCAGGACGGCATCGTGCCGACCGCCGGCCTCGGCGCAGACGAACTCGCGCAACAGGCGAAGTTCTTTGCCTACACCGACGGGCTGCGCACCGCGCGCGGCGCCGATGGCCGCAAGGTGTTCTGCATCCCGATTGCCGAATCGTCGCGCGACCCGCGCTGGCGCGCGCTGGACCGGCGCTCGTTCCGCCAGTGGCTGCTCGACGAGGGCTACACCGCGAAGGCATTGCACTGGTACCTGAACTACTGCTGCCGCGACGACTATGGCGCCGGGTACGAGCGCGTGTCCGCGTGGGCCGGCCTGCACTACTTCTCGTCGCGCGGCGGGCACGCGGGCGATGCGAGCGACGGCGCGGTGCTGACCTGGCCCGACGGGCTGCACACGATGGTGACGAAGCTGAGCGATTCGATCACCGCGCGCACCGGCTCCGGCGCGTGGTCGCGCGACGGCTTCGCGGTGCGCGCGACCGAACGCGCGGGCGGCGTCGACGTGCTGTGCGCGCGCGTCGGCAACGACGGTGCGCCGTCGACGTTCATGCTGAAGGCGCGGCGCGTCGTGAGCGCGATGCAGCTGTTCGTCGCGGCGCGCGTGTTTCCGCAGCTCGGCGCATACGGCTTCGACCCCGCGCGCGACCTGCCGCCGCGCGCGCCGTGGCTCGTGTCCAACTTCCTGCTCGACGGCATGCCGGCCGAGGAAGCGGGCGTGCCGCTCGCGTGGGACAACGTCGTGTACGACGGCGCGGCGCTCGGTTATGTCGTGTCGACGCACCAGCTGATCCGGATGTCGCCGCCGACGCGTTCGGTGTTCTCCGCCTATCAGGCGTTGAGTACGCAAACGCCGGACGACACGCGCCGCTGGCTCGCCCAGGCCAGGCCCGATGCGTTGCGCGAACAGGCGGCGATCGACCTGCAGGCCGTCTACGGACGCGAACTCTGGAAGCACGCGACGGCGCTCGAGATCACCGTGCGCGGCCATGCAATGGCGACACCCGACGTCGGCTTCCTGAGCCGGCCGGGGCTGCTCGCGCTGCGCGAGGCCGACGGCCCCGTCGTGTTCGCGCATGCGGACCTGTCGGGGCTGTCGCTGTTCGAGGAAGCGTCGTACTGGGGCATGCTGGCCGCCCGGCGCGTGCTGGCCTGACCGCCGTCATCCGTCATTGCGGCGCCGCCGCCAGCCGCTATAATCGCGCGACATTCCGACTGCATTGAGCAGGCCGACGGTGCCGCGCCGTCCGACGCGCCGTATGCCCTCCTCGACAACAACAATGACGAACCGAACCATCCGACGCCTTCGCCCGTTCGTGCGCGCCGCCGCGCGCGTGCTCGCCTGCACTGCGCTGCTCGGCGTGCCGCCGGCGCTGCATGCGGCCGACACCGCGGCCACCGCCGGCACCGCACCCGCCTCCGGGCGCTACATCGTCGTCGACACCGGCCATACGCCCGCTCACCCGGGCTCCACCGGCGCGAGCGGCCGCGTCGAATACCTGTACAACCTCGATCTGTCCGCGGCGGTCGCCGACAAACTCGCCGCGCATGGCGACCGCGTGCTGCGCACGTCGGCCGACGGCCGCGAGATCTCGCTCGACCAGCGCTCGACCCAGGCGCCCGACGCAAACCTGTTCGTGTCGATCCATCACGACTCGATGCAGCAGCAGTTCATCGACGCCGGCCGGCAGCGCGAATTCCGCGGCTTCTCGGTGTTCGTGTCGGAACGCAATCCGCACTATGCGGAAAGCCTGCGTTGCGCGAAGGCGATCGCCGGGCGGCTGGTCGCGGCCGGCGAACGGCCGTCGCTGTATCACGCGCAGCCGATCCGCGGCGAGAACCGCCCGCTGATCGACCCGGCACTCGGCATTCACCGCTTCGACGATCTCGTCGTGCTGCGCACCGCGCCGATTCCGGCGGTGCTCGTCGAGGCCGGCGTGATCGTCAACCCGGACGAGGAAGCACGGCTTGCGCGTCGCGAGACGATCCAGAAGCTGTCCGCCGCGATCGCGGGCGGGATCGACGCTTGCACCGCGCCGCAATAAACGATGCAATCGCCCATCGGGCCCAACGGTTTTCACCCAGTCAGGAGCATCACCATGAAAAAGAAGAATCTGCTCGCATCCTGCGCACTGCTCGCGCTTGCCGTTCCGTTCGCCGCGCACGCGGCCGGCTGCGGGAAGCCGCGCAGCGCGTTCGACCAGGTGTACTGCACCAGCACGCAGTTCTCTCAGTCCGATCGCGATCTGAACGACGAATACGGCCGCCTGCGCAAGCAACTGAGCGGCGACCAGCAGGCCGCGCTGAAGGCCGGCCAGCTCGCGTGGCTGAAGCAACGCGATGCGCAGTGCAGCGAAACGCGCAACAACAGCTACCTCGTGGACATCCAGTGCGCGAACGACATGACTCAGTCGCGGCTGTCGTTCCTGCGCGAGCGTGAGCGCGAGTGCTCGAGCACGGGTTGCGTGACGTCCAGGCTCGGCGAGTAAGCTCGCCGGACGCGGTGTGCCGCCGTGCAGGTCGCGGCACGCCGCCTTCGAAAGACACGACGATGCGGCATGAATTCTCCGAAGTCCTCAACGACCTGATCGACTGTTTCCTCGTCGGCGATCTTCTGCTGCTGAAGCGCTACAAGGAAACACATCGGCTGCCGGACAATGTCGCGTCCGCGTTCACGACCGGCGACAGCGGCGACAACGCCGTGCTCGAAGGCGTCGTCATTCCGCTGGCCGGTATCGAGAATCATCCGTATACGGTCATCTTCACGCTGGACGACGGCACGCCCGAACTGCTGAAGGCCGGAAGCCGCCTGCAGCATCGGCGCGGCGGATACGTGCTGCGCGTCGAACACCGTTCGGTGATGCTTTACACGTGGCGCATTCTCGAACGCTTCAACGACGAATCGGTGAACGCACTGCTTGCGCGTTATCGCGAACCGGGCCGGCCCGTGATCGACCTCGACAACGGCTGGTACGACGTCGAAGTCCTCGGTGGCGAAGTGCCGCGCAACGGCTGGTTCGAGCCCGCGTTCGAGTTCGTGCTGAAGCGGACCGATACGCCGGGCGACGCGTCGCAAGTGGACCTCGGCTACCGTTTCGCGATCGACGGCAGCCTGGATCCGGCGGAATGAATCCCGCGCGCGGCAACGCGGCAAACGGCACACGATCTGACGAGGCACGCGTGACACCGAACACGATGGCGATCGACATCCGCACGGCCACCTCCGCCGACGCGCCGGCCATCGCCGACATCCACGTCGCATCGTGGCAGGCGACCTACACGGACATCATGCCGGCGGCGTTCCTCGCCGGCCTGTCGGTCGACAAGCGCACGGCCTCGTGGCGCGGTGCGTTCGACGCCGGGCGGCCGCACGTCGCACTCGCGGTCTCGGTCGCGGACAACACGCCGGCAGGCTGGATCGCCTACGGTCCGACACGCGACACCGACAAGGATCGTGCGTGGGGAGAAATCGAAGCGATCTATCTGCACCCGTCGTATTGCGGCCGGGGGATCGGCGCGGCGCTGGTCGACCATGCATGCCGGTCGTTGCACGACTTGGGCCATGCGTGGGTGTCGCTGTGGGTTCTGCTCAAGAACCATCGGGCCAGGGCGTTCTACGAACGCGAAGGCTTCGTCGCCGAAGACGACATCAAGACGTTCGAGATCGACGGGACTCCTATCGAAGAGGTGCGCTATTGGCGCGCGTTACCGAAGCGATCGCGTTGACGGTTTCGCCGCCTCCACCGCCAGCCGCGCCTGCATCATCCGCAGCAACTCGCGAATCTTCGCGTTGACCGAATTCCGGCTCGCATAAGCGGCAAGCAGCTCCAGCGGCGCCGGCGCCATCTCCAGCGGCACGCGCACCAGCCGCCCCTCGGCCAGTTCGACCGCGCACGCGCGCTCGACGAGAATCGCGAAGCCGATCCCGTTCACCGCAGCCAGCCCAGCCATCTCGCCGCTATTGACGCGATACCGGCTCGCCACCGGAATCTTGTGAATCCGCCCTTCACCGTCGGCAAATTGCCACGGCTGCCCTTTCAGCGTGCTCAACGTCGTGATGCACGGCAGTTGCGTGAGCTGTTCCGTCCGGGTCGGCAAGCCAACTCGCGCGACGAGCGACGGCGCGGCCACGACGATGCTCGGCAAACTCACGAGCGGCCTGACGACGAATGCGCTGTCGTCCAGCTTCCCGCGATTGACGATGATCGACAGGTCGATATCGTCGCGCAGCGTCGACACGCCGACGAGGCTCGTATCGCAGTCGATTTCGACGCGCGGGTGACGGCTCGCGAATTCCGCGACGATCGGCCCGAGCATGCGCGGCCCGATTTCGCCGGGCACGCAGAGCTTCAGCACGCCGCGCAGTTCCGTCTGCTGCGACGTCAGTTCGGATTCGGCCTGCATCAGCGCATCGAGCATCGGTCGCGCGCGCTCGTGCAGCAAACGCCCGGCCTCGGTCATGCGCAAGTGCCGCGTACTGCGCTCGAGCAGACGCACACCGAGCCTCGACTCCAGTTGCGCCACGTGACGGCTCACGTTGGAAGCCGGCATCTCGAGCACGCGCGCGGCGCCGGCGAAGCTGCCTTCGTCGACGACCGCCACGAACACACGCACCGCGTTCAGATCCAGCTTGCTCCGCATCATTAGCCCATTTCAGGTATCAAAGCGTGCCGATTTTCACGGCTTATCCCGCGCGAGACCATAATTTACGATGCTCATCCCGTCAATGCGACGCCGACGCGCGAACCCGCGACCCGGCGAGCACGCGAACGACACAAGGAAGGAGCACGATGGAAATCGCCATTCTGGGCGCCGGCATTGCCGGCATGAGCACCGCACTCGCACTCGCCGAACGCGGCCACCGGATCCGGTTGTACGAACGCCGGCCATCGGAATCGACGATGGGCGCGGGCGTCGTGCTGTGGCCGAATGCCGGCTTCGTGCTCGAGCAACTCGGCCTGCTGCCGGACATCGTCGAGGTTGGCGGTCACCTGCACGCGATGCGACGCATCGACCGGCACGGCACCGCGCTCAAGGCTACCGATATCCGCGCACTCGACCGCCGCATGGGTTTCCCGACGTATTCGATCCTGCGGCGCGACCTGCAGGCCGTACTGGCACGGCACGTCGCCGCGCGCGGCATCGACGTCCGCTTCGGCCACGGGGCGACGGCCATCGAAACCGGAACGGACGGCCGCGCCATCGTTCACTTTGACAACGGAACGACGATCGCCCCCGATCTCGTGATCGGCGCCGACGGCCGCATGAACTCCGTCGCGCGACACTACGTGGTCGGTCACAACACGCCCGTCTACCAGGGATTCGTCAACTGGATCGGTATTGCGCAAAGTGATGTGCCGCTGGTCGACGAGGTGTCGGTATTCGACTACTGGGGTGTGCGCGAGCGCTTCGGCATCGTCTCAATCGACCGGCATCGGATGTACTGGGCGGCGGCATGGCCCGAAACCGGCCCGGGCGAGGTGACTGAAAGCGATCCTGCGACGATGCTGGAACGGCGCTTCGCTGCGTGGCCGGCCCCGGTCGCGGACGTGATACGTGCGACACCGTCGGACACGATCACGAAGATCCACGTGCACGATCTCGATCCGGTCGACGTGTGGCACCGCGACAACGTGCTGCTGATCGGCGATGCCGCGCACGCCCCGCTACCGACCTCCGGACAAGGCGCTTGCCAGGCGCTCGAGGACGCGTGGCATCTTGCCCGTTGCCTCGACGAGCACGCGGCACGCAACGACAGCAACCTCGATGCCTCGCTCGCCTCCTTCACGCTGCGGCGCCGCTCGAAAACCACGGCAATCACCGAGCGTGCGCGTGATTTTGCACACCTGCTGTTCGGCGAGAACGTGAACGATAGCGCGCGACAACAGATCGACCCGGTCGCGGAAATCGAGGCCCTGACAAACGCGTGGGGCGCGCACCTGCCGATGGCGCAGGCGCGCTGACGACAAGACGCACGAGTGTCGGCATCCGCTTACAGAAACCACCGATACTCCCGCGCGCCGATTTCATTGCGAAAATCCAGCTCCTCCTGCCGCTTGTTCTCGCAATACACCATCACGAACTCGCTGCCGAGCCCTTCGCGCACGGCCGGATGATCCTGCATTGCCGCGACGGCCGACAGCATCTCCTTCGGGAAATCGATCCCGCTGCCGCGATCCTCGTTGAGCGGCGCGATCGGCTCGATCCGTGCATCGAGCCCATGCTCCATCCCCGTGAGAATCGCGGCGAGCACCAGATACGGGTTCGCGTCCGCGCTCGCGAGCCGGTGCTCGATCCGCAGGTTGCGTGCATCCGACTCGGGAATCCGGATGCACGCATCGCGATCCTCGAAGCCCCAGCTTGCGCGGCTCGCCGCATTCACCATCGATCCGTAGCGCCGGAACGCGTTGTGATTCGGCGCGAACACGGGCATGCAGTGCGGCAGCACCGCGAGGCATCCGGCCACCGCGTGCCGCAGCGGCTGCTGCCCGTCCGCCGCGAGCAGGTTGCGCCCCGCATCGTCGTAGAGGCTCACGTGCACGTGCATCCCGCTGCCGGGCGCATGCAGGTATGGCTTGCCCATGAAGCTCGCACGATAGCCGTGCTGCAACGCGACGCCGCGCGTGCTGCGGCAGAACAGCGCCGACCAGTCGGCCGCGCGCAACGCATCGTCGGTGTGGCCGAAATTGATCTCGAACTGGCCGGGACCGAGCTCGGCCGTGATCACCGTCGCGTCGACGCCCTGCTCGCGCGCAGCCTCGACCATCTCGTGCAGCACGTCGGAGAAGCGCGACAGGCGCTCGATATGCATGTTCGGCTGATCGTCGCGATCGTCGCTCAGGCGGTCGCGCGGATACTGCGGCATCCCTTCCGCAAGCTGCGCGGCGAACAGGTAGAACTCGAGCTCGAACGCGACGACCGGCCGGATGCCGCGCGCCGCGAAACGCCGCAGCACGCGCGCGAGCACCTCGCGCGGCTCGAACTCGATCGGCGAATCGGTGCCGTCGGAGCTGATCAGCATCTGCGCGAGCGGCTGCCGCTCCCAGCGCACGGGCTTCAACGTGCCGGGAATCAGCCGGCGCGGCGCATCCGGGTCGCCGTCGTTGAAGCAGTAGTCGCCGATCTTGTAGAGGCCGCCCTGTGTGCCGAGCAGCACGCAATTCTGCGGCAGCTTCAGCAACGAGCCCGACGCGACCTTTTCGAGCGCGTCGATCGGGTAGCGCTTGCCGTAGAAATGCCCGGGCAGGTCGAGGCAGATCAGGTCGACATAACGGATCTCGGGGTGCGCCTGCCGGAATGCGCGGACTTCACCGACCAGCGCGGGAACGACGTCAGCCATGTCTCATCCTTTCCATGTCTTGTATGGCGGTGCCGCAGCGCGGCGAACCGGATTCACGCGCATGCATCACGTCGCATGCATCATGTCGATCAGTACTGCAAACAGGCTGCGTGGCGGGGCGGCCCGTCATGCCGCCCGCCCCGCCGACCACTCAGGTGAATACCCAGATCACGCGCGTCGGCGCGTCGGTCAGGTTGGCATAACGGAAACGCTTGTGCGCGGGAAGCTGGAATGCGTCGTTCGGGCCGAGCGTGACCGGTGTGTCGTCGCCGTCGATCCAGATCGTCAGTTCTCCTTCGAGCACGAAACCGCCCTGCTCGTCGCTGTCGTCGACGGGCCGCTCGCCGCTGCTCGCGCCCGGCGCGAGATGGCTTTCGAGGATCGAGAAGCGCGAGCGCATGTTCGGCGACACGAGGATGTCGGTAATGCCGGCCGCGTAATACACGGTGCGCCGCTCGTCGGGCCGCGTGACCCACGGCACGCTGCGCGGCTTGCTCAGGCTGTAGAAATAGGTGGTCGGCACGCCGAGCGCCTCGCCGATCGCGGTGAGATCCGCGACCGTCGGGCGCGACAGCCCGCGCTCGACCTGCGACAGAAAGCCGACCGAGCGGCCGATCCGTTCCGCGAGATCGTTGAGCGTGACCTTGCGATGCTTGCGCAGGTCGCGGATCAGGATCGCCAGGCTTTCTATCTCTTCCTGTTCGTTCATGGTGGGTTCCGGTGCAGTCAAACGGTATCGCGCAGACGGTACCAGGCCTTGCCGACCGCTTCCAGCGGCGCGGCGAGCCGGTCGCCGCCGGGGAAGCGCGGGTTGCGGATGCGCTGGTACTGCGCAAGCAGGCGTTCGTCGCCGAGCACGGCGTCGGCCACCGCGCGCGCGCCCGCGAGCGTCGGCAGCACGCCGTGCCCCGAGAAACCCTGCAGCCAGAAACGCTGCCCGAGGCGGCCGATGTCCGGCGTGCGGCGCATGCTGATGTCGATATGGCCGCCCCACGCGTAATCGAGCGGCACGCCGGCCAGCTGCGGGAACACGCGTTCGAGGTGCGGGCGCGTGGCCGCCGCGATATCGGCCGGGATGCCGCCGAGATACGTGCAGCCGCCGCCGAACAGCAGCCGGTTGTCGGGGCTCAGCCGGAAATAGTCGGGCACGAACTGGTTGTCGATCACGCAGCTGTTCCGCGGCAGCAGCGAACGCGCGACGTCGGGCGCGAGCGGCGCGGTCGCGACCTGGTACGTGCCGACCGGCAGCAGCCGGCGCGCGAGGTCGCGATCGAGCCGGTCGACATACGCGTTGCAGGCCAGCACGAGGACGTCCGCGCGCACTTCGCCGCGCGCCGTGCGGGCGACGTGGCCCCCGGCCGTTTCGCGGCAGTCGAGCACGCGGCTCTGCTCGAAGATGCGGCCGCCCGCGCGCTCGATCGTCCGGGCGAGGCCGAGCGCAAGCTTCAGCGGGTTCAGGTGGCCGGCCTCGGGATCGTAGAGCGCCGCGAGATAGCGCGTGCCGCCGATCCATTCGGGCAGGTCGGCCCGCTCGATCACGCGCAGCCGGTCGTAGCCCCAGCGCTCGGCCGCTTCGTCGCGGGCCTGCGCGAGCATCACGACGCGGCGCGGCCGCACCGCCGCCCACAGGCTGCCGGGCCGATAGTCGATGTCGAAACCATGCCGCCCGGGCAGTTCCCGCACCTCGGTCGCGGCCCAGCGCATGCTGTCCCACAGCAGGCGCGCGCCGTCGCGGCCGAGCGAATCCTCGAGCGGCTGCATGTCGCACGACCAGCCGAGCAGCGCCTGCCCGCCGTTGCGGCCCGACGCGGCCCACGCGACGCGGCTCGCTTCGAGCATGACGACCCGCTTGCCGGCGAGCGCAAGGCGCAGCGCCGTATGCAGCCCGCTGAACCCCGCGCCGACGACGAGCACGTCGGCGTCGATGCGCTCATCCAGTTCCGGACGATGCGGGATCGGCTCCGGATACGTACCGGCGTAGTAGCTTGCGACGTGACGGTCGGACTGCACGAACATGCGGACTCCCGTGAAATTCTTGCCGAGAAATTTCATGAAAAACTAGCATGACAATTTCACGGGAGCAAGCGGGCGGGATGTCAGATGCGTCCAACTTGGAATTTTTTCGTTCAAATCGGAACTTGCAAGGGCCCACGCCGGCCGCGAACGCCTGCGAATATTCCTCAATGAAACAATAGCTTGAAGAGGTCGCCACACGCCCTCAGCGCTACAACGCGATCAACCACCGACCGATGCACCGGCTGCTGCGCGCTGAAGTCGCGTGTGGGCGACTGTTGACTGCATCAAGCCGGCATCTCCTTGCTCCAGCGCCCGCTCTCGCAATTCAGCGGTACACACGTGACCAGAAGTGCACGCGTACAGAACCTGGAATTCCCTATGGCTACCACAGACTTTTCGGCGCCAATGTCTGTTATATGAATTGGATTCCTGATTAATTCTATTGAAGTTTATTTCACGTGACTCGCCGTGATATGCCTCGGCATTGCGCCGGTACGCTACCGCGCGGCGCGATAGTCCAAGGCCGAAGTACGGAGGGCTGCGTCGGTATTCGATCGAACGCCTAGGTGAGACCTATCGAGCGTTAGCGCGGATGATATCGAAGAAGTTTGACAGCGGGCGGACCCGCGCTTCCCATGTCTCGCGGCCGCGTCGACCCTCTGAGTCCTTTGCGCCGCGTTGAGTCCGGGAATCCGGCCCGTTGCTCGCAACCAAGCTGTACGGCGCGTTTGCCAATACATAGGCGTCGGCGACACAACGGCCGGATTTCCCCTGGCCAACCGCGTGTCGCGTTGATACCGAGAGTCACTACGGCTATGCCGTGAACGAGACGACGCACGACTGTGGCGATGTCGGCGGTCTCGCGCAGAGCCGGAAACGCTTCTTGCTCATCGCGCGGCATACCGAGAAGGTGCCGCCCTTCCTGTACGAGCCGCCCATCAAGCGACTGCAGGGCGTCGGCACGCTGCTCGGTCGCATGCCGCTGCCCGGCGATACCGGCGCCGGCGGTCCGATGCACCGTACCCCGTCCCTGCAGTGGAAAACGTGGGATCGGCTTACCGCTCAGTCCCGGTGTCGCCAGAATGGCATTGAGCGTGCGCGCGAGAACCATCGAATCTTGCCGGTTGGCGCCGGTGACCGTGACAGTCCGAGAGATGCCGCGTGTGTCTGTGTTCGAGTTGTGTTGGCGGATCCTGTCTTTGACGAGACGGATGCAAAAACGTCCGCCTATGGCCCGACCAGCACGCCGTCTTGGGAGAAAAGAATCGGCGCGCCGCCCTTGCCGGGCAGCGCGGCGGTCAGCGTCGCACGGTCCGGGCGCTGCGCGACCTCGACCGTCGCGGACGCGGCCCGCTGCTTCAATACCAGGCCGTCGAGCCCGACGCCGACCAGGCCGTCGCCCGCATCGATCAGACCGGTGATCGAACTTCGGGTGCGGCTGTCGACGGCCGTCCAGTTCGCGCCACCGTCGCTGCTCTGGTACAGGCTGCCGAGCAAGCCGCCGACCACGATCCGGCCATCGGGCATCGCGACACCCGACCACAACGTGCCCTTGCCGCCGGTCGGCAGGTAATTCCAGTTCGCGCCGCCGTCGGCCGACTTGAGCACCATCCCTTGCTCCGACACGGCGTAGAGCGCATGAGAAGGGTCGGCAAACACGTGATAGAGATTTCGGTCAGCCTTGCCACCACCGGGCGGCTTCGGCAGGGTCGTACGAGTCCACGTCTTGCCGCCGTCGTGGGTCTGCAGCATCAGCGACCACAGGCCGACGGCAATGCCGTCCTGTGCATTCGTGAACAGCACCGAGAACAGCGGCTGGTCGACCGACGTATCGAGCCGCTGCGTGACCCACGTATCGCCGCCGTCGTCGGTCGCGAGAATCGCGCCCCACTGGCCGACGGCCCAGCCGTGCTTCGCATCCGCGAACGACACGGCCGACAGCGTCGCCGACACCGGCACGCGTCGCGCCTGACGCCAGGTCTTGCCGTCGTCGTCGGACAGCAGCACGATGCCGTGCTCGCCGACGGCGACGATCCGCGATCCGGCGCGCGTCGCGTCCATCAGCATCATGTGCGTCGGCGCGGCCCACGTGTGCGCGGGTTTCGCGGCCCAGGCCGCGACCGTTCCGTCCTGCGGTTGCGCGAAGGCCGTCGCGGCCGTGCAGAGCGCGATACAGGAAATGAGCGTCTTGATCATGGTGAATCCCGGTAGTGTGCGGGCATCAGTGGTTGAAAAGCGCCGACCAGCCGGCGTTCGCTTCGCCGAGCATCACGGCCGGCGGCCTGCCGTTGCCCAGCGCGGCCGCTGTCCGCCGCTCGGCTCCGCCGTCGTTCGACGACGCGGCGACACCGGTTTCGCCGGTTGCGGCGTGGCGCACACCGGTGCGTGTCGCGTCCATCGCGAACGCACGAGCCGGCGTACTCCGACCGGCGCCCGTTTCATGAAATCGCGGGAAGGCACCCGCCGCGATGCAAAGTACGGCGCAAACAGTTAGCGTCTTGACCATGAACGAATCTCCATCGGCAGGTTCACGAGCTTCAGTGACTGAACAAACCCGGCGCGCGGGCCGGCTTGCGGCGCGGGAACCAGCGTTCGAGCAGCGACGCGAGCGCGGGCAACGCGGTCATCGCCATCACCAGGTTCACGATGAACATGAACGCGAGCAGCTTGCCCATGTCCGCCTGGAACTTCAGCGCGGAGAAGCTCCACGTCGCCACGCCGATCGCGAGCGTGATCGCCGTGAAGATCGTCGCGACGCCCACCTCGAGCATCGCGTGCTGCACGGCCTTCACGATGTGCTGGCCGCCGGCGAGATGCACCTGCAGCCGGTTGTAGATATAGAACGCGTAGTCGACGCCGATCCCCACCGCGAGCACCATCACAGGCAGCGTCGCCACCGTCAGCCCGATCTGCAGCTCCTTCATGAACCAGTAGCCGATGAAGGTCGCAACCGACAGCGGCGCGCAGCACGCGACCATCGCGCGCCAGTCGCGGTACGCTAGGAACACGAGGATCAGGATCGCGCCGTACACGTACAGCATCATCGGCAGCTCACTGCCCGCGACTTCCTCGTTGGTCGCCGCCAGCACGCCCGAGTTGCCGGCCGCGAGCCGCACGGCGATACCCGGGAACGGATGCGACGCCCGATACTGCTTCACGTCGTCGAGGATGCGGTTGATCGTCGTCGCCTTGTGGTCCGTCAGGAACAGGTGCACGGCCGACATCGTGCAGTCGGCCTTCATGAAGCCCTTCACGCGCCCGACGTCGACCGATACCGCCCCGTAGTTCTCCGGGTCGATCGGCACCACGCTCATCTTCGGATAGTCTTCGTTGTAGCCCTGGTTGTAGCCGCGCAGCATGCCCGAGTACGACTGCACGGACACCACGCCCGGCTCGGTGCGCATGGCCGCCGCGAAATCGTCCTCGTACAGTCCGACCGCCGGGTTGTTGCAGCTCTTGCCGGCCGACTCGATCGCAACCGTCAGCCAGTCGAGGCCCATGTCGTAGTTGCCGGCGATGGACGTCGCGTCGCGATTGAAGCGTGCATCCGCGCGCAGTTCCGGCGCACCCGGCTGCAGCGTGCCGATCACGCGATCGCGGCTTTGCCACGCGGCCAGCGCGAACACGACCAGCGTCAATGCGACCGTCGCCCCCGCATACTTCGGCTGCGCGACACGCGCAAGCGGCCGCAGCCATGCCGAGCGCCGTTCGCCGCGCTTGAGCGCGCTGTCCGCGTAGCGCTTCGTGAAGTTGAAGCAGGACGCGGCCACCGGCAGCAGGATCAGGTTCGTCACGATCTTGTACGCGACACCGAGCGACGCGGTGATTGCCAGCTCACGCACCATCGGGATCGGGATCAGCAGCAGCGTGATGAACGACACGAATGCGGTGATCAGCGCCAGCACGCCCGGAATCAGCAGCCCGCTGAAGCTGCGGCGCGCCGCCTCGTATGAACTGTGCCCGTGCGAAATCTCGCGCACGATGAAGTTCACCTGCTGCACCCCGTGCGACACGCCAATCGCGAACACCAGGAACGGCACCAGCACCGCGAGCGGGTCGAGGCCGAAACCCAGCAGCTTCAGCGTGCCGAACTGCCAGACCAGCGACGTCAGCGAGCACGCGATCAGCAGCACCGTGAAGCGCAGCGAATGGCAATACCAGTACACCGCGAGCGCGGTCAGCAACAGCGCGATCGCGCAGAAGCCGAGCACGGCCTTCGCGCCGTCGGCGATGTCGCCGATCTGCTTCGCGAAGCCGATGATCTGCACCTCATAGCCGGCATCCTCGAACGGCTGGCGGATCTTCTGTTCGAGCAAGTGATTGAACGCGACGTAATCGAGCACCTTGCCCGCACTGTCGCGCTCGTTCAGCTCGGCCGTGATCATCGCGCTGTCCTCGCCGTGCGACACGAGCGTGCCGACATAGCCGCCCAGCGTCGTCGCGCGACGGATCTTCCCGACGATCTCCGGCGTCAGCTGGTCCGGCGTGATCGTGCCGGAAATGATCGGCTCCGCGCGAAAGCCTTCGTCGGTGATTTCATTGACGAACGCATTCGACGTCCACAGCGAGCGCACGCCGATCCGGTCGACATTCGGCAGGTAGGTCACCGCCTGCGTGACCTTGTACAGCCGTGTCAGGCCGTCCGGCGTCCAGATCGAGCCGTGCTTCGCGCGCACGACGACGGTGATCCGGTTCGCGCCTAGCAGGTCGTTCCGGTACTGCTGGAACGTGCGGATGTACTCGTGGCCGATCGGCATCTGCTTTTCGAAGCCGGCATCCATGCGCAGCTGCATCGCGAACACGGCCATCACGACGGTGAACAGGCCGATCGCCGCGAGCACGATCGCGCGATGACCGAAGAATAGCCTTTCAAGGCGGCTGACCAGACGATTGAGCACTGCATTACCCCTTCATGTATTCCGGCGATGCCCGACGCGCGCGCGTCAGAAGTTCCGGGTAGCAAACACACCGACGAAATTGCGGTCCGCATACGGATTGCCCACCGACTGGTGACCGCCGAAGAACGCCGCGAAATTGATGCCTGCCTGCCACTTCGGCGGATTCTGGTTGAACAGCACGTAGACGTTCACCGACTTCGCACCCTGCATGTAGTTTGCGGTGAAGGTCGGCGTGTACCCGTAGAGGCCGGTGCTGAACGTCACGCCCGGCGTCACCTGCCAGCCGGGGATCAGCGAGCCGTCATACGTCCAGTTGAAGTCGACCGTCGCGCCCACCGAACTCGACGTGCCCTGCCCTTGCGTGATCGGATAGCCGAGCCCCGAGTTGTTGTTCAGCCAGGGGAAGTAACCGGCGGCCGGCACCTGCGTGACCGGCTGCCCGTCCACCGTGCGCGTCACGTCCGAACCGAGGCCCGGGTAGTAGATCCACGTGAGTTCCCAGGTCAACGCGGCGGAATCCGCGGCGATCAGCTTCAGGAACGGGTACTCGCTGCGCGTCAGCGCGAGCAGCCCGTTGACATCCAGCTGGAACTTCTTCTTGTCGGCCCATTGCTGGCAGTTGACGCCTTGCACGCCGTTCGTGATGAGGTCGGTCGGGCCGCCCGCGCCGTAGCAGCTCGACAACGCGACCGCATCGCGCGGCCGATACGACAGCTCGGTACCGATGGCCCACGGGCCGACCCCGAAGTTCGCGCTCGCGCCGAACAGTTGCCGGTTCTGGAGATACGACCATTGCGCGGTGCCGTTCGACAGCGTCGACAGCACCGGCGACTTGTCCGTGTAGTTCAGGTAGTAGAACGCGAAGTTCGCATCGAACGAGCGCGGCGAGTAATTGAACTTCACGCCGAACTGCGGCCGGTATTTCGCGGGCAGCTGCGTCGACACCGGAATGCCGAGGTCGTTGAACGGCGGCCCGGCGAAAGCGCCGTTGACGAGCCCGTTCTTGATCGCGTTCAGCGTATCCTGGTTGCCCGCCGCGGCCCCGCCGCCGATCGCATTGGCGATCGTGCCGACGCCCGGGCCTGCGACGTTGGGGTTGTTCGCGTTGATCGTGAACGGTTCGGCGCCGCGGCCGATGACGTTCGCCAGCGACCAGTACGAACCCACCGGCGGAAGGCGGTTGCCGTTCCACTGGAACTGGTAATACGCTTCGGTGCTGAAGCCGTGGGAAAGATCGGCGGCGAGGCTCAGCATCGGCGCCGGCAGCAGCGCCTGCTTGAGCTGCGAACCCGGGATCAGCAGCTTCTGGACGTCGATCGAGTTGGTCGCGTTGATGCCACTCTGCGCGTAGATGCTCTCGCCCCAGTTGATCACCTGGTTACCGAGCCGCACGTGCGCGTTGCGACCGCCGATCGTGAAATCCTTCTGCGCCCACAGATCGAGCAGCTGCGCGTTGTACACCACCTGCGCGGCCGCCGTGCTCGACAGCGGCGTTCTAGCCGTTCTCCCGGCGAGGAAGTCGTACATGCCCGTGCCGCGCACCATGAACTTGAGCCCTTCGCCCGGCATCTTCAGCAGCAGTTCGCTGGTCGCGCTCACGTAGGTGCTGAACGGCTGCCCCTTGCGGTAGTTCAGGTCGCCGTTGTCGCCGTAACCCCACTGATCCGTGTTGGCAGCCGCACCGCAGCCGTATGCGTTCGGATCGCCGGTCAGCGAGCAGCTCGGACTCCTGGTCCGGATCCCGCCACCCGCCGTGAGATTGGTCACCCACGACCCCTGAACAGCGCCGTCCCCGAGCGTGAACTCGTACCCGTACGCGGTCGACGTTGCCGCACCCAGCATGGCAATCGACACCGTAGTACTCTTAACGATATTGCTTGCTTTCATCGCACCACCCACCCATCTCCAGACCGGATGCCGACGCGCGAGTGCGCACGTCGGGCCTGTTTTCTTTTTTTGACTACGGCAATCAGCGTTCGCTGGCCGATCTCAGCGATTCCGCCGTAAAGAAGTCGGACTTGAGGCGCGAATCGTCGGCGCGCTCGTACCAGCGAAGGTCCTTACCCTGACCGACTGACGATCCGTCGAATACGTATCGTCCGTTGATCAAGTCGTACTGGACGAACGGTTCGTTGTCGCAGGCACCGCCCAGTTCCCACACCGGAATCGGGTAGCTCTCGCGCACCTTCCACAACTTGCCTTGCGCGTCATAGTCTTCGCCGACGAGCGCGAGCCAGCTGTCCTCGTCGAGGTAGAACACTTTCTTGGACGCAGCATGGCGTGCGGTGGGCTTGACCGTCGCCTCGACGACCCATACGCGATGCACCTCGTAACGACGGTGGTCCGGCGAGATTCCGCCAGGTGCCGCCACGTCATGCAGTTTGTCCTTGAACGCGTACATGCCGAATGCGTTGTACGGAACGATCATTTCCTTCTTGCCCACGAGTTTCCAGTTGAAGCGGTCGATCGAGCCGTTGAACATGTTGGCTTCGTCGATCAAGTACTGGTTCTCGAAGCCGATCAGCGGTGCGTCGTGCGTATAGGCCGGCATGCGTCTCACGCGGCGCTGACCCGGAAAGTAGTAGTACGTTTCTGAATCCCGGTTGAAATACTGACGCTGAACAAACGCTTGCCCGGCCAATGCGGCTGGGGAAGTTGCCGAAAAGTAAGCGGCCAGGCTGAGCTGATCTACATCCTGCGGTGCCGTCTTGCCGCTCTTCCCGTAGGGGAAGTAAAAGACCTGCGGGCCGATTGCATCGATCCAATCGCTACTGCCCGCACGCGGGGAAATCGCAGTGATGATCGGTGTCCATTCGACTCCTACGCCTCGATACCGGGTTTCGTAGTTGAGGATCGCTTCGGCCCCAGTCTTCGGCTGGGGAAACGCGACACCGGGAAACGCGGCGGTCTGGATCATTTCGCCGGACGCATCGAGCTTCGCTGCCGTTAGATTCGCTTTCGAGTTTTGTTCAGCGAAATCGGGCAATTGGCATTCGCGGTGTGACGGATACACGTCCATACGATAGCCCTTCAGTTGCTTGACCAACTGAATCTCACCGGGAGAGAGCTTGTCTGCGTACTTGTCGACGTTCGAGGCATCGATCGAATAAAGCGGCTTCTCTGCACGATGTTTCCAGAAACCACCACGAAACTTGCCCCACTCCCAACCGGATGCAGGAGCTTGCCGCCCAGCGAACGACGGCACGAGACCGTCCTTGCTTGCCGCACTTTCCGCGCCTGCGGGCGTCAGGTCGCCTTCTGCGACGGCTGCCACGCTGGCCAACAACAGCGAGGCGGTCAAACACGACGCAACTGAAAATTTCCGCTTGTTCATTGCCACTCTCCTTTTGCCTTCTTTCTCGCGCACAGAACACGGCGATTCGCCGTGAGCCATGCAGGACCTCGATAAGGAACGCTATTGCTTCAGATAGCGAATAGTCGATACGCAATCCACTTCATTTCAGGTTCCCATGAAATCCATGGACGGACCGCGACACCGCGATCGGCGCAGGCCCGCTTTGGGCGGGGCTTCCGGAAGACACCAGGCGATGCCACTGGGGGTTCTGGGCTCCGCATGAAGGTATGCCGCTCTTACCCGGCTGATTGCTCGTCGCTCGATCGAAAATGGGTCGCATGACCTATTCGACGTTATACACAGCGGATTTTTTGGTCGCAACTAAGGCTAAACCCTTGCCCGTTGTGGAAGTACAGCGAACGGGGAGCGAGAGGTAGAGTTAGCCATTGATTTCATTGACTAAAATTTGACTGCAAGTGCCCCCTCAAACTTCATTCCTGCGAGCACGCGCCCAGCTCCCGCGACGATTCGACGATATGGTCGTGCGCGCTGAATTTAGTCGTTAAGACCTAAAAATGAGCTTTTAAGGGAAAGATGGGCGCACGGAACACAGATCTGTGATGCGCCATCAGGAAGGACAAGAGCCTATCGACACGGCCTCGGTGGCACACGCCCGACCGCGGCACAATGATCCACAATTGCTTTTTGCACGCGAAACGTGAACGCCAAGCCTACAATGTGGTCTTGCTGCATGCCTTCGTTCCGGCGCAAGTTGTGGCCCCTGGCTCACGTCGCCTCTACCCGGCGTTAGACAACGAAAGTTTGCCAAGCCACCGCTGCACGAATGAGGTCACGCGACCTGTATTTGACTGTTTCGACCCGAAGAATACGCTTGCCGTTCAAACCAGGAAGCTAACCCAATAGCCGTGAGACCGATGAAAGACGAAAGTGCCCAAAAAAATCGCAACCAGGATGTGTCCATTGAGCCACAAGCCGCCGGCACGAAACGTGTGTTGACGGGCCGCGGCCGGAACACGGTTGCTCGCATCCTTGCGAGTGCCATCGAGATTTTCGCGGCCGAGGGTTACGGTGGGCTTAGCATGCGAAAGGTGGCGACCAGCGCGGGCTTGGCGCTATCGAATTTGCAGCACTACTTCCCGACGCGTGAAGATCTTTTTGCGGCGATCATTACCGAGACCATCGCAGAATACTCGGGAAACTATGAAAGCATTCGCATTGATGCTTCGCTCAGCCCCGAGCAACGATTGGAGAAGCTTGTCCGCTTGCTCATCGAAGACGGCAAACAGCCCCGAACCCAAAGCCTCTTTGTCAATTTCTGGGCGCTCGCGCAAATGCAGGAATTTGCGCGAAAGAGCATGGAAGACGCGTATCTGTTCCAGCGCCGTATGATTAGTGGATTCGTAGCGGCCGTCAATCCGCAGTTATCGCCAAATGTGCTTGCGCGCCGTGCTGCGCTTATTGCGGGGCAAATCGAAGGGTTATTGGTATTGATCCCTCAGCGCAATCGCTTCCCGTCGGATATAAAAGGTATCGAGGATGAGGCCGTGAAAGCGATTATCACAGTCGCTTCCATGCCATGAGGGGGCTCAAAGCACTACACATACGGCCAAATCTCAAAGGGGTAGAGTATGGAAATTTTTCACACACCCGCTTGGGTGCCCCGGCGGGTAGGTTGAAGCGAGGCTCAGGATCGCGCAACCACTCAATAGACTGTGCCGCACCAGCAATGCCGGCCCGATCGATGCATTTAATGCGACTCCTCAAAGGTCGAACGATTTGCCAAAAAGGCGTCCAGTTTTTCAGGTGGCAACGAAGTTGGGCAGCACACCGAGACTGTAAGTACGATGCTTCAAACTCAATAGCGTCACGAGATCTTTTTGTGGCGATTTATAATCGATTTCCCAGCACTTATTCCAATAAAATTTCGGAAAATTAACTATCGCCATTCGATTAATATCGCCAAGTCGAATTCAGACCCGGAAAGCCCACTTCGGCTCATCCACTTCTGGAACGAGAATGACCCGACCAATCACTCGACCAGCTTCGTGATCCGCTAGCGAGGCCTCCGCCTCATGAAGTGATCGGCAATATGTCGGCAATGGTGGAAGATTGCTACGGCGAGCCAATTCTACAAGTTCGCGAAGTTCGTTCAAACTCTCGACATAACATCCTTCGATCGAGATTAGCTTGAGCGGCAATAGTGGCAGCGATAAAGACAATTCGCCACCAGTTAAACCAATCAATAATAGCTGCCGCTGCCATGTTAGGTATAGCGCTTTACGATCAGCCGTATTGGTCGTCAATGCTCATGCACCGCCCAAGAGACCACCACCCTCCGACGTCACCTTTTAAGACCTTTCTCCTCCCACCAATCCCAAGACTTTAGTGCCTGGCGAGCCACCCTGCCCCCGAGATAAGAGAGTGTGTCGCTCGTCATCGACAACGACTTTCGGTTCACGATCCAGAAATCCGTCAGTTCCGATTGCGTCCCGGCAAGCAGGTCGGCGATGGTTCGGCCATTGAGATGCGTCAGCGCAACACCGTGACCAAAACATCCGCCCGAGTAGATGATGCGCTCGTCTTCGATGAAGCTGATTTCGGGGGCCATGTCTGCGGTTACCGAGACAGGGCCGCCCCAACGATAGTCGATGCGCGTGTTCTTGAGCTGAGGGTAGATCCATTTGAGATGGTCTTCGCAATGCTGCCACGCCGCTGGCGCGGAAACCTCTTTCAATGCCCCTGTCCTGTACGTGATCGCATCGCCACCGCCCATTATGATCCGACCGTCCGCCGTCGGTCTGAAGTAGTGCAGCATCTGTCGGTTATCGCCAAAGGATTGCCGTTCGGTCCAGCCGATGCTGTTCCATTGGGCTTCGCTCAAAGGTTCAGTGACGACCTGATAGGTCCAGAGTGGATACTGGCGTGAGCGGACCCTTTTCGGGCCGGGGATATCTCGGGTGTATGCGTTTGTCGCAATGACCAGCTTGTCCGCCGTGATCTTTCCATTCGGTGTGCTGACAACTATTGCAGATGGCATCCTTTCGATATTTGTGACCTGGGTCGTTTCGTAAACAGATATACCGACTGATTCCGCCAGGCTCTTGAGGGATCGGACCTGCTTGCACGGATTGAGGTATCCGGTTCCCGATTCGTAAATGCCGCCGGCAAAGCGCTCGGAGTGGAAGTCCTGCTGAAATTGCTCTGCGCTCCGCCACACCATGTCGTCGTCGATGCCCAACTGCTGGAATAGCTCAAAGGTCTTTTGCATTCTGCCCAGCTGCTGCTTCGTATACGTGGCACGAACCAGCCCAGCGTGACAGTAGTCCGACTGAAGATTGTGCTCCGCGATCAGGCATCTGGTGTGCTCGACCGCGAGCTGCAAATAGCGATGGGCGTCAACCATCTTCTGCTTACCCCAGCGCAGCAAGACCATTTCGGGCTCAAGGCCGAACATTTTGGTACTGAAGCCTGCGTTGCGACCGCTGGAGCCGAAGCCGACAATCGCGGCTTCAAGCACGACTACGCGTGTATTGGGGTTGTCTTTCTTGAACTGCCATGCCGTGTTCAACCCCGTGAAGCCGCCTCCGACGATCGCGACGTCAACCTTGAGATCTTCCGTCAAGGGGGGATTGGGCGAATACGCTCCATAGGCATACTGCCAAAAAGACCGGTTTTGAAGAAGTGATTCTTGATCAGGTGACATAGCGGAGTTTTCGCGTGACGGGATCGGATTCCGGATCAACCAGTTTCTTCTGCTCAGGTGTTGGAGCGAAATGGTTGCCCGATAACGTATGCGGCGCATGGTCGAGCTCAGGCGCCATCGAGCGGCGAGCGAGTATATTGCGAGATGTATGCCCCAGATGTCGGAGTGATCGCTTTGTCATCGCAGCAACAACTCAGAACCTCTGTCGCAGCCCTGGTGCGTCAAATGTGTCGACTTTTAGCCATGTTGGCTGACTTTGAATTTCTGATCGTACGTTGCGATGAACGAATCAATTTTCCGGGCCAGAACAACATCTTTGCCATCGAGTGAGAGCCGCATCATTTCGATCTGGAAATCCTCCTGATCAACCATGTAATCAAGGAATTCTTTGGCGCTTAATGGCCCGATACTTCTTATCTTGCGAAGTTCATCGCAATATTTTACCGTTTTTGAATAGACGATTTTCAAGAATGGTCTTAAAAGAAATTTCGGAACAGAGCCGAGTATCCATGCCTTAATCAATGTCCCGGTTCTCGGAGTCACATCCATCGCCCATCGGGCTGCTGCTTCATGATAGATTGGCTCATTGAACTCCTCCAACTTCAGATAGGCTGCCCAGAGTGGCTGGCGCGGATCGCCGTCAAGACGATTTGAAAGACGCCCAATAGCGCGAAGTGCAAACGCCCTATTTTGGATTTCGCCATCAAATCCATCTAAAAACTCACTGGAAGGCCACATTACAATTACCTCATGCGATTTATGCCTGGCGAGGAAACAGTTTCGTCGTGAGCGCCCTCGAAATACCGGATTTCTATTTTAAAAGATTTGCACGGCGCTCACGAATAAACATTCACCATTTTTCAGGATGTGAAGAGTAAAATCGAAGCAAAATATACGTGTGTCGCGATCCGACATCGCGACACACCTGATTTATTTCGTATCGGGCAGCCTGGCCTCGAACGCTTCGATGGCGGACGCAATCGCCCCGTCGAGATAACCTCGCATTTGCTCCGAAACTAGCGATCCGCCAACCAGCGGATTTGCGACTCCGTCAGGACGAGTGACCGCGGCCACTGAGCGACGGTGCGTGAACGTATCGAATCCGGCCTTGCCGTGATAGGCGCCGGAGCCAGAGTTGCCGATTCCACCGAACGGCGCCCCCGGCAGCAGTGCATGCAGCAATCCATCATTCCGCGTGACCCCGCCACTCGTCGTGCTTTCCAGGAAACGCCGGAAGTCTTCACCATCCTCGCCGTACCAGTAAGCGGCAAGTGGCGCGGGACGTGCCGTGATGTAATCGATAGCCTCCTGCGTGTCGTCGTAACCGTATACGACAAGCACGGGGCCGAATACTTCCTCATCGGAAATCTCTGCCGACTCAGGCACATCGACCAAGATAGTCGGCGGAATTCTTCGCGCCGTACGATTAGGCAACCGCTCGGCTTCACTTTCAGGCGCCGCAATATACTTTTTTGCGCCCTTCGCGACCGCATCATCCACGAGGCCAACGATACGATCGAAATTTCGCTCGTTCACAACGGAAACAACCGCGGGATTCTCCAGATAGGTGGGAAATATATAGTTGTATTCGGCGATAAGCTTGGAAACGAACTCCGTCACGATGCCTTTGGGTACCCAAACATAGTCCGGGCAAAGGCAAACCTGCCCACCGTTCACGACACGCGTGGCAGCAATTCGGCTGACGGCCAATTCCAGGTCGGCATCAGGCGCCACGACAACCGGATTCTTTCCGCCAAGTTCCGTTGTAACAGGAACGAGGTTCTTTGCGGCCTCCTGGGCGACGATTGATCCGATCTTGGGGGAGCCGGTGAAAAACAGGTGATCGAATCGCAACCCTGAGAAGGACTGTGACGTCGACAGGTCTCCGTGAATGAAGGCTACCTCAGCCTCATCGAACGTGCTCGAGACAATATCTGCCAGCAGGCGTCCGGTATGAACCTGATACTCCGGAAAATTCATCATGACGCGATTGCCGGCGGCGAGCGCGCTCAGCGCCGGCTCGAATGTTAGCGTCAGCGGGAAATTCCATGCCCCCATGACGCCGACGACGCCCTTGGGCTTTTGCTGAATGAATCCCCCCGGAATTTCCTCGGGCTCCATCCACTTCTCGAGGTTGTCGAGCGTATGGAGAATGTCTTCGGACCACGGCAACGCTTCGAGCGCCTTGGTCAGTTCGGGCGGACGGTTGCCGTAGTCTGTACTGAGAGCCTGCGCAATCGCATCGAAGTTGGAAAGAATTGCGATCGCGAGCCGCGCTACGCGCGACCTTCGTACCGCTGCGGAAGCCTCCCCCTCGGCAAGGAATGCCGCACGCTGAACGTTGAGAATGTGTTCCAACTCGGCCTTTTCGTACGCCATGGTAGTTTCCTTTCAAAATGAGATGCCGGATGCGCCCATGATCATCCGCCGTCACTCGGGCCGCGACTCTGCGACAACTCGGTAAATGACACGCGCCGTGCCCATGCGGACCGGCATTCATCGTGTTCCGGACACACAAATATGTCATCCGACCTAAAACGCGTTATACAACAAAACTTGAGGACGTGCAACGCACAATGCTGCTGCGGTGCGCAAAACGCCATCCAACCTCAAGGTCGGATGGGGTATCGTCAGTTGATCGACGTAGCCGAAATTTGGTTGATCTAGCGGGGAAAAACGGGTTTCCAGGCAAATTGTCTGATATTTTGCATGCCTGATGTAATGCATCACCACACCGGTCGAACACCGGTTTCGAAGGCAGAGGACGAGCGCATACTGTTTGGTTGACGCCCCTGCGACATATCGTCAGATATCGTCAGATAACTTGCGAAAATTGGTCTTATGACCTATAACAATACGTTCCGGCATCTTGGGTAGCAATCGCCCTAGGCGCCACGTGGCAACTCGTGCTCGGTCGCCAGCCCACGAAACGCCATGAGCACCATCGGCGTCACGGGCGGATCGACAGCGGGATGAGAGTTTTCTTGAAGTAGGCTGCGCTGGACGAAGGGCATGTCGTGATCGAGCGCAGCAAAAAATGTGACCAAGAGGGGCGTACTATGACAACGATCGATGATGTGGCAAACCAAAAATCAGATGTGCTCATTATTGGGGCGGGCCTCTCAGGAATGAAAGCCGCGCTCGAGCTGAAGAATGCCGGGAAGCGGGTTCTGATTCTCGAGGCGCGCGACAGAATCGGAGGGCGGTCAATGCCGGGAGAGGTTGGGGGGCAAACGGTCGACTTCGGTGGGCAATGGGTCGGCGCGTCACAAAACCTGCTGCGTCAGCAGGCAATCGAACTTGACGTACCAATGTACCGTCAATATACGAGCGGTAACAGCCTTGTAAATATTGACGGCAAGGTTCATGCCTACTCGAGCACGCCGAAGCTTCCTTTTTTATCCACCTTGGAACTTGGTCTCACCTTGCACCGCTGGAAGCGCGACATGCAGACTCTTCCCGTCGGCGCGCCGTGGTTGGCAGAGAACGCGCTCGAATGGGATTCGATGTCTATCGAGGTGTGGCTCGACAAGCATGTTGATACTACCGCTGCTCGTGACTTTGCACGCCTTGTCACAAGCGCGATCACTTGCACGGAGTCCCTTCACGTCTCTTATCTGTTCTTCTTGGAATGCCTGCGACAGGGCGGTGGCCTGGAAGCGATGATGGCGGTCGAAGGCGGCGCTCAGCAGGACAAGTTCCTTGGCGGCGCCTGGCAGATCCCGAAAAGGATGGCAGAGCGTCTGGACGGGTGCATCGTGCTGAATGCGGCCGTGAGCGCTATCGAGCAAAATGCCAACGGCGTGCGCGTAACATGTGCACAAGGCGCTTTCGAAGCCTCGTACGCGATCGTCACTGCCCCTCCCCCGCTTGCATCCCGCATTCGTTTCGTACCGCCGCTGCCCGTTAAGCGCGCGGGACTTTTGCAAAGAATGCAGATGGGAGCCGTCATTAAGATGCACGTAGCCTATCCCACCCCCTTCTGGCGCCGTCACGGGCTTAATGGCTCGGTTGCCAGCGTCGGCCATCATCTTGGCTTTGTATTCGATCAGTCGCCGGAAGACGAAAGCATCGGCGTGCTGGTCGGTCTAATCGAAGGAAATCACGCACTTGAACTGAGCGGACTGAGCCAGGAAGCGCGCCGCGAGCATATCGTCGCCGATCTGGTGCATTATTTTGGTGACGAAGCGGCGGCGCCACTCGACTATGCAGACTATGACTGGACGACGGATGAATGGGCGCTCGGCGGATACGCATCCCACATGCCGCCCGGCGTGCTAACCTCATACGGGAGCAGCATTCGCGAGCCGTTCGGACGCATTCATTGGGCAGGCACTGAAACAGCGACGGAATGTATTGGCTATTTCGAAGGAGCATTAGAGTCCGGGATCCGGGCGGCCAATGAGGTAATGGATTTGTTGCGCTAGATGGCTTTGTACTTGCCCGTTGCCGACCGACCGTAAACCGTCAATCAACGACGGCCTACCAATGGCAGGTAGAAAGTCAGATGCTAAGTGTCCCTGTGGACATTTGCAGTCAGGCCGTGATGGCAGAGAAACAGAACCTACGAAGCAGGCTGGTAATTGACCGCCGACCGGAGGTCGGCGGGAATTTGACGAAGGGGCCGAGCGGGGGCTGGTTGTGCAGCGTCAATGGTTGTATCGATGGGTCATCGAGACTGAGTCGGACCTATCCGAATGAAAGGGACTTCCCCGTCCCGAGGCTGCGGCGGAAGCTCAAGATCGTGCTGTACCCGGACATTGGGAAAACAAACTGATCATCGGCTTGAACCGGTCTGCGATCGGAACGCTGGTCGAGCGATCAAGCCGATTGACCATGCTCATCCACCAGCCTCGCGAGGAAGGCTACGGGCTGGTTCCCAGGACGAAGAATGGCCCCGCGCTGGCCGGCTATGGGGCTGTCACGATGGCCAATGCCCTCAAGAAAACCGTGACTGACCTGCCTGATTGCTTCGGGCCATTTCAATCTTGGAGAACGGCCTCGGGAACGGCCTGACGAATCGAGGCCACGTTCTTTCGTGGTTGAATCCAGCGATTCGTCGGGATCGGGGCCTCGCCCCGATCGATACGCGGGTCACGTCAATCCCGGATAAGCCGGTTCCCGCAGTCACAACTCCCCCAGCGCGCCCGGGCGATCAACCGCAGCGCGCTTTCCCGACCGCCGCGCACACGTCAAATTTTTACGCTTGTAAAAATTTTGGCCAGAGAGAATGACGCACTGAAACAGAAATAGAAACAGCAACAGCCCGTCCGCTGCCCGTGCACGGGCTTCCGCAACCTCCTTCGGCCCACAACCCGATCGCTCACGGAAGAAGAGATGCCCACGAACCAGGATGCACGCCCGACTGCCGGGTCGAACCACGGGGAATTCGCGCTGAGCGAAGTCCCGCTCGAGAAACGCACCGGCTTCCTGTCCATCACGATGGTGCTGCTGAGCTTCACGTTCTTCACCGGGACGATGTTCGCCGGCGGCAAGATCGGCGTCGCCTTCGATGTCGTCAGCATGATCCAGATCGCCGTGATCGGTAACCTGCTGCTCGCCGCCTATGCGGCGTCGCTTGCGCTGATCGCCGCGCGCAGCGGCCTGAACGCGGTGCTGATGGGGCGCTTCTGCTTCGGCGAAGTCGGCAGCAAGCTGTCCGATTTCCTGCTCGGCTTCGCGGAACTCGGCTGGTACGCGTGGGGCACCGCGACGGTCGCCATCGTGCTGGTCAAGCTGCTCGGCTGGCCCGCGTCGGTGACCACGCCGTTGATGATCCTGTTCGGCTTCGGCTTCTCGATCACGGCCATCATCGGCTATCGCGGCATGGACGTGCTGTCGCGCGTGTCCGTGCCGTTGATGTTCGTGCTGCTGATGACGTCGATGTGGATCGCCACCCGCGATATCGGCGGGTGGGCCGGCCTCAAGCACGTTATGCCGACGCATCCGATGCAGTTCTCGGCCGCGGTGACGATGGTCATCGGCACCTTCGCGAGCGGCGCCACGCAGGCGACCAACTGGACGCGCCTCGCCCGCAGCGCGCGCAGCGCCGTGTCGGCCAGCATGATCGGGTTCTTCGCCGGCAACGGCCTGATGATCGTCGCGGGCGCGTACTGCGCGATCGTCTATCAGCAGGCCGACATCGTCGAGGTGATGATGCTGCAGGGCCTGTCGATCGCGGCGGTCGTGATGCTGTGCCTGAATCTCTGGACCATCCAGGGGCCGACGATGTACAACGTGGCCGCCGCCGGCTGCCACCTGCTGCGCACCGAACGGCGCCGCACGCTCGTCCTCGTGGGCGCGGCGATCGGCATCGTGCTCGCGGTCGGCGGGATGTACGAGCTGCTGATTCCGTTCCTCGTGCTGCTCGGCTCGATCATTCCGCCCGTCGGCGGCGTGATCATGGCGGACTACTGGTACCGCCATCGCGGCACCTACCCGTCGCTTGCGACCGCCCGCCTGCCGCGCTTCAACCTGGTCGGCCTGGCCGCCTATGCGATCGGTGCGATACTCGCCTACACCTCGCCGTGGATCGCGCCGATCGTCGGCATCGCGGCGTCCGCCGCCGCGTATATCGTGCTGCTGCAGGTTGCCCGCGCGTTCTCGCGCGAGCCGTCCGTCCAGGGCGAATGATGCCGCTGCGCGCCCTTCCGGCCCCACTCGAACGACAGGAACCCACATGAAGATCATCAACGCCAGATTGCGCGGCCGTAGCGGCCTCTTCACGATCGACCTCGATGCGGACACGATCCGTGCGATCGACCTCCAGCCGTCGCCGCTGACGCCGCAAGGGAACGACGTCATCGATGCCGGCAGCAATCTCGTCATCCCGCCGCTGGTCGAGCCGCATATCCATCTCGATGCGACGCTGACCGCCGGCGAACCCGAATGGAACATGAGCGGCACGCTGTTCGAAGGCATCGAGCGATGGGGCCAGCGCAAGGCCACGATCACGCACGACGATACGAAAGCCCGCGCGCACACGACGATCGGGATGCTGCGCGACAACGGCATCCAGCACGTGCGCACGCATGTGGACGTCACCGATCCCACGCTCGCCGCGTTGAAGGCGATGGTCGAAGTCAGGGAAGAGGCGCGCGATCTCATCGACCTGCAGATCGTCGCGTTTCCGCAGGAAGGCATCGAGTCGTTCGACAACGGCCGCGCGTTGATGGAGCGCGCGATCGACATGGGCGCCGACGTCGTCGGCGGCATTCCGCATTTCGAGAACACGCGCGACCAGGGCGTGAGCTCCATCAAGTTCCTGATGGATCTCGCGGAGCGCAAGGGCTGCCTCGTCGACGTCCATTGCGACGAAACCGACGATCCGCAATCACGCTTCCTGGAAGTGCTCGCCGAGGAAGCGCGGGTACGCGGGATGGGCAAGCGCGTCACCGCGAGCCACACGACCGCGATGGGCTCCTACGACAACGCTTATTGCTCGAAGCTGTTCCGGCTGCTGAAGCGCTCGGAGATTCATTTCATTTCGTGTCCGACCGAAAGCATCCACCTGCAGGGGCGGTTCGACACCTACCCGAAGCGGCGCGGCATCACGCGTGTGGCGGAGCTCGATCGCGCCGGCATCAACGTGTGCTTCGGACAGGATTCGATCAAGGACCCGTGGTACCCCGTCGGCAACGGCAACATCCTGCGCATTCTCGATGTGGGCCTGCACGTGTGCCACATGCTCGGATACGAAGACCTGCAGCGGTGCCTCGATTTCGTCACCGAGCACAGCGCGAACGCGATGTCCCTCGGCGACCGGTACGGCATCGCCGTCGGGCGGCCGGCCAATCTGCTGATCCTCGACGCCGATAGCGACTACGAGGTGATTCGCAAGCAGGCCAGGGTGCGTACGTCGCTGCGCGGCGGGAAGGTCATCATGCAGCGCGCGCCGGAACACATCACCTATCCCGAAGCGAACGCACGTTGAGCGCGCGGCGGCTGCGGCCCGACATGCCGGTGGAGGATCGAGCGATGAACCCGTCCGCGCCGACCGCGGAGCCGCCCGCCCGGCCACCCGGCCGGCGGGAAGCGCTGCGCGATACCCTCGAGGCGGCCATTCTCGCCGCCGCCGAGGAATCGTTTTCCACGTATGGATTCGAAGGGAGTTCCGTTGCGACAATCGCGGCGGCGGCCGGCCTGTCGAAGCAGAACCTGATGTACTACTTCCCGACGAAGCTGGCGCTCTACAGACGCGTGCTGGACGACGTCCTGCGGGACTGGCTCGGCAGGATGCGGGAGTTCGCGGCGCCCGAGCGCGAGCCGGCGGAAGCGATGTCGGCCTATATCCGCGCCAAGCTCGAATTTTCTCGGAACCGCCCGCATGGATCGCGGGTGTTCGCACTGGAGATCATCGGCGGCGCGAAGACCTACGGAAAGGAGATCCGCAAGCAACTGATCCCGGTGCTGCGGGACGACATCCGGGTGCTCGAACGCTGGATCGACGAAGGCAAGGTCCGGCAGGTCGACGCCGAGCACCTGTTCTTCCTGATCTGGGCAGCGACGCAGTCGTATGCGGATTTCGCGTCGCAGATGCTGCTGGTGCTCGGCAAGCGCGCGCTGGGGAGCGACGATTTCGACGCGGCCTATCGCACGATCTCGGATCTGGTGCTCAGGGCGCTGATCACCGAAAACGGAACGGCGGCCTGAGCGCCGCCGTTGCCGTTCGCGCACGCTAACCCGGCGCCATCGAAGGCCGCCGGAAAGCGCCGGTCAGTCGTCGTGCTTGTGGTGCTTCTTTTTCTTGTGCTTGTTGCCGCGGTAGTAATCGTCGGAGCGCGAGTTGTTGCGCGACACGTGGCCGCCCAGCGCCGCCCCCGCGCCACCGCCGACGGCCGCGCCGACGAGCCCGCCGGTCGTGCCGCCCATCGCGTGGCCCGCCGCAGTGCCCGCGCCGCCGCCCAGTGCGCCGCCGACGATGGCGCCCGTGCGTTCGCGCTTGTTCGACGTCACCGCGCCGCCTGCGCCGCCGCCCACGGCCCCGCCGATGATCGCGCCCGTGCTCCCGCCGACCGCGTTGCCGACCGCCGCGCCCGCGACACCGCCGAGCGCGCCGCCCAGTGCGTTGTTCGTGTCACCTGCCACGGCAGGCGCCGAGACCGCCACCATCGCGCCGACCATCGCTGCCATTCCGGCCCATTTCTTCAGCATCTGTCTGCCCTCGCCACTTTTCGAGATATCGATGCGCGAATTTAGCACCTTTCCGGTAAACCTATCGTAATGAAGCGTTAAATCCGGCTTTCCACGGCGATCTCCATGTGAGCGGACACGCGTCGCCCGGGTGTCGCCGCCGGGATTGCAATCGGCGCGGCCGCCATCGACGAGCCGCGCAACATCGCGCCGACACACCACGACCCGCACCGCATCGCGCAGCACGCCCCGACTGCCTTCCTGCGTCCGCGATCCTGCATTACCATCGAGCGTCCGCCGCGCCTGCCCGCTTCCAGCAAGCGGGCCTCCAGCCACCTCCCCGTTCCCGCACTCATGCTCGCTCTCGTCATCCTCGCCGGCCTGTGGGCCGGCCTGCAGAACACTCTCGCCGGCGGCGGCGCGTTCGTCACACTGCCCGCGCTGATCGTGTCGGGCATGTCGCCGCTCTCGGCGAACATCACGTCGACGGTCGCGCTGTTTCCCGCTCAGGTCACGACCGGCTGGGCGAGCCGCAACATGGTGCGCGGCATCGGCAAGCTGTCGTTTCGGGCGATGTTCGCGATCAGCGTGGTCGGCGGCGCGCTCGGCGGGCTGCTGTTGCTGAAGACGCCTTCGTCGATCTTCTCGCGCCTCGTGCCGTGGCTCGTGCTGTTCGCGACGATCGTATTCGCGTGGGGCAGCTTCTTCCGCAAGCCGGGCGAAGGCACGGCCCACCTCGGCACCGTCCCCGCCGCGTTCTCGCAATTCATGATCGCGATCTACGGCGGCTACTTCGGCGGCGGGCTCGGCTTCCTGATGATGGCCGTGCTGACGATGGCCGGCCTGTCGCCGCGTCACGCGATGTCGACGAAGAACGCGCTCGCGGGCGTGATGAACGCATCGGCCGTCGTGCTGTTCCTGACGTCGCCGCACCTGCACTGGGGCAAGGCGCTCGCGCTCGGCGGCGGCGCGATCGTCGGCGGGCTGCTCGGCACGTGGGCGCTGCATCGCGTGAACGAACGCGTGCTGCGGATCGGGATCGTCTGCATCGGCGCATTGCTGACGATCGGGCTGTTCGTCAAGCCGATCTGACACACGCACACGCTTGTCGCCGCCACGGCAATTGATGAGCAAACCGCAAGACGTCCTTCTCATATCTCGTTTGCGGTGACGGCGGTGTCCGCCCACAATCCGGGTTGCCGTCGTCATCGCCCTCTCGCGGGCACCGACCGGCATTTCGCGGCCGCCATTCCGACTCACCGCCGGCGGCCCGGCACATCGCGTCACACACGCTCCCCCGACATCGGCACCCCCGGCGGCAGAATGTTGCCGCCGCTGCCCGATGCGTTCCCGGCCAACAATAACTAGAGGTAGGAGATGCAGGACAATTCTTTGAGGCAAAGCCTCAAGCAACGGCACATCACGATGATCGCGCTTGGCGGCGTGATCGGCGCAGGCCTGTTCGTCGGCTCCGGCGCGATCATCGCGACCGCCGGCCCCGCGGCGATCCTGTCGTACCTGATCGGCGGCGTGATCGTCACGCTCGTCATGTTCATGCTCGGCGAAATGGCGTCCCGCAATCCCGACAGCGGCTCGTTCTCCACCTACGCGAGCAGCTATCTCGGCGAATGGGCCGGCTTCGCGGTCGGCTGGCTGTACTGGTTCAAGTCGATGATGACGATCACCGTCGAGGCGATCCTGCTCGGCGCGATCCTCAACGATTTCCTGCCGTGGCTGCCCGTGTGGGCCGGCGCGCTGTTCATGCTCGTGACGCTGATCGCGAGCAACGCGTACTCGGTGCGCTCGTTCGGCGAAGCGGAATACTGGCTGTCGTTCGCGAAGGTCGCGACGATCATCGTGTTCATGGCGCTCGGCGCATCGATCCTGCTCGGCTTCCAGCCGCGCATTCCGGCGCCCGGGCTCGTGAACCTCACGGATCACGGCGGCTTCATGCCGAACGGCATTTCGCCCGTGCTCGCCGGCGTGATGGTCGTGATCTTCTCGCTCGGCGGCAGCGAAATCGCGGCCGTGGCCGCGGGCGAATCGGAGAACCCGGGCAAGAACGTGATCCGCGCGATCAAGAGCGTGATCGTGCGCGTGATGGTGTTCTACGTGGGCTCGGTGTCGATCCTGATCCTGTGCATGCCGTGGACGGACAAGGCCAACCTGAAGTCGCCGTACGTGTCGCTGTTCGGCATGGCGGGGTTCACGGGCGCGGCCGTCGCGATGAAGATCGTGCTGTTCGTGTCGTTCATGTCGGTGATGAACTCGTTCCTGTTCTCGAACTCGCGCATGCTGTTCTCGCTCAGCCAGCGCGGTCACGCGCCCGCGATGTTCGGCCGTACCAACGCGAAAGGCGTGCCGATGAACGCGCTCGTGCTGTGCCTCGCGATCTGCGTGTCGATCCTCGGCGTTCACTTCGTGAGCGGCGGCGACCTGTTCCTGATGCTCGCGAAAAGCAGCGGCGCGTTCGTGATGATCGTGTGGATCTTCATCATCGTCGCGCACTTCGCGATGCGCCGGCAGACGAAGCACGAGCGACGCGACCCGACGGCGTTCCGCGCGTGGTTCTATCCGGTATCGAACTGGGTCGCGCTGCTGGCGCTCGTCGCCGTGCTCGGCTCGCAGGCATTCAACCCGGATTCGCGCTTCCAGTTCTGGTTCACGGTATCGACGGCGCTCGCGATCGTCGCGGCGTATTTCCTGCGCCGCAAGCCGGCCCAACTCGGCGAAACGGCCGGCGCGAAACTGCGCTGACCGTTGCCCTCGGCGGGCGGCGCGCTGGCCGGCGCCGCTCGGCCAGTCAATTGCTCAACCGCCTGGCTTCTCGGCCGCTCGGCCGATCAAGTGCCTGGCGGCTTAGCCGAACGGCCGCACGCCGATCAGCCAGCCGTGCAGGAACAGCACGAAGACGGCCCAGACGACGAGCCCGGCCACGATCGCCACGACGTCGCCCGACAGCCTGCCCGCCGGATAACGAACGCCTTCGCGGCGATCGCGCGCGCGCCACACGACGAAATCGACAAGCGACCAGACGAAGAAGGCGCCGAACAGCACGACGGCGTGCAGCGTGCCGTTCGCGAGCAGGTGCGCGATCGCCCAGACCGCCACGCCGGCCACCATCGGATGGCCGACGAGCGTCTTGATACGGTTGCCGGGCACGTAGGAGGCGGCGATGAGCACGAATGCGATCGCGGTCAGCATGCCGGTGAGGTGGCGCACACCGACCGGCGACACCCACAGCAGCGTCGCGCCCTGACGCGCGATGCCGTAACCCCAGACGATCAGCACGAAGCCGATGATCGATGCGATCGCATAGGGGCCCTTCCAGCCTTTCTCGCCGATTCGCTCGATCGTCGCCGATCGCCAGCCGTCCGCGACGATCCGGATCGAGTGCACACCGAGGAAGATCGCTAAACCGAGAATCAGGACGAGCATCGGTTGTCTCCGTCTGGAATGATGGGTGGGGAAGCGTCCCGCGCGGCATACGATGCGCCGTTCGTTGGAGCCGGCGGCGAGGCCGGCGCGGGTCGCGCCAGTCACGGGTGCAACCCGCGCCGATCATAAACGCCGGGGCCGCCGTTGTGAAGCACGGGGGATGTGCGGTGCGGCAAGCCGCATGACTTTACGCACCTGCGTGGGCGCATTGCCTGGCACCTGTGATGCGCCGCGCGTCGCGCGAATCGACCCGACACGTTCGAGATCGAAAGAAAGGAAAACGAAAATTCGCGAAAGTGTCGCTTCGCTCGACCGGCATCAGGTTTGCTTGCGCTTTGCCGGTGGTTTAGTTGCTGGTTTCGCTGCTGGTTTTGCTGCTGGTTTTGCTGCCGGTTTCGCTGTCGGTTTCGCTGCCGCCTTTGCCGCTGGCTTGGCCGCCGGTTTCGTTGCCCGCTTCACTGCCGGCTTTGCCGCAGACTTCTCCGCCGGCTTCGGCTTCGCCGTCGCTTTCGCCACCCGCTTCACCACCGGTTCCGCCTCCGGCACCGGCTTCGCCGCCGCCCTCGTCTTCCGCTTCGGCGGCCCCGCCAGCAGCGCCGCGCGATATGCGCTGCGGCACCAGTCGAACAGCGCACCCGCATCCTCGAGCACGTCGGCCGGTGTTTCGTAGTAGCCCTCGAGCGAGACGGTACGCGTCGGCCTCGCATACGAGAACGGCCCCATCCCCGCCGCGACGAACGCCGGACGGTTCACGTCGTCGACACGCAGGAACAGCGACCCGCGCGACATGAAGCCGAACATCACGCCATCGAGCCGCATCGCCGCCCCGCTGAAGAACCGCGCGACCTCGACCTTGCCGAGCGGCGCGAGCTGGTACGCGATCTCCTCGCCGTGTGCCTTCTCCGACTGCCAGCTCATGCACGCTCCGTGCAACGCTGCGTCCACGCGTCGAGCGCCGCGTCGTCGAAGCCGACCGCCGCCGCGCTTTCGCGAATCTGCCGCCACGTCGCGCGGTCGACCGGAATGCCGCCGGCCCCGCGCGCCGCGCGGCTCGCTTCTTCCGGCTCGCCCGGCACCTGTACCGGTGCGTCACCGGCCTGCGGCGACGCCTTGGCCCATGCGACGAACGCATCGGCTTCACGCTCCGCGTCGGCCGCATCGAATGCCTTCGGGTCGATCAGCACCGACAGCATCCCGTTGACGATCGCGCTCGTCTTCTGCAGCGTGTCGCCGTAGGTCGTATGCCCGCCGACGAGCGCACCGCCGAAAATCTCGCACATCGCCGCCAGCGCGTACCCCTTGTGCAGCCCGAACGGCAGCAGCGCGCCGAACGGCTGCTCGTGCATCACGGCCGGATCGTCGGTCGGCTGGCCGCGATGATCGATCAGCGACCCGGCCGGCACGCGCTTGTCCTGGTTGTACGCGACGCGCGTCTTGCCGTACGCGATCGCACTCGTCGCGAAATCGAGCAGCAGCGGCGGCCTGCCCGCACGCGGATACGCGGCGCAGAACGGGTTCGTGCCGAAGCGCGGATCGGTGCCGTGCAACGGCGCGACCAGCAGGTCGCCCGGCACGTTGACGAAATGGAACGACACGAGCCCCGAGCGCGCGCACTGCTCGGCCCAGTGCCCGATGCGGCCGAGATGATGCACGTCGCGCAGCCCGATCGCGCAGATGCCCATGCGTCGCGCACGCTCGATCCCTTCGACCATTGCCTCGAACGCGATCACCTGGCCGAAGCCGCGCCCGCCGTCGATCGTCAGCACCGCACCGCCGTCGCGGACGATCGACGCATGCGCGTTCAGCTGCAACTGCCCTTCCCGCCACGACGCGACGTAGTTCGGGATCATCCCGATCCCGTGCGAATCGTGGCCCGCGAGATTCGCGCCGACCAGGTGATCGGCGACGAGCCGTGCCTCCCGCTCGTTGCTGCCGGCCCGTTCCCAGAGTGCCGCGACGAATGCATGCAGCGGTTCGGCGCACATGCGCAGCGGTTCGGTATCGGGCGTCGGCAACACGGTCATCGGCAAGGTTCCGTCAGGTCGGGTTGGGCAGTCGTGGCGCTCAGCGCGCGGTCGCGATCACGTCCGCGACCGCCGCCGTCAGCTTCTTCGCATACGGCACGTGCAGGAACTCGTTCGGGCCGTGTGCGTTCGACTTCGGCCCGAGCACGCCGCACACCATGAACTGGGCGGACGGGAAACCTTCCTGCAGCACGTTCATCAGCGGGATCGTGCCGCCGAGGCCCATGTACGCGCAATCGGCGCCGAAGTGGCGGCGCGACGCGGCGTCGAGCGACGACGCGAGCCACGGCGCGAGATCCGGAGCGCTCCAGCCCGTCGCGGCACCCGCGTCCGGCTTGAACGTGACCTTCGCGTTATACGGCGGGTCGAGTTCGAGCAGTTCTTTCAGTTGCTGCACGGCCTGCGCGGCGTCGACGAGCGGCGGCAGGCGCAGCGACAGCTTGAACGCGGTGCGCGGACGCAGCACGTTGCCCGCATCCGCGAGCGCCGGCATGCCGGCCGCGCCGGTCACCGACAGCGACGGGCGCCACGTCGAATTCAGCAGCGCCTCGCGCGGATCGGTCGTGGTCGGCAGCACCGGCTTGCCGTCCGCGCCGCAGGCCCACGGCAGCCCCTTCCACACGGCGTCGCCGAGGATCGCGGCGGCTGCGTCGGCTTCGCGCACGCGGCTGTCGGGAATCTCGCAATGGAACACGCCCGGCAGCAGGTTGCCGTTCTTCGCATCTTCGAGGCGCTCGAACAGCTGGCGCATCACGCGGAAACTCGACGGCGCGATGCCGCCGAACACGCCCGAATGCACGCCTTCCTCGAGTACCTCGACCTGCAGGTCGCCGGACACCAGCCCGCGCAGCGACGTGGTGAGCCACATCTGGTCATAGTTGCCGGCGCCCGAATCGAGGCACACGACGAGCGACACCTGGCCGAGCCGGTCGCGCAGCGCGTCGACGTACGGCAGCAGGTCGTAGCTGCCCGACTCCTCGCAGGTCTCGATCAGGCCGACGCAACGCGGCCGCTCGATGCCCTGCTCGTCGAGCGCGCCGAGCGCGGCGAGGCTCGCGTAGATCGCATAACCGTCGTCCGCGCCGCCGCGGCCGTACAGCTTGCCGTTCTCGTACTTCGGCGTCCACGGGCCGAGGTCCGCGCGCCAGCCGTCGAACTCGGGCTGCTTGTCGAGGTGGCCGTACAGCAGGATCGTGTCGGTGCTGCCCGAGCGCGTGGCGGGCGATTCGAAGAAGATCACCGGCGTGCGGCCCGGCAGGCGGACGATCTCGAGCTTCAGGCCCTTCACGGGCTGCTTCTCGGCCCACTGCGCGGCATCGGTGACGACGCGCTCGAGATAACCGCGCTTCGCCCAGTCGGGGTCGAACGCCGGGCTCTTCGCGGGGATCGCGATGTAGTCGGTCAGTGCGTGGAGGATTTCATCGTTCCACTTGCGCTCGATGAAGGTAACGAGCTTGTCATGGTCGAGGACGGGGGTAGTGTCGACGGAGGTCATGGTGGGGGTGCCTGGATCGGGCTGACGAAAACCCAGATGATACGCCGATGCTCCCGCGCCGGCGCCCCCTTCCCGGTCGCTCAGCGCGCCTGCGGAAACGCGTCGCGCAGCCCCGCCGCACATGCCAGCGCATCGCGCCACAGGCGCTGCGTCAGCTCGCCCGCGTCCTCTTCACGCGCGAGCGCCGCGGCCTCGCCCGACCACAGCACCGAGAAGTCGTCGCGGCCCTGCCGCTCGAACGCGCCGCGCAGCGGATCGACCATGGCCGTCGCGAGCGGAAACGCCGGCGCGAGCGCGCTCATCGGCCCCTGTTCGCGCATGAAGCGCGTCAGCAGCCCGCGCGCGGGGCGGCCCGTGTACAGGTTGGTCAAGCGCGTGCCGTCGTCGCGCGCGGCGCGCAGCGCGGCGCGATGCTGCGCCGAGCGGCCGGCCTGCGGCGTCAGCAGGTAAGCGGTGCCGATCTGCACCGCGCGCGCGCCGAGCGCGAACGCGGCCGCGATGCCGCGCCCGTCGGCGATCGCGCCGGCGGCGATCACCGGCGCGCGCACCGCGTCGACGATCTGCGGCAGCAACGCGAACAGGCCCGGCTGCGCGTGGATGTCGTCGGTCAGGAACATGCCGCGATGGCCGCCGGCCTCCGCGCCCTGCGCGACGATCGCGTCGACGCCGCGCGCATCCAGCCAGCGCGCTTCCTCGACGGTCGTCGCGGACGAGACGACCTGCGCGCCCGTGCGCCGCACGCGATCGAGCAGCGGATCGTCCGGGAGCCCGAAGTGAAAGCTCACGACGGCCGGCCGCAACTCCTCGACGACCGCGCACATCGCATCGTCGAACGGCGCGCGTCCGGGGCCGCCCTTCACGTCGGCCGGATCGAGCCCGGCTTCCGCGTAGTAGCCCGCGAGCGCCGCGCGCCAGCGCGCGTCGACCGCGGCATCGGGCGCCGGCGGCGTATGGCAGAAGAAGTTCACGTTGAACGGTGCGCTCGTGCGCGCCCGGATCGCCGCGATCTCGTCGCGCAATTGCTGCGGGCCCAGTGCCGCGCAGGCGAGCGAGCCGAGCCCGCCGGCTTCGCACACGGCGATCGCGAGCGGGCTCAGTGAACCGACCATCGGGGCCTGGATCAGCGGCAAACGGGAAGGCAGCGTCGTCATCGGAATCATCCTCGGGGAAGCAGCGGTGGTCGCGCGCGCCGGCGGCGCGCATTTAATGCGCCCGATAATAACCGACAAAGACAAACCCCGATTACGGTGCCATTTTGATCGAGAAATGATTTAACCAGTTCGTAAAAAACGATTATTCATCGAAGCTTCGGCAGCGCAATCCCGCCCGCCCGGATCGAGACGGCAAAAATGCCCTCCAGCCTTGCGGCCCGGGCCGCCCAACCCGGAACTCAAACACCGTTTCACCGGCTTCAATGACATTCATCAATATTCGAGTTATTAAATGCCGGCGTTTACCCTTATTAATAATCACCCCGAGCGATAACATGAACGCGTCAATTAAAACGACGAACCGCACCGGAATCGTCGACCGGCGCCACACCGCGTCACCTCAACCGAAACACGTCTTCTCAAGGAGCGTCGCATGTCCGATGCCAGCTCGTCCTCCTCCCGCGCCGCCGCCACGCCGGCCGCGGCTTCCGCGCCGAAAATCGGCGTCATTCCCGCCACGCTGATGGTCGCGGGCAACATGATGGGCTCCGGCGTGTTCATGCTGCCCGCGAACCTCGCCGCGACCGGCGGCATCGCGATCTTCGGCTGGCTGATCACCGTCGTCGGCGCCGTGTCGCTCGCGCTCGTGTTCGCGAAGCTCGCCGCGATCGACCCGGCCGCCGGCGGCCCGTACGCGTATGCGCGCAAGTCGTTCGGCCCGTACATGGGCTACCAGACCAACCTGATCTACTGGCTCGCGAACGTGCTCGGCAACGTCGGCCTCGCGGTCGCCGGCCTCGGCTACCTCACGCATTTCTTCCCGGTACTGAAGGACCCGCTCGTGTTCGCGCTCGCGCAGATCTTCGTGATCTGGCTGTTCACGTACGCGAACATCCTCGGGCCGAACGTCGTCGGCCGCGTGCAGTCGGTCACGACGGTCTTCGCGCTCGTGCCGATCCTCGGGATGGCCGTGTTCGGCTGGTTCTGGTTCAGCAAGGACGTGTATTTCGCCGGCTGGAACGTGTCGGGCACCAACAGCTTCAGCGCGATCGGCGCGACGCTGAACTTCACGCTGTGGGCATTCATCGGCGTGGAAAGCGCATCGGTATCGGCCGGCGTCGTCGAGAATCCGTCGCGCAACGTGCCGATCGCGACCGTCGGCGGCGTGGTGCTCGCGGCCGTCTGCTACGTGCTCAGCTCGACCGTGATCATGGGGATGATCCCGAACAAGGCGCTGCTCGCGTCGAGCGCGCCGTTCGCGGATGCCGCGCGCCTCGCGCTCGGCAATACGGCCGCGAACGCGGTCGCGCTGTGCGCGGCGCTCGGCTGCCTCGGCTCGCTCGCGGGGTGGACGCTGCTGGTCGGCCAGACCGCGAAGGCGGCGGCCGACGACGGCCTGTTCGCCAGCGTGTTCGCGCGCGTCAACTCGAAGAACGTGCCGTCGGCCGGCCTCGCGATCGTCGCGCTGATCATGTCGGTGCAGGTGCTCGCGACGATGTCGCCGAGCGCCAGCGAGCAGTTCGGCAAGATCGCGTCGATCGCCGTGATCATGACGCTGCTGCCGTACATCTATTCGTGCATCGCGATCAAGGTGCTCGGCTACGGCAAGATGCCGTCGCACCAGTTCACGTTCTACACGATCGTCGGCCTGATCGGCGCCGTCTACGCACTGTGGGCGATGGTCGGCTCCGACGGCCAGCAGACGCGCTGGTCGCTGATCTTCGTCGTCGCGACGATCGTCTTCTACGAGCTGTCGATCAACCGCCAGCGCGAGATCGAGGAAACCCATGTCCATCCGGGCGGCCGCTCGCCGCGCTGGGTGCGCTATCTCGCGCTCGGCGTGACCATCGCCGCGCTCGCCGCGACCTTCTGGATTTCCGTGGGCCGTCACCAGGCCGACACCCTTCACGCGCGCTCGCCGGCCGTTGCCGCGAGCGTCCAGGCAACCCAGCAAACGGGGGAATGACATGACCGCATCCTTGACCCAACCGGCCTTCCGCCGCCTCGGCATGAAGGCGCTGCTCGTGCAGCACGACATCGACGAACGCACGGCCACCGGGCGCGCCGCGACGGCGCTTGCCGAGGAGCTGCGCACCCGGCTCGTCGACGTCGTGATCGCGACGTCCGCCGACGACGCCTGCGCGGTCGTCGCCGCCGATCCGGCGATCCAGTGCCTGCTGCTCAACTGGGAACTCGGCAACGACGCCGGCCACGCACCCGCGCAGGCCGTGCTCGACGCAATGCGCGCGCGCAACGCGACCGTGCCCGTGTTCCTGCTCGCGAGCCGCGCGAGCGCATCCGCGATACCCGTCGACGCGATGCGCAAGGCCGACGACTTCATCTGGATGCTGGAGGACACCACCGCGTTCATCGGCGGGCGGATCGTCGCCGCGATCGAACGCTACCGCGAGACCGTGCTGCCGCCGATGTTCCGCGCGCTCGCGAAATTCTCGCGCGTGTACGAATACTCGTGGCACACACCCGGTCACACCGGCGGCACCGCGTTCCTGAAATCGCCGGTCGGCCGCGCGTACTTCGAATTCTTCGGCGAGGCGCTGTTCCGCTCGGACCTGTCGATCTCGGTCGGCGAACTCGGCTCGCTGCTCGACCACTCCGGCCCGATCGGCGAAAGCGAACGCTACGCGGCGCGCGTGTTCGGCGCGCACCGCACGTATCACGTGACGAACGGCTCGTCGATGTCGAACCGCGTGATCCTGATGGCGAGCGTCACGCGCAACCAGGTCGCGCTGTGCGACCGCAACTGCCACAAGTCGGCCGAGCACGCGATGACGATGTCCGGCGCGATTCCGACCTACCTGATTCCGTCGCGCAACCATTACGGGATCATCGGGCCGATCATGCCCGAGCGGCTGACGGCCGCCGCCGTGCGGCTCGCGATCGACGCGAACCCGCTCGTGCGCGGCCGCGACGGCATCGATCCGACGCCCGTGCATGCGCTGATCACGAACTCGACGTACGACGGCCTCTGCTACAACGTCGCGCGCGTCGAGGAACTGCTCGGGCAGAGCGTCGATCGACTGCATTTCGACGAGGCGTGGTACGGCTATGCGCGCTTCAACCCGATCTACCGCGACCGTCACGCGATGCACGGCGATCCGTCGCAGCACGACGCGAGCAAGCCGACGGTGTTCGCGACGCAATCGACGCACAAGCTGCTCGCCGCGCTGTCGCAGGCGTCGTTCATCCACGTCCGCGACGGCCGCAACCCGATCGAGCATGCACGCTTCAACGAGGCGTACATGATGCATGCGTCGACGTCGCCGAACTACGCGATCATCGCGTCGAACGACGTAAGCGCCGCGATGATGGACGGCCCCGGCGGCGAGGCGCTGACGACCGACGCGATCCGCGAGGCCGTCGCGTTCCGCCAGATGCTTGCGCGCCTGCATGCGGAATGCGCGGAGAACAACGACTGGTTCTTCAACGGCTGGCAGCCCGACAACGTCGTCGATCGCAAGACGGGCCGCCGCGTGCGCTTCCACGAAGCGGACGAGACGCTGCTCGCCACCGACCCGTCGTGCTGGGTACTGCATCCGGGCGACACGTGGCACGGCTTCGGCGATATCGAGGACGACTACTGCATGCTCGACCCGATCAAGGTGTCGATCGTCACGCCGGGCGTCGCATCGCACGGCGGCCTGATGCCGGTCGGCATTCCGGCATCGGTCGTCACCGCGTATCTCGACCGGCACGGGATCGTCGTCGAGAAAACGACCGACTTCACGATCCTGTTCCTGTTCTCGCTCGGCGTGACGAAGGGCAAGTGGGGCACGCTCGTCAACACGCTGCTCGATTTCAAGCGCGACTACGACGCGAACGCGCCGCTCGAACAGGCGTTGCCCGAACTCGTCGCGCGCTATCCGGAACGCTACGGCAAGCTCGGCCTGCGCGACCTGTGCGACCTGATGTTCAGCGCGATGAGCGACCTGAAGACGACCGAGATGATGTCGCGCGGCTTCTCGACGCTGCCGAAGCCCGATTACAGCCCGGCCGAGGCGTTCGAGCATCTCGTGCACAACGACATCGAGATGCTGGAGCTGTCGGAGATGGAAGGCCGCACCGTCGCGACGGGTGTCGTGCCCTATCCGCCCGGCATTCCGCTGCTGATGCCCGGCGAGAACGCGGGGCCGGCCGACGGCCCGCTGCTCGGTTACCTGAAGGCGCTCGAGCAGTATGACCTGCGCTTCCCGGGCTTCACGCACGACACGCACGGTGTCGAAGTCGAGGATGGCGTGTACCGGATCGCGTGCATCAAGCAGAAGGCGCGCGACACCATTTCGCGCTGAGCCTGCACCGGCCGCGGCGGCACGCGGCCGTTCAGTACACGCGGCCGGTTGCTCCCGTCACCGGCCGCCTGCGCTGCACCGTCGTCGTCGGGTTGGAGGATGCATGCGCCGTATCACGGCGCGATCGCGTCGGCTGCTCGCGTCGGCTTCGGAATCTCCCGGCGTTCTTCCCGCGATCGGCGGCAGCGTCGCGACGGTGTCAGCCCGCGTCCGGCTCGGGCACGTGTGCGGCGGCCTCGATGCGAAACAGCAACCGGTTGTCGAGCACATCCCAGATGTCGACCTCGCCCTGCCCGCCCATCGGCAGGCCGACGAACACGGGGCGCCCGCCGATCCAGCCGGCCTGGCTCTTGAACCACTTGCGCTCGCACCAGCCGCCACGATGCAACGCGAGGCGCTTGCCGCTGTCGACGTCGAACTCGCGCAACACGAATTTCGCGTCGCGCGCCAGCACGCGCGTGCCGTCGTCCGAAAACGCGCATGGAAAGCCGTTGTCCGCGCCGGGTATGTCGCAATCGGTCGCGCCATCCGTGCGCACCGTCAGCGCCGCGTCCCGCGCGAATGCGCGGCGATGCCGGCTGGCGCTCACCGCGAACGGAGCATCCCGGAAACGCTGGTCGGCCAGATCGTAATCGAGCACGTCGAGCGTGCCGTCGCCGGCGAGCGGCACACGATAGAGCCGGTTGCGGATGCGCACCCACGCTTCGCGCGCGTCGGGCGACAGATGAACCCGTTCCAGATCGTCATAACGGCTGTCCGCCCGCCAGCACGCGTCCGCTGCACCGCTCGCGGCATCGACCCGGTAAAGTGCCGTGTTGTCCCAGTACGCGACAATCAGCGTCGACAACGACGCATCGGCCGACGCGCTCACCGGCACGTTGCGCAGTCGGTCCATGGCCGTCGCCTCCGTCTCGTCGGGCACGAACGGACGAGGCAGCGCAAACGACGCGACCACCTGCCGCTGCGCCAGATCCCAGATGTCGCAGAATCCGTCGCCGGCCACGACGAGTCGCGGTTCGCCCGTCTCGTCGCGCGCCCATTCGATCACGCACGCCCGGCGGGCGGCGTCCGGCCCGGCGGGCGACGCCTGCCGGAACCCGTTCGCCGACACCGATTCGGGCGCCGGTCCGGCATCGGCCCGTGCTTCCGCTTCGGGCGCCACGTAGTCCGGCGGCACGTAGTCGGGCATCGGTGACCTGTCACGCGCGCGCCACGCAGCCAGCCATGCCTGATACACGTAGCGACGACTGCCGTCCGTGCCGATATCGGGTTGCTCCAGATGAAAGGCGGCCGGATCGACGCCGGGCAGCGGCACGAGTTCGGCGCCGTTGCAATAGACGTAGGCACGCGCGCGGTCCCGTGCGAAATAATCGGACAGGAACGTGAGCGTCGCTCCGTCGACGCCGCGCCGATACGGCTGGTTGTAGTGCAGCAATCGCCCCTGCCCGTCGCGCAGAAAGCCGTGACCGACCGGTTCGGCCGTCGGGGCGTCGAACCTGGCCTTCACTTCCTTGCCGAAATAGAACAGCCGGCCGCCCTCCCGCAGATGGTCGTCGCCGACGACTTCGATTCGTGCGGGATCGATGCCGCGCTTGCGTACCAGCATGCACAGCACGCCATTGCGATCCTTCGCATAGGTATCGTTCAGGATCTCGAACGTCTTGCCGTCGACCTTCGCGGCTTCCGCATGGCCGCGCCATTGCTGCCGATAGCAATGGTCGCCCGCCTGATACCACGGCCCGCCAAGATGCCGCCACTGCGCAGGATCGCCCGGAAGCGGCCCTCCGCGAAGAAAGCCCTTGTGGTACTCCGAATACGAATAGAGCCGCGAGCGGTCCGCGATGAATGAATCGCCGAGCCATCGGACCGTCCCCGCGTCCGGTTCGAGCAGCGGCAGGTCGTGCAGGTACACCTGATCGCCGATCACCCGGTATCCGCCGCCGAGTTCCCGCGTCGATACGTCCGCCGCGGCCTGCCCGACCAGCGCATGCCACCAGTACCCCTGCAATTCGGGACGCGCGGCGAAGAACGGCGACCAGTTGCGTTCCCATTGCTCGCGCGGGCCGGGATCATCCGCATGGCCGTAACGGTAGGGACGCGCGCGGTCGGTCGCCTGATCATGCGCCACTTCATCCGCGCTGACAAAGCTCGCCGCATCGGCGCCTTCCACTGCCCGCCCGCCGTACCAGACACGCTGTGCGTCGACCAGATACGCGCCGACCCAACGCAGCGTCGCGGGATCCGCGCCGCGCATGCGCTTGCCGTAGTGATACAGGTAACGGTCGTCATGCCCCCATGATTCGCTCAGCAGCCGAAAGCGCGCAGGCGACGCGCCGGCAAGTTTCCGGTTCTGAAAATAGACATGGTTCGCGTCGACGGCATGCGACTCGTCCAGCAGGCGAAACGTCGCGGCGTCGACGTCGAGCACGGTGAAGCGCAACCACGTGAAAGTGCACGCATAGGCACGCACGCCGTCCGTCGCCAGATACGGGGACAACGGCCGGAAGCTGTCGATCGCGATGCCTTCGATGAGGTTGCCGGCGCGGTCCCGCAGCGGGCCATCGTGGCAATAGACGTGCGCGTCATCGCGCATGAAGCCGAAGCCGAGGTTCTCTCTGAGTGTCATGTTGTTGGTTTGTTGCGCTTTCGTCCGGAATGCCCCGGTCAGGCGGTGCGCCGCCGGGTACGAAAGCCACCGCGCCACGGCGCGGCGCTCAAGCGTCCTGCGATCTTACGCCACGATCCATCCCGCGCCGATACGCGGCCGGGCTCGTCGCCGCGACGCGCCGGAAATGCCGCCGCAGCGACTCCTCCGACCCGAACCCCGCACGCGCCGCCACCTGCGCGAGCGACAGCGCGGGATGCGCTTCGAGCATGTCCTTCGCCACGTTCACGCGTTCGCGGATCAGCCATGCGAGCGGCGACATCCCCGTCGCGTCCGCGAACTGCCGCTGCAGCGTGCGCGTGCTCATCGCGGCCTGCGCGGCGAGCGACGCGAGCGTGTGCGGCTCGGCCGCGTGCACGCGCATCCAGTCGATCAGCTTTGCGAGCCGGTCGGTGCCGCCCGGCGCGACCGGGCGCGGCACGAACTGCGCCTGGCCGCCGTCGCGATGCGGCGGCAGCACGAGGCGCTGCGCGACCCGGTTCGCGATCGCGCCGCCGTGATCGCGGCGCACGAGATGCAGCAGCATGTCGAGCCCCGCCGCCGATCCGGCCGACGTGACGACCTGCCCTTCGTCGACGTAAAGCGCATCGGGATTCACGCGCAGCGCGGGATAACGCGCCTGCAGTTTCTCCGCATAGCGCCAGTGGGTCGTCACCGTGAGGCCGTCGAGCACGCCGGCCGCGGCCAGCACGAACACGCCCGAGCAGATCGAGCAAAGCCGCGCGCCACGGCGATGCGCGGCCCGCAGTTTCTTCAGCAACGGCTCCGGCGGCGGTTCGTCCGGATCGCGCCAGCCGGGAATCACGATGGTATCGGCGCGATCGAGCGTCGCGAGCCGATACGGCGCGGCGACCGTGATGCCGCCCGCCGCGCGCACGGGCCCCGGCTCGCTCGCGCAGACCGCGAAGCGATACCAGTCGACCCCGAGCTCGGGGCGTTCGAGCGCGAACAGTTCGACCACGCAGCCGAATTCGAAGGTGCAGAGGCGATCGTAGGCGAGCGCGACGACGAGATGATTGTGCATGGCGCGATGTTACCGGAACTTGTCGATCGCGCCACTGCCGCGACAGTCGCCGAACCGCGATACTGCCCATCATTCCACTGCGTTCCGCGCAACCTTCAGGAGAGCTTGACCATGTCCTGCGTCACTGACGTCCCCGCTGCCGACAGCCCCGCCGCCCTCGCGCATTTCGAGGCGTCCTTGCGCTTCGAGACCGATTGCTGGGACGTGCACGACGCGCTCGCATCGGGCGCGCCCGATTTCGTACTGCTCGACGTGCGCGGCCCCGACCAGTTCGCCGCCGGCCACGTGCCCGGCGCGCGCAACCTGCCGCGCCGCAAGATCATCGAGAGCAAGCTCGCCGGCTATCCGGCCGGCACGCTGTTCGTCGTCTACTGCGCGGGCCCGCACTGCAATGGCGCCGCGCGCGCGGCGATCCAGCTCGCACGCCTGGGCCGGCCGGTCAAGCTGATGATCGGCGGCGTGACGGGCTGGCGTGACGAAGGTTTCGCGCTGAGCAACGAAATGCAGCCGGCGGACACCGAAGCTGGCTGATCATCATTAAAACCGCAACAATCAATTGTCTGCGCGCGGCCTGCACGCGAACGGAAAAAGCGCGACAATCGGCTCCATTGCAGTTCGGATGGAGCAGCAACATGCAGAACGCAGTCCTGATTCAAGTGGCCGGTTCGGTGGCCGCGATCGCGATCTATTTTCTGCCGGCGGTCATTGCCGACCGGCGTGGCCGGCACGACAAGCTGACGGTCGCGATGTTCAACGCGCTGTTCGGGTGGACCGGCATCGGCTGGCTGATGACGCTGTACTGGGCCTGCCAGCCGAACCCGCGCACCGATGTCGCGCAGACGATCCTCGCCAAGCGTCGCGGCATCAGCATGCGGACCTTTTCAACCGGTCTCGTCGAGCGCGTGCAGCGCCGTGTCGCCGCCCAGGAGCAATGGGCGGAAAAGCAAGGCTGCCGTTAAGTCCCTCTTTCCCGATCACCCTGCCGCGTCGAACTTCGGCATCCTGACGTTGGTCGACGCGCGGTAATGCCACGCCAGCCCGTCGTGCCGCGGCCCGCCGCCCGCACGCAGCCACGCCCCGAACGCCCCCGCTGTCACCGCCCGTGCGATCCGCTCGCCCGGGCAGCCATGCGGCCCCGTGCCGAAGCCGAAATTCGGCCCGGCCGCGCGGCCGGGCATCAGCCGGTGCGGATCGCGATGCACGGCCGGGTCGCGGTTCGCCGCGGCGAGCACGACGAGGATCGCGTCGCCGGCTTCGACCGTCACGTCGTCGATCGTCGTGCGCGATGCGACGAAGCGGCGCGTGTTCTGCACCGGTGAATCGAAGCGCCCGACTTCTGCAACGAACGCGTCGAGCGCGGCATCGTCCGGCACGACAAGCGCGGCGCTTGCGCCCGCTTTTAAGCCCGCTTCTAAGTCCGCTCCCGCGCCCCCGTTCCACGCCACCAGCACATTGCCGAGCCAGGCGGCAGTCGCCTCGCACGTCTGCGACAGCAGCCCGACGAGGTTCGCGACCAGCGCGCCGCTTGCCTGCCAGCCCGCCGCACGGGCCGCCTGCTGCACGGCGGCGACGAGCGTGCCGTCGTGCGCACGCGTCTGCGCGACGCGCACCGTCATCCGGTCGAGCAACTGTCGCGCGGCGTCGCTCGCGCGGGCCAGCGCGTCGGCATCGGACAGCGGCGACAGCGCCGCGACGAAGTCGACCACCTGCGCCGCGATCGCGTCGAGCTGCGTCTCGTCGAAGCCCAGCAGATCGGCGACCGCGCAGACGGGCATCGTCATGCACCACGTGTCCAGCGCGCCGGCATCGCCCGGCGGCGGCAGGCGCCGCGCGGCGAGCTGCATCGCACGGTCGCGCAGCGCAGCCGTGTCGATCGGCGCGAACGCCCCGCGCAGCGCCTGCTTCGGCACGTCGTGCCGCAACGCGCCGTCGTTCATGCGCACCAGCTCGCCGAACAGCGCGCCGGCCGTCGTGCCGCGCAACGCGGGCGGCACGGGCGCGTCCAGCGGGCGTACGCGGCAGGCCGGATGGCCGAGCACGGCCGTCACGGCGGCCGCGCGGCTCGCGACCCACAGGCCGAGCGTGGCGTCGAACGCGAGCGGCGGCCCGTCGACGAGCGCCGCATAGTAGGGATAGGGATCGCGGTGCGTAACCGCTGCGATGGGATCGGTCGGGTTCATGCAGACAGTATCGGCGGCGTGCACCGCCGCATGTTTCAGGCCGGCGTGAAATGTCGCGGTGCGGGCGCCGCGTGCCGCCGCATCGCGATGTCAGGTGATTGTCAGGCCGCCGACCGGTAGCGATACGACTGCATGCGCATGCGGACACGGCCGGCCGAAATCGCGCGCGGCTCCGGCACCACGGTGTCGTGAGGGAACATTTCCTGCCGGAATTCGCCGTGTTCGTCGAACCACTGGCAGATCAGCCAGTCGCCGTCGTCGAATACGACCGGCCCGGCATAGGTCACGGTCATGCGCGGCCCGCCCGTCTTCAGCGTCACGACATCGCCGACGCGAAACCTGACGCGTTGATTTTCTCGGATCGTCATCGCTCTCTCAGCATTTTTATATATCGATATTCCCGGCAGCTCACCAGCGGTTCATTCGAACGTGCCGCAGATTATCAATCAAAAAACCTGCCGGCAACTCCCCTTTTCAAAAATGTCATGATCGGGAAAATGCAACAATGCGCGCCATCGACGCGCCCGGCGGGTGTCCGGCCGCCCGATCCGGCGCGGCTTGCGCGCCGGACCCGGTCGAACGGGCGAAATGCGGAGAATAGACGATGTATTTTACGTCGTCACCGACGTTTAATTCCGACGTGAAATCGATTGATTATTGTCAATCAACTTTTCGATTGGGAACGATCCCACGATTTATTTACACTCATTCATCGAACAAAACCGGTGAATTATCCGGCGACGCAAACCAGCGGTTGATATCGCGCCCGGGAACGGCCGCTTGCGTGAACGTAAACGTGCCGTCCTGCGCCATCTCCTTCGCGGCACGCAGGAACGCGCCGAGCGCGGCCCGCGCCAGTGCGCCGCCGACACTCACGCGCTTCACGCCGAGCGCCGCCAGTGCGTCGACGCTCAGCAATCCGCCCTGCAGCCCCATCACGACGTTCACGGGTGCGCCGACCGCCCGCGTCACCGCCGCGATGTCGTCCGCATCGGTGATGCCCGGCGCATACAGCACGTCGGCGCCCGCGTCGCGATAGGCGACGAGCCGCGCGATCGTGTCGGCGAGGTCGTGGCGGCCATGCAGGTAGTTTTCGCAGCGCGCGGTCAGCGTGAACGGAAACGGCAGCGCACGCGCCGCGTCGACGGCCGCCGCGATGCGCTCGACCGCCGCTTTGTGCGCATAGATCGGCGCGTCGGCGCGGCCCGTCGCATCCTCGATCGATCCGCCAACCGCGCCGGCCTCGGCCGCGAGCCGGATCGTCTCGGCCACCGTGTCGGGCGCATCGCCGAAGCCGTTCTCGAGGTCGGCGCTCACGGGCAGGTCGCCCGCGGCGGCGATCTCGGCGATGTGATCGAGCATCTCGCCGCGGTCGATCGCATAGTCGGGCCGGCCTTTCGAAAAGGCATAGCCGGCGCTCGTGGTCGCGAGCGCCTCGAAGCCGGCCATCGCGAGCAGGCGCGCGGTACCGGCATCCCACGGGTTCGGGATGATGAAGGCGCCGGCGCGTGCATGCAGTGCGCGGAAGGCTTCGGCTTGGCGGGCTTGAAGATCGGAACGGGTCATCGCGGGCTCCAGGAGGATGTTGACGGCCGAGCTTACGCCGATCGTGCACGCGACGTTTCAGCGTTCACCGAAATGTCGTCGCGTGACAGGGAAAAACCGATGCGCCGACTGCGCGCCGTAAGCCGGTTGCCGGTTGCCGGTTGCCGGTTGCCGGTAGCCGGTAGCCGCTTGCCGCTTGCCGCTTGCCGCTTGCCGTAAGCCGGTAACAAGCAACCGGCAACGAGCGGGCCTACACCGCCGCCCGCCCGCTGCCGACCGATAGCCACTTACCTTGCCGCCGGTGGCCCGCCGTCGATGCCGAGCAATACGTCGGTGACGGCTTCGGAGAAACGCATCGCGCGACCGTCGATCAGTACGCCGTCCGGATTCGACGGGTCCCGCGCGGCTTGCGGCACACCGTGCGCGAGCAGCACCCGCGCGCAAGCCTCCCAGTCGGCGGCGCCGACATGCTCCGGTTCGTTGACGGATGCCCAGGACAATGTGCCGAGCGCATCGCTGTCGAACCCGTGCCTGTCACGCCAGCTCGCGCCGTGCTCGAGGAGGAACGCCAGCAAGCCCGCATCGCCGCGAAACACCGCGTGATTCAGCGCGCTCGCATCCCAGTCGCCGCCCCGCGCCGCGATCGGCCAGCCCAGTTCGACCATGACCTTCACCGCGTCGCCCGAGCCCCATGCGGCGGCATCCGGCAGCAGCCGCAGCCGCTCGCCGGGCAGCGCGCCCGGCAGTTCGGGATGCCGTGCCTGGATGCGTCGCGCATCGTCGGCGTCGGCGCGCGCGCACGCCGCCACGAACGCGTCCTCGGCGTCGAGCGTCTCTTCCGCGCCCGCCGCACGCAACAACGCGGCGACCTCGGACAGCCCGGTCTGCATCGCCAGCCGGTACGCACTGACGCCCGCCGGGGTCCGCGCGCGGGGATCGGCGCCGGCCGCCAGCAGCGCGGCGACGTGGCGCGCCGAGCAGCGCACGCCGATCGCCCGCAACAACGGTGCGCCCCAGGTCTGCGCCAGCCCCTCGCCGGGCGGCTCGTTCGGGTCGCCGCCATGCGCGAGCAGCAGTTCGAGCGCGTCCGCCTCGCGCATGTCGAATGCGCGACGCAACGCATTCGTCCCGCCCACCCGCGCGCCGTGTTCGAGCAGCAGGCGCGTACAGGCCGGGTTTTCGACCGAGTGATAGAGCGATTCGCCGTCGTTCGGGTCGGCGCCGGCTTCCAGCAGCATCGCGGTCAGAACCGGATCGCGATTGACGCCCGCGGCACCGTACAGCGCCGACAGCGGCCCCGCTTCGTCGGGCGCCGCGAGCGACGCCGGCGGAAACCGGTTGCCGATCCGCTGGTTCGGATCGGCGCCGGCATCGAGCAGATGACGCGCGCAGGCGCGCAGCCGGACGGCGAACCCGGGAATCTGCCCGAGCCGCGAATGCGTGACGGCAACCAGCGGCGGCAGCTTCAGCACGCCGCCGGCGCGCGCGATCCATCCGGGATCGGCGGCCAGCGCCGCCTTCACGGCATCGAGGTCGCCGGCCGCGCATGCGACGGTCGGATCGCTCGCCACGAGATCGGGCCGGTCAAGCAGCAGTTGCGCGGCGACACGCGGCCGGGCCGCGTCGAAACCGCCCGTCACGTCGGCGCCGTACGCCAGGTCGAGCCAGCGCCGGATCAACGCCGACCGCTGCTGCCCGGCAAGCGCGTGCGTTTCGACGAACGCGCCGAGATCGGCCCATGACGCGAAACCGTACTCGCGCGCAATGCACGACTGCGCATCGTGCAGCCGGAGCCCGAGCGCGAGCGCTTCGTCGTGCGTGCGGTTGGCGGCGGCGGGGAGAAAGCGGACAAAACGCGCGACGGCGTCGGCGTCACCCTGCCGGTACAGGCGCAACAATGCCTTGGCCTGCTTTTTCAGATGCTCGGGATTGGCCCCGGGAGGCAGCTTTTTCATGCGAATCCTCGTGCAGTCATGGCCGAAGGTCCGCAATACCGCCAGCACAAAGGACAGGAGGAAGACTGGATTTGCTGCGACAGGTGGGTTGAACCCTTTCCGCGGACCCGGAAGCGACCTGCATCGCTGGTCGCTATCCTAGGCGAGCGCCGGCGACCTCGTCAACCGGGCCGCTCCATGCGGCGATGCTCAGCCTGAAAGCTGCTTCGTCAGGAAAATGCGCGTGTGCCCGGCCGGATAATCCGGCAGCTCGCCGAAACGGACATAACCGCGTTTCTCGTAGAACGGCCGCGCCTGGAAGTCGAACGTGTCGAGCCACGCGCCGTGGCATCCGCGCGCGACGGCTTCCGCCTCGGCCAGATCCATGATGCGCGTGCCCGCACCTTGGCCGCGCGCGGCCTCGGGCACCACGAGCAGGTCGACATGCAGCCAGCCGTAGGCCGTGCTGCCCCACAAGCCGCCGACTACCGTGCCTTCGGCGTCGGTCACGACCACGGCCAGCGCACGGAAGTCGTTCGGGCCCGCCTGGCTTTCGTTGAATCGGACGAGCGGCGCGACGATCTGCTTGCGAACGTTCACGTCGCCCGCGTCGGTCACCTCGTATGTGAACGTCATCGGTCGAGCCTGGTTGAATCGAAAATGAGGAAGGTTGAACCCGCACGCACCGCGTCAGACGACGTAAGCGCCCTTCGCATGCAGCTCCGCCTCCGTGCGCTCGAGCGCGGCGATCGCATCGCTGCCTTCGAGCGCCAGCAACTGCGCGACCAGCGCTTCGGCCATCGCGTGCGCGGCCACCAGCGACGGGAAAAACGACGGGCTGTCGTGCGTGAAGATCAGTTGTGCGTCCGCGTGCAGCGCGATCGGCGACACCGCGCTGTCGGTGATCGCGACGATCCGGCTGCCCTGCGCCTTCGCGGCCTGCGCGACGCGCGTCGCTTCCGCCGAATACGGCGCGAAGCTGACGATGACGGTCACGCTCTGCTTCGCGATCGTCCGCAGCTCCATTTCGAGCGACCCGGCGACGCCGTTGAGCAGCGACACGGTCGGGCGGAACAGCCGGTAGCCGTACACGAAGCCGAACGCAACCGGGTAGCACGAGCGAAACCCCGCGACATGCACGTGCGACGCCTTGCGGATCAGTTTCGCGGCTTCGGCGAGCGCGTGCTCGTTCTGCGCGGCGGTGGCCGACAGGTTGTGTTGTTGCGCGGCGAGCAGGTCGTGCGCGAGCGACGCCTTCGCATCGGGCCGCACGAGCGAGCGCGCCCGCTGCGTGAGCGGCTCGGGGCGCGTGCGCACGCGCGCGACGCACAGGTCGCGCAGCTCGTTCCAGCCGGGGAAGCCGAATTGCTGCGCGAGCCGCACGAGCGACGCGGGCTGCACCTGCGCGCGCTGTGCGACCTTGCGCATCGACGACGTGGCGACTTCGTCGGGATGATCGAGCAGGAAGGCCGCGCCCGCCTGGAATTGCGGGCTCAGCTCGGAAAATTGCGCCCGGATCCGGGACGCGAGTTCGTCGAAATTGGCGGCCATCTTGGTGTGAACGGGAACCGGTCGACCATGGTATCACCGGCCCCGTATGCACCGGTGCACCGGTCAGCGCAGCACTTCGACGTGATCGGCGTCGACCTTCACGCTGCCCGACCATTTGCGCTCGAATTCGCCGGTCACCTTCACTTCGTTACGGTCGCTGACGGGCTGGCCGGCCGCCCACAGCTTGTGGTCGATCTCGACGCGGATCGTGCCCGTCGCATCGGCGAATTCGTAATCCTCGCCGCCGACATGCTTGACGATGCGCCCCTGCAACTGCACGTGCTGGTCGTCCTTGCCGTTCGTGAGCAGCTCCTTCACGGTCGTCGTCGTCAGCGTGGACGGCCCGGTATATTCCGCGTAAACGGCGGCGGGCAGCACGGCGAGCGCAACCGCCAGGATTCTCGTCAGGTGTTTCATGATCTCGGTCCTCTTCTTCGATGTGACGCCGCGCTCCGTTGAACGCGACGGCCCCAGATTACGGACCGTAAGATTAAGCAAACCTGAAGGTCGCGCCGCAGCGGCACGGTGCCGCACCGGGCACGCGCGAAAGCCGGCCGCGCGCCCGTGTTTAAGCTCCCGCTAAGGCACGCGCGCTTATCATGGGAACCCCGGGCGCCATGGCGCCCCGTTGAAGAGACACGAATCCATGCGCGTACTGCTCGTCGAGGACGATCCGCTGATCGGCAGCGGGCTCGAACAGGGCCTCAAACAGGAAGGCTTCGCGGTCGACTGGGTGAAGGACGGCGACGCCGCGTCGCTCGCGTTGCGCGCGACCGGCTACGGCCTGCTGCTGCTCGATCTCGGGCTGCCGAACCGCGACGGCCTGTCGGTGCTCGCCGCGCTGCGCCGCCGCGACGAAAACCTGCCCGCGATCATCATCACCGCGCGCGACGGCGTGCCCGACCGCATCGCGGGCCTCGACAGCGGCGCGGACGACTATCTCGTCAAGCCGTTCGAGCTCGACGAACTGCTCGCCCGCATCCGCGCGGTCAACCGCCGCCACGCGGGCCGCGCGCAGACGACCCTCGCGATCGGCCCGCTGCGGCTCGACCCCGTCAAGCACCTCGTCTGGCTCGGCGACGACGAAGTCACGCTGTCGCCGAAGGAGTTCGTGCTGCTGCACGAATTGATGCGCGACCCGGGCGCGGTGATTTCGCGCGAGCAGTTCGAGGAGCGGCTGTACAGCTGGGGCGAGGAAATCGAGAGCAACGCCGTACAGGTGCACATCCACAACCTGCGCAAGAAACTCGGCCACGACATGATCCGCACGGTGCGCGGCGTCGGCTACCGGATCGGTGACGGCGCATGACGCGCATGCAACACGCGATCGCGCGCTGGCGCAACGCGTCGCTGCGGCGGCGCCTGCTGATGTGGCTGCTCCCGGCCGCGTGCGTGATCGGCCTCGTCGCGAGCGCCGGCACCTACTGGGGCGCGCTGCGTGAGCTCGACGACCTGCTCGACGACCAGATGCGCAGCATGTCGAAGCAGATCGTCGTCGGCCCGAACGGCGAGCTGTCGTTCAGCAACCGCGCCAGCGGCAAGCACGGTTTCGAGGCGAGCGATCCCGACGCCGTGCTGCTGCAGGTCTGGCGCAACGGCAAGCTCGTGTATTCGACCGACCGCGATTCGACCCTGCCGCCGCCCGAGCAGAAAGGCATCGCGAGCGTCGACGTCGGCGGCCAGCCGTGGCGCACCTACGTGACCGAACGCGGCGGCACGACGATCCGGCTCGCGCAGGCACGCCATGCGCGCTGGGAAGCGATCGCGGGTATCGCCGTGCACCTGCTGTGGCCCGTGTTCTCGATGCTGCCGCTGCTCGCGATCGGCCTGTGGTTCGGCATCGGCGCGGGGTTGCGGCCGCTGCGCACGATCGCATCCGGCCTCAAACGCAGGAATGCGAACAATCTCGAGCCGGTCGACGTCGGCGCGATGCCGAACGAAGTCCGTCCGCTCGCCGAAGCGATCAACGACCTGCTCGCGCGCCTGGACCGTTCGTTCACGCTGCAACGGCACTTCATCGCCGATGCCGCGCACGAATTGCGCACGCCGATCATGGGCTTGTCGATCCAGTCGCAGCTGCTGCGGCGCGCGTCGACCGCCGAGGAACGCGAGCACATCCTCGCGCAGATCCATGCCGGCACGACGCGGCTCGGCCACCTCGCCGAACAGCTGCTGACGCTCGCGCGCCTCGAACCCGATGCGCAGGCGGTCGCCTCCGCGTCGGCGCCCGTCGATCTCGCCGCGCTGTGCCGGTCGGTGGTATCGGACCGCACGCGCGTCGCCGACGCGCACCGGATCGATCTCGGCGCGATCGTATCGACGCCCGTGATGACGTCGGGCAATGCCGACACGCTGCGCGTGCTGCTGAACAACCTCGTCGACAACGCGATCCGTTATGCGGGCGACGGCGCGCGTGTCGACGTGTCCGCGCGGCTCGACGGCACGACGCCCGTGCTCGAAGTCGCCGACGACGGCCCCGGTATCCCGGAAGCCGAACGCACCGATGTGTGGGAGCGTTTCTATCGCGGCGAAGGCGCGCAGGCCGTCACGTCGTCGGGCAGCGGGCTCGGGCTGTCGATCGTCAAGCGGATCGCCGAACAGCATCGCGCGACGGTCGCACTCGGCACGACACGCGGCGGGCGCGGGCTGACCGTCACGGTGCGCTTTCCGCTGCCGGCCTGACGCCGCGCCAAGTGCGACGTGCCACGCGCAGCTTTTCCACAGATTGTGTTGGCAAGCTTGTGGACAACCTTTCATTAACGGCACCAAGCCATTGATCGGAAAGGGTTTGTCAGGGCTGCGTCGGAAATGCGCCGCCCGGGTCACTCATGCTCCCCGCTCAGTTGTCGACGACGATCCGCTCGATCCGCAGGCCGGTCGAGGTTTCGAGAATGCTGGCGTATTTCTTCACGACGCAAAACAGGCGGCCCTTGGGATAGTCGTCCGGCCTTTGCCGGGTGCGATCCTCGGTGTGGACGACCACGGTACCGTCGAACGGATGCGCGCCGACGTGTTCACCCATGAAATAGAGCTGACCGTTCAGTTGGTAATAGCCGTGCCCGAGGTACCAGAACGAATCGCTCCCCGTGGCGATCCGGTCAGCGCCCAGATAGATCCCGTCCCCCTTCCGGACGATCGCGTAGAACAGCAAGCCGATTTTCGGCTCGATGATCGTGTAGTGATTGGCGCGGATGTCGTCGACTACCTTGTCGCGTAGTGCGTCGCCCATGTATTCGGCCGTGCCGAAATACGCGGTCTCGTATCGGGCCGGCAGGCACGCGTGTGCAGGCGTTCCGCATGCGATCGCCAGCAGCGGCACGGCGACCGTTTTCCAGATGGTTCTCACTGATTCTCTCCAGGTTCTTTGTTGTTGGCCCGCCATCCGTCGCGGCAAATGTTACCGGTGCCGGATCGCGTTGCCAGTTTACCGGCCTGACTACGCTCAGTGACGCTCATTCGCCAATTTGACAACCAGTTGTCCATTACGTAAAGTAGTTGTCAATTCATCACGCGTATCGAACATGACGAAATCCGCGAAGTTGACCACCGTCGCGCTGTCCGTATTCCGGTTGAACGGCCTGCTGATCGAATGGGGCAACACCTTTGCCGGCCCGCACGGGCTGACCAGTGCGCGCTGGCAGGTGCTGGGTGCCATCGCGATGGCACCGGTTGCCCCGAACATCCCGCAGATCGCCGAAGCAATGGGCATCACGCGGCAGGCCGTGCTGAAACAGGTCAACGTGCTGACCGACGAAGGGCTCGTCCAGTCGCTACCCAATCCGGCGCACAAGCGCTCGCCTCTGTATGCGCTGACGCCGCGTGGTGATGCGGCCTATCAGGCCGTGGTCGGGGAGTGGCAACAGCATGTCCGCGACATCGCCGGCGACTTCAGTTCGGCTGACCTGGACGCGGCGATCCGCGTGCTGTCAGCGATGTCCAGCGCACATGGCGTCGATGCACCGACGTGAGCGCTCAATCGCGCCCGCCCCCCTCACCCGAAGGACTTCCCATGCCTCAATTCAAGCCGATGGATCCGGCCTTTCCGATCCAGCAACAGATCGGCATCGACGCCGAGCCGGTCGTTCTCGTCAACCTGTTCACGTTGGCCCCCGCCGACGAAGCGGACTTTCTCTCCGTGTGGAAGGACGATGCCGAATTCATGAAGCAGCAACCGGGATTCATCTCGACCCAGCTTCATCGCGCGCTCGGCGACAGTCCGACTTACCTGAACTACGCGATCTGGGAATCGACCGAAGCATTTCGCGCGGCCTTCACGCACCCCGGGTTCGTGGCCAAGCTGTCGGCCTATCCGTCGTCCGCCGTCGCGAGCCCGCACCTGTTCCAGAAAGTCGGCGTGGCCGGCATCTGCACTGCGTGAGTGCCCGCACGAATCGCGGCAACACGTGGCATTCGCGGGTGTCCTGCGCGTCGCGCACGCACCCCGACTTCTCCACAGAAATTGTTGGCAAGCTTGTGGATATCCTGCGCACCGCAACGCTAAACCCTTGATCCGATGGACTTTGGCACGCGTGATGCAGACGAGGCCCCGGTGACGGCCGCCGCGTCCACCGCTTCGCCGCACTTCGCATCACGACGCCACGACGATGCACGCCGCAGCCGGCGCACACGTGCCGGCCATGCGCTGCGCGACTTACCCACAGATTTTGTTGGCAAGCTTGTGGATATCCTGCGCACGCGTGCGCTAACCCGTTGATCGGCTTAGGGTTCATGCGCCGCGTCACGGTTGCGGCAGCGTGCGGCCCGGACATGCGTGAATGCGGACGATCCCGCGCGACAGACGCGCCGCCACCGTACACCGCCCTCGCCTTGACGCTCGCGCCCGCCGCGCGTCAAGATCACGCGAGCCGCACGCGGCCGCGCATCACCGGCTTCGCGCGACGGCTCAACGGGCCGGACGTTCCGCCCGACACATCACTCCGAGGAAGGCCATGGAACACTTCACCGCGTGGCAGCTGGTCGTCTCACTCGTGCTCGTCGCCGTCGTCGTTTATCCGTACGTCCGCATCGTCCGGCGCACCGGGCATTCGGGCTGGTGGATCCTGACGATGTTCGTCCCGATCCTGAACTTCGTCATGTTGTGGGTGTTCGCGTTCGTGCGCTGGCCCACGGTCGACGATCGGCAGCCCTGACCGTCGCCGCCGCGGCCGCCGGGCTTGTCCACAATTTTTGTTGGCAAGCATGTGGATAGCCTGCGCATACCGCGATCAAGCGCTTGATCCGAAAGACTTTGTCCGCGCCGCCTCAAATGCGGCACGCGGCAGGCAAAGTGCCGCTCGCACGTCGTCGCGCCACGTGACGGGCCGCCTTCCGCGCGGGCGAACCGGCTTTGTCCACAGATTGTGTTGGCAAGCGTGTGGATAGCCTGCGCATACCGCGACCAAGCGCTTGATCCGAAAGGCTTTGTCCGCGCCGCCTCAAATGTGGCACGCCGGCCCGCGCCACGCCGAGCGCGGCCGCGCGCGGGCTTGTCCACAATTTTTGTTGGCAAGCATGTGGATATCCTGAGCATGCGTGACCTAAGTCGTTGATCGCACAACGTTTGATCGCGCGGGTCACGGCTGCGGCACGGCCCGCCCGCGCATCGCATCACACACGCGCACCGCACCGCCCGCGTCAACCGAAGGCCTGAACCACGATGCGCGCGACCGACGCGATCACGTCGTCCTTCGCGCGCGCATCGGCACGCGCCTGCGTGTAGTACACGGCCACCGCGATCGGCGCACGCGACGGCGACCACACGACACCCGCGTCGTTGGTCGTCCCGTAGTCGCCGGTGCCCGTCTTGTCACCGACCGTCCACCCGGCCGGCACGCCCGCGCGGAGCCGCTTGTCGCCCACCTTGTTGCCACGCATCCACGCAACGAGCTGCGCACGCTGCGCGGCCGGCAGCGCATCGCCGACCATCAGCACGCGCATGCTCGCGGCCATCGCGGCCGGCGTCGTCGTGTCGCGCAGGTCGCCCGGCAGCGCGGTATTCAGTTCGGTCTCCCATCGATCGAGCCTGAACGTGTCGTCGCCGATCGAGCGCGTGTAGGCCGTTACCGCCGACGGGCCGCCGAGCAGCTTCATCAGCAGGTTCGCGGCCGAGTTGTCGCTGTACTGGATCGCGGCCTCGCACAGCGCGGCGACCGTCATGCCCTCGCCGACATGCTTCTCCGACACCGGCGAATAGTTGACGAGATCGGCCCGGGTATACGTCACGCGCTGTTGCAGCAACGCCGGACGCTCGACGCTCTGCGCCAGCACCGCCGCACTCAGCATCGCCTTGAACGTGCTGCAGAACGGGAAGCGTTCGTCCGCGCGATGCGCGATGACGCGGCCGCTCGCCGCGTCGATCGCGCACACGCCGAGGCGGCCGCCCACGCTGCTTTCGAGCTCGGCCAGCATCTGCCCGGCGGCGGCAGGCGCCACGGCCGCCGCAGCGGCCGCGGCGGCGGCGCTTGCCTCGTCGGGCGCGGCGGCCTGTCGCGACGCGCACGCGGTGACGGTGAGAACGAGCGGCGCCGTCGCGGCGGCCAGCAACAGGGTTCGACGTTTCGATGAGTAGGTCATGTCGGTTGTCTCGTGATGGAATGGAGGCGAATCGATAGTGAACACGGCCGGCCGCCGAGACAGCACTATCGTGACTTTACGGTTGCCTGACAAGCAACGATAATTGAGCGCTGACAAAAGAAAATCTTATGACCAAGCTCCGCCCTCATCTTCCGCTCAATGCCCTGCGCGCGTTCGAATCGTCGGCGCGCCACCTGAACTTCACGCGCGCCGGCCTCGAGCTGAGCGTGACCCAGGCCGCGGTCAGCCAGCAGGTGCGCTCGCTCGAGGAGCGGCTCGGCTGCACGCTGTTCACGCGGCTGCCGCGCGGCCTCGGGCTCACCGACGAGGGGCGCGCACTGCTGCCCGTGCTGAGCGACGCGTTCAGCCGCATCGAGACGGTGCTCAAGCAGTTCGACGGCGGGCGCTTCCACGAGGTGCTGTCGCTCGGCGTCGTCGGCACCTTTGCCATAGGCTGGCTAATGCCACGGTTGAAGCAGTTCGGCGATACGCATCCGTTCGTCGAGCTGCGGCTGCGGACCAACAACAACGTCGTCGATCTCGCCGCCGAGGGCCTCGACTTCGCGATCCGCTTCGGGGAAGGTAGCTGGCCGGCGACGCGCAACGAGCACCTGCTCGACGCGCCGCTCACCGCGCTGTGCGCGCCGGACATCGCGCGACGCCTCGCGCAACCGGCCGATCTCGCGAACGAAACGCTGCTGCGCTCGTACCGCACCGACGAATGGCTCGGCTGGTTCGACGCCGCGCAGCTCGCGCCATGGGCGGTCAACGGGCCCGTGTTCGATTCGTCGCGGCTGATGGTCGAGGCCGCGATGCAGGGCGCGGGCGTCGCGCTCGCGCCGGCATGCATGTTCGTACGCGAACTTCAGCTCGGCCTGCTCGCACGGCCGTTCGACGTCGACGTGCGCGCCGGCGGCTACTGGCTCACCTCGCTGAAGTCGAAGCCGCTCACGCCGGCAATGACGCTCTTTCGCGACTGGATCGTGGCCGAAGCAGCCGTCGCGGCGCAGGCCGAATGACACGGCCCCGCTTGTCCACAGAAAGTGTTGGCAAGGATGTGGATATCCTGGGTACCCGGGGCCTAAGCCGTTGATCGCGCACGAATTAGCGTGCGGACGCAGACATCGGGCAGCCCGTGTGCACCGGGCTTCTCGAGCGGGCTCCTCGGCGGCCCGATCCTCAACTGTCGCGACGCAATCGATTGCGAGTTATCCACAGAATATGTTGGCAAGCCTGTGGATATCCCGCCGATGCGGCGCGTAACACGCTGATACAAAAGGGGATTCGATACCAGGACCTTGCGCGGTCAACCGTGTGGCACCGCACACGCTTTCGCGCGGCACGCGCCGCATCTCCGGCCCGGGGCCGGACGGTTCTCCACAGATTGTGTTGGCAAGCTTGTGGATATCCTGCGCATCGGCCACCTAACTCATTGAGCGCACGGGGTTTTGTGCTTCGACTGCGGAATCGGGCAGCGCCGGCGCAGCCCTTTCGGCCAACGCCGGCGCCAGCCGCGCATCAATGCCGGTCAAGCCCGCCGCGCAGTTCGCTCGCCTTGTCGCGCAGCGCCTCGTAACCCGAGCGCGCGTGCTCGGGCAGGTCGGGATCGCCGATCAGCGCGCCGAGCGTTTCGATCAGGCTGAACAGAATGCCTTTCGCCGCGCCGACCGCGATGCTCTGCGATTCGATCGACTTGTGCAGGTGGTCGACCGCCGCTTCCAGATTCTCGAGCTTGTGCTCGCCGTCGTCGGGCCGGTTGTCGGTCGTCATCGTTTACCTCCGCCATCGTTCAAGGGTCATGTCACGATTCTATGCCGCGTCGTGCGAACGTGGCGCGACATCGCGCAACGTTCGCGCGGCACCGCTACAGCACCGCGACCACCTTCACGCGGCCCGGCTGCTCCGCCGACGCGACGACCTGGCCGTCGACGCGGCGGAACGTGAGCGACACGGTTTCCTCACCGACGCGCAACGCGTCGATCCGCAGCCAGTCGACGCCTTCCGGCAGCGCCGGACGCTCGACGCGCACCTCGTGACGCGACGCGTCGATGCTCACGCCGAGGCAGGCCTGCAGCATCATGAACGGCGCGCCCGCCGCCCATGCTTGCGGCAGGCAGGCCACCGGATACGCGGTCGGCGGTTCGCCGCGTCGGCGCGGAAACCCGCAGAACAGCTCGGGCAAGCGCATCTCGAAACTCACCGCCGCCTCGAACAGCGCGCGCAGCAGGTTCACCGCGGCCGTCTTGTCGCCGTAGCGCGCGAGGCCGCGCGCGATCAGCGCATTGTCGTGCGGCCACACCGAGCCGTTGTGATACGCCATCGGGTTGAAGCGCGGCTGGCCGGCGGCCAGCGTGCGGATGCCCCAGCCGGTCTGGAACAGCGCCGAGCCGAGCACGCCGGCAACCGCCGCGCCGCGCTCGGCGTCGGGCAGCCCGAACGCGAGCAGGTGGCCCGCGTTCGATGCGAACACGCGGCACAGGTCGCCATGACCGTCGAGCGCGATGCCGTAGAAATCGCCTTCCGGCATCCAGAACAGCGCGTCGACCTGCTCGCGCAGCGCCTTCGCGCGCAGCGCATAACGCGTGGCGTCGGCCGCGTGGCCGCGCCGGTACGAGCACATCGACATCGCATCGAGCGCCGCGCACGCATACGCCTGCACTTCGACGAGCGCGATCGGCCCATCCGGAAAGCGGCCGTCCGCATGGAACACCGAATCGTGGCTGTCCTTCCAGCCCTGGTTCGCGAGGCCGCGCTCCGACGTGCGCTGGTAATCGAGCAATCCGTAAGGATTGCGGTCGCACTTGTCGATCACCCATTGCGCGGCGCGCTCGAGCGCGGGCCACAGTTCGTCGATCAGCGCATCGTCTCCGGTGCGTTCGACATACGCGCCCGCGAGCACGATGAACAGCGGCGTCGTATCGACACCGCCGTAGTACAGCGCGAACGGCACCTCGCCCGTCGCGGCCATCTCGCTGCGGCGGAACTCGTGCATGATCTTGCCGGGCTCGGCATCGCGGAACGCGGAAGTCTCGCGCGCCTGGTGCTCGGCCAGGAACCGCAGCACGCCGCGCGCGAGCGACGGCTGCAGCCAGAGCATCTGCAACGACGTGATGACCGCGTCGCGGCCGAACGGCGTCGAGAACCACGGAATGCCCGCATACGGGTACGGCCCCGTGTCGAGCTGCGTCGTGAGCAGCCCGAGATCCGCGAGCGAACGGTCGAGCCACGCATCGAACAACGGATTGCCGGTGTTCACGCGCGCCATCGATTCGCGCCGCGCGCGCATTTCGCGGTGCACGCCGACGAGCGCGGTGCGCAGCGCGACGCGGCCGCATCCCGGCCCTTCCTCATGCACCGGGCCGAGCGTCGCATCGACGGTCAGGTAGATCGACACGCATGCCTGCGCGGCGATCGTCAGCGTGTAATCGGCACGATCGACCGACAGCGCGTCGGGCGCCGGCGAGAAATGCACGGTCACGTTGCGCTCGACGCTGTCGAGGCCGTCATAGCGCAGCCGCACCGCGCCCGCGTCGACGCGCGGCGCCACCACGGTGCCGCGCTTCGGGCGCTGGGTGCCGCGCACCTCGAACATGTCCTTGAAATCGGCCGCGAACGACAGCGACAGCGGCACCTCGGCCTCGCTCGAGCCGTAGTTCGTCAGCGTCAGCGCTTCGTAAAGCACGTCGCCCGCGAGCACGCGCATCCGTTCGATGTGGATCACGCCCTCGGGCGTTTCGTGGCCGCCGAGCGGCGGCAGCGGGCGGTTCGTCAGGTGGGCGGTGAACGACGCGTTGTCGGCGCTCGTCGCGCCCGACAGCAGCGACGGCGCGCGGCCGCCGAACGTCAGGCGCCACTTCGACAGCACGCGCATGTCGTCGACGAACAGGCCGTCGTCATGACCGCCGATGTCGCCGAGCGCGTCGCTGACCACGAACGCGTTGCCGGATTTCAGCACGTACTGGTTGTTGCGCGCCAGTGCCTGCGGATCGGCTTCGGGCGCGATGAAGGCGGGGCCCGACGCGTGGGTCGGGGCAGTTGGCGCAACCTGGGGCGCCTGGGTCGTCGTGGCTTCGGCGTGATTCGGCATCGATGCTCCTGTGTCGAGCGCGACGCGCGTCGCGCGCCGCGTGGTTCGCACAGGATAGGACAGAACGGGGAACGTGCGCAGCGACGAAAAGAGCGCGACGCCATGCGACGTTGCCGTCGCCGCCTGGCGTCGCTTACAGGCACATCAAATGCGGATCAGAATTTCCACAGGATGTTGCCGAGGATGGCGTTGTCGCGCACGCCGCTGCCGTACTGGCCACTGTACGTGAGGCCGAGCGTCAGGCGCTTCGTGATGTTCGCGTCGATGCCGGCCTCGAGCACGGCGCTGTCGCGAGCAATCGGCACGCCCGATACCTGGAACGACGTGCCGCCGTTCGCGAACGTGAACGCCGACGACGGCCGCACGTTGCCAAACGCATGCCGCCAGCCGACCGTCCCGCGCGCGGTGAACGTGCCGCTCCCGATCGAGCCGAGCTGCGACGCCGCGCGCAAGCCGAGCGTCGAGAAGCCGACGTGGGTCGTCTCGCCGCCGGCACGCAGTGCGGCCGCGCCGCCCGTTTCCGTATAACCGTCGGTATGCAGGTTCACATACGCGAGGCCCGCGAACGGTTCGATCGCCACGGGCCCGACCGGCAGCGCGTAGCCGACTTCGCCGAACACCTGCGCCGAATTCGCGTCGTAACCGGCCGAATCGTGATCGGAGAAACCCGCGAAGCCCGGATTGCGGTCGCTGTTGATCCGGTACCACGTGTACGACGCGCCGCCGCGCACGCCGAGCGCACCGTACTGCGCGCCGCCGTACAGCGACAGGTAGTAGCTGTTCACCGACGCCGACGAACTCTGGGCGTTGTCGAGCGAGCTGTGCGTGACGCCCGCGGCCAGGCCCGCACGCCACTTGTCGTTGAGCGCCATGTCGGCACCGGCGATGAAGCCCGTCATGCTGCGGTTGATCGTCGACGCGTTGCCGTCGCCGGTGAGCCGGCTGCGGCCGCCGAACGCCTGCCCCCAGACCACCGGTTGATAAGGCGTGCCGCCGTAGCAGCCCTCGCGCGAACCGATCCGGCGCTCCGGCGGCAGCGTCGGGTCGACCGCGCCGGCCGTGTTGTCGCCGCACAGCGCCGCACCGCCCGACGACAGCGCGGCAAGCGGGCCCGATCCGGGCGCGAGGCCCTGGCGGACGCGATCGGTCACCGCGTCGCGCACGTAGCGGCTGTCGAGCAGCAGCATGCTCTTCAGGCTCGCCTGCAGTTCGCCGTCGAGCAGCCCGTATGCGCGGCGTGCGGTCGGCACGTCGGTCGTCAGGACTGCGTCGTACAGCGGATTGCCGGCGCCGAGCCCGCCGAGCGCGGCCGCGACCGCGCGCTGGTTGGGCGTCGTCGCGACGTCGGGCAGCGACGTGCCGTTCTGGACCAGTCGCAGGTACACGTGATTCGGGTCGTAGCTGAGCGTCGGCATCAGGAACGCATAGTTCGCATTCACCTGGCTGAACGCGCCCTGCACGCCCGACGCCGCGGTCACGATCGTGTAGGTCGTGCTCGGCTGGTAGCCGCTCTGGTTCGCGAGCACCTGCACGGTGCCGCCGTTCAGCGTCGCCGTGCCGCCTGCCGCGAGGCTGCCGCTTTGCTGCGGCGACGCCGCGACCTGGAACGTCGAGCCCGGCTGGAACGTGACGTTGCCGCCCACGTTCAGCGCCGCGCCCGGCTGCGACGCGGCCGCCGTCGCGCCGCCCTGCACCACGAGGCCGCCGATCGTGCCGGTGCCCGTGACGGTCGCGCCGTTCTGCACGGTGACGGTCGACTGGCCGAGCGACCCGTTGACGGCGAGCGTGCCCGCGCTGACCGTGGTCGGCCCGCTCAAGGTGCTGGTGCCCGTCAACGTCAGTTGCCCGCTGCCGGCCTGCGTCAGCGAGCCCGCGCCGGACAGCACGCTTGCAATCGTCACGTTGCCGGATTGATTGACGATCAGCGCGCCGTTGTCGACGACATTGCCGGCGATGCTGCCCGACGTGCCGCCGTTGCCGAGTTGCAGCGCACCGCCGGCCGCGATCGTGGTGCCGCCCGTGTACGTGTTCGCGCCCGTCAGCGTCTGAACACCGGTGCCGGCGATCGTCACGCCGCCCGCACCGCCGATCGTCCCGCCGAACGTGCCGTTGCCGCTGCCGTTCAACGTCAGCGCGTTGGCGCCGAGATTGATCGTCGCGCCGGTCGCACCGTTCAACGTGCCGATCGTCTGCGCGCCCGTCGCGGCGCTTACGTCGAGCGTCGCACCCGTGCCCGCGAGATTCACCGCGCCCGCCGACGCGAGGCTGCCGCCCGCGCCCAGCGCGAGCGTGCTGCCGCCGTTGATCGTCGTGCCGCCGGTGTAGGTGTTCGCGCCCGTCAGCGTTTGCGTGCCGCTACCGGCAACCGTCACGCCGCCCGTGCCGCCGATCGTCCCGCCGAACGTGTTGTTGCCACTGCCGTTCAGCGTCAGCGCATTCGCGCCGAGGTTCACGTTCGTGCCGCCCGTGCCGGTCAGCGCACCGATCGTCTGTGCGCCCGTCGCGGCGCTTACGTCGAACGTCGCACCCGTGCCCGCGAGATTCACCGCGCCCGCCGACGCCAGGCTGCCGCCCGCACCCAATGCCAGCGTGCTGCCGCCGTTGACCGTCGTGCCGCCCGTGTACGTATTCGCGCCCGTCAGCGTCTGCGTGCCGGCGCCCGCGAACGTCACGTTGCCCGTGCCGCCGATCGCACCGCCGAACGTGTTGTTGCCGCTGCCGTTCAGCGTCAGGCCATTCGCACCGAGGTTCACGTTCGTGCCGGTACCGCCGGTCAGCACGCCGAGCGTCTGTGCGCCCGATGCGCCGCCGAGGTTGAGCGTCGCGCCCGTGCCGGCGAGATTCACCGCACTGCCCGAAGCCAGGCTGCCGCCCGCCCCCAGGGCCAGCGTGCTGCCGCCGTTGATCGTCGTGCCGCCGGTGTACGTATTCGCGCCCGTCAGCGTTTGCGTGCCGGCACCCGCGAACGTCACGCTGCCCGTGCCGCCGATCGCCCCGCCGAATGTCCCGCCGCTTCCGTTCAACGTCAGTGCGTTGCCGCCGAGGTTCACGTTCGTGCCGACCGCGCCGCTCAGCGCACCAAACGTCTGTGCACCCGATGCGCCGCTCACGTCGAACGTCGCACCCGTGCCCGCGAGATTCACGGCGCTGCCCGAAGCCAGGCTGCCGCCGGCGCCGAGCGCCAGTGTGCTGCCGCCGTTGATCGTCGTGCCGCCGGTGTACGTATTCGCGCCCGTCAGCGTTTGCGTGCCGGCGCCCGCGAACGTCACGCTGCCCGTGCCGCCGATCGCGCCGCCGAACGTGTTGTTGCCGCTGCCGTTCAGCGTCAGCGTATTCGCACCGAGATTCACGTTCGTGCCGGTACCGCCGGTCAGCACGCCGAGCGTCTGCGCGCCCGATGCGCCACCGAGGTTGAGCGTCGCGCCCGTGCCGGCGAGACTCACCGCGCTGCCCGACGCGAGGCTGCCGTTCGCGCCGAGCGCGAGTGTGCTGCCGGCGTTGATCGTCGTGCCGCCGGTGTAGGTGTTCGCGCCGGTCAGCGTCTGCGTGCCGGTGCCCGCATACGTCACGCCGCCCGTGCCGCCGATCGTCCCGCCGAACGTGCCGCTGGCCGTGCCGCTCAGCGTCAGCCCGTTCGCGCCAAGATCCACGTTCGTATTCGCCGCGCCGTTCAACGCGCCGATCGTTTGCGAGCCCGACGCACCGCTCAGGTTGAACGTCGCGCCTGCGCCGGCAAGGTTCACGGCACCGCCCGACGCGAGGCTCCCGTTCGCGCCCAGCGCAAGCGTGCTGCCGGCGTTGATCGTCGTGCCGCCGGTGTAGGTGTTCGCGCCGGTCAGCGTCTGCGTGCCGGTGCCCGCATACGTCACGCTGCCCGTGCCGCCAATCACGCCGCCGAACGTGCCGCTGGCCGTCCCGCTCAGCGTCAGCCCGTTCGCGCCAAGATCCACGTTCGTATTCGCCGCCCCGTTCAACGCGCCGATCGTTTGCGGGCTCGACGCGCCGCTCAGGTTGAACGTCGCGCCTGCGCCGGCAAGGTTCACGGCACCGCCCGACGCCAGGCTGCCGTTCGCGCCGAGCGCAAGCGTGCTGCCGCCGTTGATCGTCGTGCCGCCGGTGTAGGTGTTCGCACCCGTCAGCGTTTGCGTACCCGTGCCCGCGAACGTCACGCCGCCCGTGCCGCCGATCACGCCGCCGAAGGTGCCGCTGGCCGTGCCGCTCAGCGTCAGCCCGTTCGCGCCAAGATCGACGTTCGTATTTGCCGCGCCGTTCAATGCGCCGATCGTTTGAGAGCCCGATGCGCCGCTCAGGTTGAACGTCGCGCCTGCGCCGGCAAGGTTCACGGCACCACCCGACGCCAGGCTGCCGTTCGCGCCGAGCGCGAGTGTGCTGCCGGCGTTGATCGTCGTGCCGCCGGTGTAGGTGTTCGCACCCGTCAGCGTTTGCGTACCCGTGCCCGCGAACGTCACGCCGCCCGTGCCGCCGATCACGCCGCCGAAGGTGCCGCTGGCCGTGCCGCTCAGCGTCAGCCCGTTCGCGCCAAGATCCACGTTCGTATTTGCCGCCCCGTTCAACGCGCCGATCGTTTGCGGGCTCGACGCACCGCTCAGGTTGAACGTCGCGCCTGCGCCGGCAAGGTTCACGGCACCGCCCGACGCCAGGCTGCCGTTCGCGCCGAGCGCGAGTGTGCTGCCGCCGTTGATCGTCGTGCCGCCGGTGTACGTATTCGCACCCGTCAGCGTCTGCGTGCCGGCACCCGCGAACGTCACGCTGCCCGTGCCGCCGATCGTCCCGCCGAACGCGTGGTTGCCGTTGCCGCTCAACGTCAGCCCGTTCGCGCCAAGATCCACATTCGTATTCGCCGCACCGGTCAGCGCGCCGATCGTTTGCGAACCCGACGCGCCGCTCAGATTGAACGTCGCGCCCGCACCGGCGAGGTCCACCGTACCGGTCGACGCGAGGCTGCCGCCCGCGCCGAGCGCGAGTGTGCTGCCGCCGTTGATCGTCGTGCCGCCCGTGTAGGTATTCGTGCCGGACAGCGTTTGCGTGCCCGTGCCGGCCACGGTCAGGCCGCCGGTGCCGCCGATCGTGCCGCCGAAGTTGCCGCTGGCGGTCCCGCTCAGCGTCAGCCCGTTCGTGCCGAGATTCACGGCCGAGCCGGCCACGCCGCTCAGTGCACCGATCGTCTGCGCACCCGTCGCGGCGCTCAGGTCGAGCGCCGCGCCCGCGCCGGCCACGTTCACCGCGCCCGTCGCCGCGAGGCTGCCGCCGGCACCGAGCGCCAGCGTGCCGGCGTTGATCGTCGTGCCGCCCGTGTAGGTGTTCGCGGCCGTCAACGTCGTGGTCGCCGCGCCGTCCTTCACGAGACCGCCCGCGCCGGCGATGCCGCCGGTCAGCGTGAGCGCGTTGCTGCCGCCGAGCGTCAGCGTCGAACCGTTGCCAAGATTGACCGCGTTATCGACCGACAGGTTCGTGTTCGTGTCGAGCGTCGCCGCACCGCCGACGTTCAGCGTGCCCGTGCCGAGTGCCGAGTTGTTGCCGAGCACGACGCTGCTGCCGCCGTTCAGGTTCGTGCCGCCCGAGTAGGTGCTCGCGCCGTTCAACGTCTGCGTGCCGGTGCCGGCCAGCGTCAGGCTGCCCGTGCCGCCGATCGCGCCGCTGAACGTGCCGCTGGCCGTCCCGCCGAGCGTCAGCCCGTTGCCGCCCATGTTGACGTTCGTCCCGGCCACCCCCGACAGCCCGCCGATCGTCTGCGCGCTCGTCGCGGCGCTCAGGTCGAGCGCCGCGCCCGCGTTGGCCAGATTCACCGCGCCGGTTGCCGCCAGGCTGCCGCCCGCGCCCACCGCGAGCGTGCCGGCATTGATCGTCGTGCCGCCGGTATAGGTGTTCGCGCCCGTCAGTGTCGTGGTCGCCGCGCCGTTCTTCACGAGAGCGCCCGCGCCGGCAATGCCGCCGCTCAGCGTGAGCGCGTTGCTGCCGCCGAGCGTCAGCGTCGAACCGTTGCCAAGATTGACCGCGTTGTTGACCGACAGGCTCGTGTTCGTGTCGAGCGTCGCCGCGCCGCCGACGTTCAGCGTGCCGGTGCCGAGCGCCGCATTGTTGCCGAGCACGACGCTGCTGCCGCCGTTCAGGTTCGTGCCGCCCGAGTAGGTGCTTGCGCCGTTCAGCGTCTGCGTGCCGGTGCCGGCCAGCGTCAGGCTGCCCGTGCCGCCGATCGCGCCGCTGAACGTGCCGCTGGCCGTCCCGCCCAGCGTCAGCCCGTTGCCGCCCATGTTGACGTTCGTCCCGGCCACCCCCGACAGCCCGCCGATCGTCTGCGCGCTCGTCGCGGCGCTCAGGTCGAGCGTCGCACCCGCGTTGGCCAGGTTCACCGCGCCGGTCGCCGCCAGGCTGCCGCCCGCACCCACCGCGAGCGTGCCGGCATTGATCGTCGTGCCGCCGGTGTAGGTGTTCGTCCCCGTCAGCGTCGTGGTCGCCGCGCCGTCCTTCACGAGGGCGCCCGCGCCGGAAATGCCGCCGCTCAGCGTGAGCGCATGGCTGCCGCCCAGTGTCAGCGTCGAACTGGTGGCAAGGTTGACGGCGTTGTTGACCGACAGGTTCGCGCTCGTATCGAGCGTCGCCGCACCGCCGACGGTCAACGCGCCCGTGCCGAGTGCCGAGTTGTTGCCGAGCACCAGGCCGCCGGCATTCAGCGTCGTGCCGCCGGCGTAGTTGTTCGCGCCGGACAGCGTCACGGTCGCCGCGCCGTTCTTCACGAGACCGCCGCCGCCCGAGACCGTGCCGCTCAGGCCGACATCGGCGCTGCCGACGAGCGTCAGCGTCGTTCCGGTGGCGACGTTGACATTGTTCGCGAGCGATACGTTGGCGGTCGCGTCGAGCGACGACGAGCCGTTGACGTTCACCGCGCCGATGCCGAGCGCCGTATTGCTGCCGACCGCGAGGTTGCCGCCGTTCAGGTTCGTGCCGCCCGAGTACACGTTCGTGCCCGTCAGCGTCTGCGTGCCGCTGCCGGAGAGCGTGATGCCGCCCGCGCCGCCGATCGAGCCGGCATACGTCGCATTGGTGGTGCCGTTCAGCGTCAGCGAATTGCCGCCGAGGTTCACGCTGGTACCCGCCGAGCCCGCCAGCGCGCCGATCGCCTGAGCGCTCGTCGCGGCGCTCAGGTCGAGCGTCGCACCCGCGTTGGCCAGGTTCACCGCACCGGTCGCCGCCAGGCTGCCGCCCGCGCCCACTGCGAGCGTGCCGGCATTGATCGTCGTGCCGCCCGTGTAGGTGTTCGCGCCCGTCAGTGTCGTGGTCGCCGCGCCGTTCTTCACGAGACCGCCGTTGCCGCTGATGGTGCCGGCCAGCCCGAGATTGTTGCTGCCGCCGACCGTCAGCGTGCTGCTGTTGGCGAGATTGACGTTGTTGCCGAGCGTCGTGTTCGCACTCGAGTCGAGCGAGGCCGCGGCGTTGACGTTCAGCGCACCGCTGCCGAGCGCCCCGTTGTTGCCGACGACGATGCCGCCGCCGTTCAGGTTCGTGCCGCCCGTATAGCTGTTCGCGCCGTTCAACGTCAGCGTGCCGCCGTCGTTCTTCGTCAGCGCGCCGCCGCCCGTCACCGCGCCCGACAGCGTGAGCCCGGTCGCGCCCTGCACCGTCAGCCCGCCCGTGCCGAGCGTCACGGTATTGGCGACGTTGAGCCCCGCGGCACCCGCCTGCAGCGCGCCGCCGTTGGCCGTGACGTTACCGGTGCCGAGCGACGCGTTGTCGCCGATGATCGCGACGCCGCCCGCCAGCGTCGTGTCCTGCGCGGTCGACGCGCCGTTGATCGTCCAGTTGCCGCTCTGGACGTCGACGTGATTGAAGTTGACGTAATTATTGACCGCGATCGTGCCGTTCGCGCTGGTGCCCTGCTGCAGGTTGAGCGTGTTGTTGCCGCCCGCGCCGCCGTCGACCGTGCCCGTCGCCGCCACGTTGATCGTGTTCGGGCCGATCGTGATGTTGAACCCGCCGCCGGTGCCGCCCGCCGTGTTGACCGACGAACCCGTCACGGCATTGAACGTGTTGGTGCTGTTCGCGCCCATCGACACGCCGCCGTTGATCGTGCCCGAGTTGGTAAACGTATTGCCCTGGCCGGGCGTGCCGTTCGAGCCGAGCGACACACGACCGTTGATCGTCCCGCTGTTCGTCATGTTGACCGTGGCGCCGCCGTAAGCAGCCACCACGGGCGCGTCCGCGCCGACGAGGGTCGCGCCGACCAGCGGGTTCGAGCCGATCGTGCCGGTGTTGTTGATCGTCGACGTACCGCCCGTGCCGTTCTGGACCGACAGCGCCATGCCCGTCACGCCGCTGATCGCCACGCCGGTCGAGCCGTTCATCGTGCCGTTGTTGACGACCGTGGTGTTCGCGCTCGCGGACGCATTGCCGACCACTGCCCCGCTCGACAGCACGCCGAGGCCCGAGCCGAGTGCGGATGGGTCGATCGTGCCGTTGTTGGTCAGCCTGACGCCGTTGCCGGTCAGCGACATCGCGGTGCCGCCGACGCCGAGCAGAACGCCCACGCTCGCGCCGGGATTGACGGTGGCCTGGATGTTGTTCGCGCTGTTCGCATAGCTCGGCGCAAGCGGGTTGGCGACCCCGGAGCAGGTCACCGTCGTGCCCGCCGTGCTGCAGGTCGCCTGGGCGGGCACGATACCGGCGCCGGACAACGCCAGGAAAACGCCCGTCGGCAACAGCAATCTCGGAAACGGTTCGCCGGCTTTTTTCGAACGCGCAAGATTCATGCTTTCCCTCGTTATTGGAATTGGTATTACCGTGAAATCGAACGGCCGGCAGCAGAAAATCGCGGACAAAAGCATCCACGCCGCCTGTCGCGATGCGACGTCGGTTAATTCATGGACGAATCTTTAATTGGCCCGGGAAGGCAGGCGTGAAACTAGTCGAATGACATGTCGATGGCCCCTGTTTTTCTGCAGCGATTTTCTGGTTGATTTGATCACCGCCCTGCTTTTGTCAGACAAGGCTATATCAAAAAAACAGGCTTTTCCAGTCGATCTTTTCCCCATTTGATCGAGGTCCGGCGGGCACGCATTTTTTACTTATCGGGACGCGTCAGACAGGTAAATCGGCATTCCTTTTTTGTCAATTTCCCGGATATTTATTTACAGCATCGAAAATAACGCATCCGTGAAAACACGGATATCCACGCGATTATCACGGCCGAATTTTTTTGCAACGCAATATCCACATGCGCGGGAAGTATCGACACACGATAATCCACCCGCCGTTATTCGTCAGACGAAACGTGCGGGATGTCCAGGGTTAGTCGATGTTCGTCACGCGTCGATCGGAAGACCCGCACCGCGTGACGAAAACAGCCGTATCAGATAAAGCATCGGCCGGAACGAGACGGGCCGCGCATCGGGGTTCACCCACAACCGCACCGCATACACCGCGTAGGCCGGCACTTCGCGCCAGCTCGAATAGATGTCGCGCAACTGGAAACGGGCCGGGTACGCGGCGGAGATGTTCGCCCGCGCGATGCCGACGCGCTCGAACGCGAGCCGCGCCCGCGCGAGGTGGTAGAACTGGCTGACGATCAGCACGCGCGACACGCGGTGCGCCTGCAGGTAAGCGAGCGTGTGCTGCGCCGTCGCGAGCGTGTTGTCGCCCTGGTCGTCCACCGCGATCCGGTCGGCCGGCACGCCGCGCGCCACCAGATAGTCGCGCATTGCGGTCGCCTCGTTCAGCCCGGGGCCGTCGATCGCGCCGCTGACCAGGAACGCCGGGCACTGCCCCGTGCGGTAGCAGCGCACGCCGACATCGAGCCTGGCGGCGAGTACGGGCTTCGGCGCGCCGGTCGCGTCGAGCGCGTTGCCGAAGATCACGGCAACGTCGGCCGGCTCGCTCGGCATCCGCAGCCCGTGCGCGACGAGCGCAACGGCTGCGACGATCCACAGGCAGGCAACGATGGCCAGCAGGCGGCCCGTTCGGGCGAAGAAGCCCCGTTTGGTACGGTTTTTCAAGGTTTTCGGTCTCTCAGGTCGTCGGACTCGTCGGGCTCGCCGGGCATTTCGGCGTGCCCGGCCCCGCGCGGGCGCGTAACGCTAGCACGGTGCGCGTTCGGGTGTCCACGCGGCGGACCGATGCCGGACGATGGCCGGCCTTCCGGCAAGTCGACCGGAGCAGCGTGCCCGGCGAAGCGGGCAGGCAACTGGAAAGGGAAAGTCTCCGGAAATTTACGGAGATCGAAGGAACGTCAATAACCGTGCCGCGATGCCCGGCCCAGCCCGAATCAGTCGACCGGGCACATCGCGAGCCGCCCCATCGCCTCGCCGGCGCCCCGCACCGCGCAGGTGGCCGGCTCGTCGGCGATCCGGGCGACGAGGCCCGTCTCGTCGTACAGCAGGCGCTCGAGATCCGCGAGCAGCGCGCCGCCGCCCGTCAGCACCACGCCGCGATTCGCGATATCGGTCACGAGCTCGGCCGGCGCGTTCTCCAGCACCGACTTCACCGCGCCGATCACCTGCTTGAGCGGCGCGACCAGCGCGTCCGCCACGTCGTGGTTGGACAGCTCGATCGAGCGCGGCAGGCCGTCGCCGACGCTGCGCCCGACCGCGCGCGTCGACCTGCGCGGCACCGCGCTGGTGGCCGAGCCGATCGACTGCTTCACGTGCTCGGCCGTCTGCTCGCCGAGCAGCACGCCATACAGGTTGCGGACATGGTTGACGATCGCCGCGTCGAACTGGTTGCCGCCGACGCGGATCGCCTCGCGGTAGACGATGCCGCCGAGCGCGATCACCGCGACTTCCGTCGTCCCGCCGCCGATGTCGACGACCATCGAGCCGACCGGCTCGGTCACCGGCAGGCCCGCGCCGAGCCCGGCCGCCAGCGATTCCTCGATCAGTTCGACCTCCGATACACCCGCCGCGAACGCGGCCTCGCGAAGCGCGCGGCGCTCGACGGCCGTCGCATCGGACGGCACGCACAGCGTGACCTCGACGCGGCGGCCGAAACGCGACCGCGTGCGCGACATGTCGATGAAGCTGCGGATCATCTGCTCGGCCGCGTGCGCGTCGGCGATCACGCCGTGCCGCATCGGCCGCACGGCTTCGAGATGCCCCGGCTCGCGGCCGAGCAGCGCCTTCGCGAGCTCGCCGACGGCCTCGAGCGTCGGCCGTGCATCGGTCGCGCCGGCCTTGCGGAAGCAGACGACCGACGGCTGGTTCAGCACCACGCCGCGTTCGTGCGTATAAATCCGCGTACTTGCCGTTCCAGGGTCGATCGCAACGGGTTGCGCAAACAACTTTCCGAACAGCGGTGTCGACATATCAAACCCTTGTAATCGAACGGACGCGGGGCAGCCGCGCCGCATTTCCGTGGCGCGGCCATGCCGCTCCATCACGGACTTAGCGGCAAATCGTTCCGATACTTTAGGCAATTCCAATGATTTTTTCGCGACGCAATTGTCAAATGTGCCGTTCCGGACACATCCGGCTACGCCACAGCCTCTCGCATTACGTCTGTAAAACACGGTAATCTCTCGGTCTTGCCTGCTCCCGGCAGGCCTCAGACGCCCGATCACGCCAGGTATTTCCTCCATGACAGCGACCGTTTCCTTCCGCTGGGCGCGGGTGCGCCCGCTTTGCACGACGCTCGTCGCCTTCTGGTGCTGCACGGTCGCCGCGCAACCGCTGCCGGCCCCCGAATCCGCCGCCGCCCAGGCCACCGCCGCCAGCGCGCCGGCTGCCACGCCCGCCGCATCCGGGCACACCTGCGACGCCGACGGCGGCCCGGCCGGCCGCCCGTCGATCGGCCTCGTGCTGTCCGGCGGCGGCGCGCGCGGTTACGCACACCTCGGGGTCCTGAAGGTGCTGGAGGACAACCGCATCCCGATCGACTGCATCGCGGGCACCAGCATGGGTGCCGTGGTCGGCGGGCTGTATGCGAGCGGCATGGCCGCCGGCGAGATGCAGAAGCGGCTCTCGGAGGTCAACCTCGCGGACATCGCGTTCGACGTGACGGACCGCGCGGACCTGCCGCAAACCAGCCGGGAGGACGAACGCCTGTACATCAACGGGCTGACGCTCGGTTTCGGCAAGAAAGGCGTGAAGGCGCCGGTCGGCCTCGTGCAGGGCAACCGGCTGCAGGCGCTGCTCGCGAACTGGACGGCCGCCGTGCCGACCAACCAGCCGTTCGACCGGCTGCCGATCCCGTACCGCGCGGTCGCGACCGACCTGCAGACGGGCCAGATGGTGGTGCTCGACCGCGGCTCGCTGCCGCTCGCGATCCGCGCGAGCATGGCCATGCCGGGCCTGTTCGCGCCGGCCGAGATCAACGGGCGCGCGCTGGTGGACGGCGGGCTCGTCAGCAACCTGCCCGTCGACACCGCGCGGCAGATGGGCGCAAACGTCGTGATCGCGGTCGACATCGGCTCGCAACTGCGCCCGCTCGACGCGCTCGCGTCGCCCGCCGACGTGATGCAGCAGATGGTCGGCATCCTGATCCGCCAGAACGTGACCGCCCAGCGCAAGCAGCTCGACGCGCAGGACGTGCTGCTCACGCCGGACCTCGGCTCGCTCGCGTTCACCGATTTCCAGAACGCGAAGCAGGCGATCGCCGCCGGCGCGGCCGCCGCGACCGCGGCGCTGCCTAGGCTGCGGCGCTTCGCGCTCACGCCGGAACAATATGCGGCGTACCGCTCCGCGCACGCGCAACCGCTGCCGCCGCCGATCCGGATCACGCGCATCGAGATCAAGACCTCCGGCGGCGTGCCGAAGCGGGTCGTCAGCAACGCGCTGCACGTGAAGCCCGGCGACACGTACGATCCGAACACCGTCAGCCAGGATCTGCTCGGCCTCACGACGGGCGGCAACTTCGAGAGCGTCACGCAGCAGATCGTGAGCCACGGTGACGAGAACGTGCTCGAGATCGACGCCCGCGAGAAATACTGGGGGCCGAATTTCCTGCTGTTCGGGCTCGGCATGTCGAGCAGCTCGACCGACGAGGGCGGCTTCCGCCTGCATGTCGGCTACCGGCGCCCGTGGCTGACCGAATCGGGGCTCGAATTCCGCGCGGACACGACGATCGGCAGCGACCTGCAATCGGCGCGCGTCGAATTCCGCCAGCCGCTGTCGATGGCGTACGGCGTCTATCTGTCGCCCTACGCCGAATACCAGCGCCGCTACGCGAACCTGTACGACGACTCCGGCGACGTGAAGATCACGCAGTACCTGATGCAGACCGCGCGCGCCGGGCTCGATTTCGGCCTGCCGATCGCGCGGCTCGGCGATTTCCGGATCGGCGTCGGGTACGTGACCGGGCACGGCTCGCCGACCTACAACGTCCCGTTCGACGACGGCAGCGGCCAGACGCTGCTGTGGCCGAGCTTCACGTCGCAGGCGCTGATCGCGCGCGCGCGGCTCGTCATCGACCAGCTCGACGATCCGCTGTTCCCGCGCAAGGGTTATTTCACCGAGTTCCGCGTCGAGCGCTCGCTGGTGTCGCGCAACGGGGGCTCGGCGAGCGAATTCGACGACAGCATCAACAACGCGCCCTACACCGAGATCTACGGCAAGGCGATGGTGGCGCAGCAGTTCGGCAGCCACAGCGTCAGCGCGACGATCGAAGGCGGCAAGAGCATCGGCGGCACCAACCTGATCAATGCGTTCAACTTCACGCTCGGCGGCTTCCAGCATCTGTCCGCGTATGCGGCCGACCAGCTGAACGGCAACGAACTCGCGTATGCGCAGGTGACCTACATGAACCAGCTGATGACGTTCAACGCATCGCCGATCAAGGCGCTGTCGGTGGGCGCCAGCGCGGAAGTCGGCAACGTCTGGTCGAGCGGGCAGCAGATCGGCGGCGGCGCGCTCAAGCAGAGCTATACGTTCTTCACGAGCCTGTCGACCGCGTTCGGGCCGGTCTACCTCGGCGTGGCGCTCGCGCCCGGCGGCCGCCGCAACTTCTACCTGCAGCTCGGCCGCACGTACTGAGCGTGCGCGGGTGCCGCTTCGGCGGCATCCGCCACGCCTTCGTGCGACACGCCCGGATCAGAACGCCGCGGCCATCGCGACCGCCCGGGCCTGCGCCTGTTCGATGCTGTCGCTCGCCCGCGCCCCCCACGTGTGTTCGACGGTCAGGCTCCTGACCTCGCTCACGCCGATGAACTTCAACCAGAATTCGATGTAGTCGGCCTGATGCCGGAACCCCGGATTGTCGGCACCGGCGCCCGTCTCCCGGCTCTGTCCGCGAACATGGATGACCAGCGCGCGCGGAATCTCCAGCAGCGGACCGTAGGCCTTGCCGTCGAACGTGAACAGCATGTTCCGCTGGCTGACGAGATCGATCAGCTGCTTGAGCTTGTACGGATAGCCGAAATTCCACATCGGCACGCCCACGACGATCCGGTCCGCTTCCTGAAAGCGCTTCACGAGCGCCTGGATGCGCCGCCAGACCGACTGTTCCGCGTCGTCCATCGGCGCGTTGGCGACGCCTTTGTACTTGGCGCCGATCGCGTCGCTGCCGAAGTCCGGCAAGTCTTCTTCCCAGACATTCAGCGTATCGACGTCGATCGATGCGCCCGTTTCCCGGAACGCATCGACAAAGGCATTGGCGACCGCGATCGACGCCGACCTCGCGCCGCGGGGAGAAGACACGATATTCAAAAGCCGCATGACGTATGACCCTGACAGGAATGCATGAACAACGGAGCGGCCATCGTGGCTGCCCCGGCTTCACGGCTGCGTCGCGGGCCGCCCGCCTCCACTGACACGGATCGGCCCGCCTACACAGTTGCAATTGCAATCGTAATGCAAAGCGTGCGCGCGGGGCAAACGAATCGTCATGCGGTGGCGGTGCGGGCAGACATCGGGACGGGAAAGGAACGGCGGGACAAGCCGGCGACGCGCTCGAATCCGGCGCGCGCGGCTGTCGTGGGGTCGTGCGGGGTTGCTGTCGAGTCCCGGGGCCCGGGATTCGTGTTGCGGATCGTCAGACCGGCCAGCTGATCTCGAAGCGTGCGCCGCCGAGTTCCATCGGGTCGACGACCGCGATCCGGCCGTTGTGCGCGTGAAGCACCTGCCGCGTGATCGACAGGCCGAGGCCATAACCGCCGGTGCGGCGGTCGAGGCGCACGAACGCGTCGAAGATCCGCTCGCGCTCGCTCTCCGGCACGCCGGGGCCGTCGTCCTCGACGAAGATCCCGATGTTGCCGTGCACGAGCGAGATCCCGACGACGATCCGCGACCTCGCGTACTTGCTCGCGTTGCGCAGCAGGTTGCGCATCGCGTACGACATCAGCCGCCGGTCCATCTTCACCCGCAGGTCCGACGCGATCGCGATACGCGACTCGATCGCGCGTTCCGGATACAGCAGCTGCGCATCGTTGACCTGGTGTTCGAACCACGCGACGGGGGCCGTCATCTCGAGATTCGACTGCAGCGAACTGTATTCGAGCCGCGCGAACGTCAGGCTCATGTCGATCAGTTCCTCGAGCTCGGTCACGTCCTGCGCGATGCTCTCGAGCGCGCTCTGGTATTCGGCCGCGGAACTTGGCTCGCGCAGCATTTCGAGCGCGAAACGCACACGTGCGAGCGGCGTGCGCAGCTCGTGCGAGATGCCGTTCGTGAGGTCGCGCTGCGCGGCGATCAGGCGTTCCATCCGCATCGCGAGCGCATTCAGCGTCCGTGCGAGCGGGCCGATGATCACGCTGTGCGATTCGCGCGCGCGCGTGTTGAAGCGGCCGCCCGTGAAGTCGATCGCGCGCTCGCGCACCATCACGAGATCCGACCACACCGGCCGCATCCACCGGTACGCCGCGAGCGCGGGTGCGGCGAACACGAACGCGAGCACGATCCAGATGTCGCCGGGCAGCGAATCGAACGCATGCCACACGACCTGCGGCGACAATTCGACACACAGCGCGAGCGCCGGCACGAGCGCGGTCAGCAGCACGAGGCCGAGCAGATGCAGGTAGGTGCGCACGTAAAGGCGCGACCAGCTCGGAATGCGGTCGGCGCGCGTATCGGTCCACGCGCGGCGGAAATGCAGCCAGCGCCATTTGACGTAGCGCAGCGTCGGCAGCGGCGGTGCATCGGGGTGCGAACGGGTTCGTCGGATCATCTCGGCTCCCGGCCGGCAGGGGGAATGCCCGCGCGGAACGTGACGGCGTCGCCCGAAGGCCGCGTCATTCCCACGCGTGCTTGCTGAATTGATAACCCTTGCTGCGGATCGTCTTGATCCGCTGCGGGTTGCTCGCGTCGTCGCGCAGCTTGCGGCGCAGCTTCGAGATGCGCCCGTCGATCGTGCGGTCGAGGCCGTCGAACTCGACGCCGCGCAACTGCAGCATCAGGTCGTCGCGGCTGACGACTTCGCCCGCATGGCACACGAGTGCCCACAGCAGGTCGAATTCGGCCGACGTCAGGTCGGGCGTGCTGCCGTCGGGCAGCACGACGGAGCGGTCGGTGCGGTCGATCGAGAACTTGCCGAACGCGTAGCGTTCGGGCTGCGGCGCGCTGCTCTCGGGCGCGCGCGCTGGCGCACGGCGCAGCTGGGCCTTGATCCGCGCGAGCAGGATGCGTGGCTCGACCGGCTTGTGCACGTAGTCGTCCGCGCCGAATTCCAGGCCGAGCAGCTCGTCGAACGGCTCGTCGCGGGCTGTCACCATGATGATCACGCCGTCGTACTGCTTGCGCGCCTCCCGGCAGATTTCGAAGCCGTCCTTGCCCGGCAGGTTCACGTCGAGAATGACGAGATCGGGGCGAATGGACAGGATCGCCGGCACCGCGGCGTCACCATGCAGCACAGTGTCGACTTCATAGTCGTTCTTGCGCAGGTAGCCGGCGATCAGCGTGGACAGGCGGGTGTCGTCTTCGACGAGCAGGATGCGAAAAGACATGGGCAGCGGTCGGTTCATCGGGAAAGCCACGGCGGCGCCGGCCGGTGCCGGACGCCGGCCAGTGGCCGAAACGTACCGCATGATACTGCGACAGCCGATTGCCTGTTTAGCGGTCTTGAAAATAAGGGAACGATATCGGCCGAGCTTGACGAATCGGCGCCGGGACGGTTCCATACGGGCTCGCCTGAATCCGGGCCATGCGCTGCCCGCCTGACTTGATGAATTACCAAACGATCCTCGAACGCATCCACACCGAACTCGCCCCCTGGATTGGCCAGGGACGGGTCGCCGATTACATTCCCGAGCTCGCGAAAGTGCCCGCCGACAAGTTCGGGATGGCCGTCGTCACACTCGATGGAAACGTTTGCACGGTCGGCGACGCGCACGAGCGCTTCTCGATCCAGAGCATCTCGAAGCTGTTCGCGTGCACGCTCGCGTTCCAGCTGCTGGGCGACGACCTGTGGGAACGGGTCGGCCGCGAGCCGTCCGGCAACGCGTTCAACTCGCTGGTCCAGCTCGAGAGCGAGCGCGGCAAGCCGCGCAACCCGTTCATCAATGCGGGGGCGCTGGTTGTCACCGATGTGCTGTGCCGGCGTTTCGTGAAGGCCGAGACGGCGCTCGTCGAATTCGTGCGGCGGCTGATCGGCGCGAACGACATCAACTACGATTCGCGCGTCGCGCAGTCGGAACTGCAGCACGCGGAGCGCAACCGCGCGATGGCGCATTTCATGGCGAGCTTCGGCAACATGCAGATGCCGCCGGATACGGTGATCGACGCGTATTGCCGGCAGTGTGCGATCGAGATGAACTGCGTCGAGCTGGCGAGCGCGGCGCTGTTTCTCGCGAATGGCGGGGTCGCGCCGGTGACCGGCGAGCGGATCGTGGATTCGAGTTCCGCCAAGCGGCTGTCGGCGTTGATGCTGACCTGTGGCACTTACGATGCGGCGGGGGATTTTGTGTATCGCGTCGGGTTGCCGGCGAAGAGTGGTGTCGGTGGCGGGATCGTGGCGGTGCTGCCCGGGGAAATGGCGGTTTGTGTGTGGGCGCCGGGGCTCGATGCTAATGGGAACTCGTTGGCGGGGACGCTGGCGTTGGAGTGGTTGACGACTTATTCGGGAAGGTCGATTTTTTGAGGGGGTGAGCAGAAGCACGCTTCATCTGGCGCAACGGCGGTCGATTCATATCTGCGTGGCCCGCTCGATTTCGGAATTCGGCCATTGGCAGCCGCCCCGAAACAGTCACATGGCTTGCCCGGTACCGGTCATTCGACATGGGCGTGGAAGGTGCCCTTGTATTGCCCGGCTACCGGAGCATGCTGATCTGTAGTGGCAAAGCGCCACCACGTGCGAATTGTCGCAGACCCAATTCACTCGGCCACAGATTACGTTTTCTAGTCGCGCCGCAGATTTGCGGACGCGGCTTTCAGCACGTCTGCGAAAGTGGTTGCGGCACGAGTTCGCCCCGTTCCTTTCGGCCACAACAAACCGAGTTTTCGAGACAACTCCGGATGCGTGACGGGTATCAAGTTGACGCGTTCGAAGCCGGAACCAGCACGTTCCGGAACGATAGTTGCAAGTTGCCCTTCTGCGGCAACTGCCAGAAGCGACTCCGTGGTATCCATTTCCACGACTACCCTCGACTGGACGCCGGCAGTTTTGAACGCCTCTTCGATCAGGGTGCGCGTCGAGAATTTTGGTGTCAGCAGCGCAAGGGGAATTGAATCGAGCGCTTTCCATTGGACCCGGCGCCTCTGTGCGAAGGGGTGGCTCCGGCCGACAGCAAGGACAAGTCGCTCCGTGAAGAGATACTCGGATTCGACATCGTCCCGCGAAGCTGGATGGAAGGCGAGACCGAGATCGAGTGTTCCGAGTGCCAGTTTCTCCTCGAGCTCAGTTGCGAGTAGATCCTCAACTACGATCCGGACCTTCGGATACTGCTGATTAAAGGATGAGACCGCTCGAGGTAGAAATGACAGCGGGAATATCGGGATCGCCCCCAAGGTAAAGGTGCCCGCGTTGAGCTCGTTCAGTTCCTGTAGGGCACGTCTTGCTCGTGTCGTTTCATTGCAAGTGCGTGCGGCATAGTCGCGGAAAACCCGGCCGGCCTGTGTAAGGCGAATGCCACGCCCGACTCGATCGAACAGAGCAATTCCTAGCTCCTCTTCGAGTTGCCGAAGGGCGTGCGATAGCGTGGATTGCGCGACGCACATTGTTTCGGCCGCACGGGAAAGGTTGTTGAGTTCGACGATGGCCAGAAAATAGGGGCCTGTCAGGAATTTCGTGTT